>CAIQQJ010000054.1 GCA_903873905.1 uncultured Flavobacteriales bacterium
GAAGGATTGGGAAGTTCAAAAATTCAACAATACGATTACACTTGGATACGAACATCCTTACACCTATCACCATGGTAATGGAAATATTCAATTAAATCTGCGTTCCACTGCCATAGGAAGTGATTATGATTATCATTATTTATCAATGAATGTTTTGAATAAAAATGATCTTGGAAGAATCAACATCAATACAAGAACATTTGCGCAAATTGGCACAGGAAAAAACTGGGCAAGTGAATCGATGTTGTATGGAGCAGGTGCAAATCCGGAAGCAATGATGGATAATAAATACACACGCTCCGTTGCATTTTTCCCAAGCGATTGGGGTGGATTTGGTAGCGATGTGAATCATTTCCAAGCTGGCGGTGGATTGGACCTTCGCGGTTATGCTGGATACGCGATGCCACAATACGATTGGTATGGCGGCGTACGCAACACCTACAAAGGCACAACAGGTTATGCAGAAAATGTTGAAGTTGAATTCCAGGAACTGTTCCATTTCATTGGAAGGAAATTGCCAAAAGTAAATTCCGTTTTAGGATTAACCACTTACCTATTCGGCGATGTTGGCGCAATGAATTTCAATTTCTCGAATGAAGGATTGGCCATGAGTGATGTGCGTGCTGATGCCGGCGTGGGATGCGCACTTACCATCAAACGTTTTCCTCCTTTGCAATTGGTAAAACCATTAACCATTCGATTTGATATGCCGTTGTTTTTAAACGCAACTCCATACAATTCTCCTGATTATATTCAAATGCGTTGGGTGATTGGAATCAATCGATCGTTCTAAAAGCAGAAATTAGTAATGATGCTATAAGATTAACATCACTCTTGTCAGTTTACCAATAGAAAATAAATGTAACCCAATTAATAAGGTTAATTTTGATTAAAGTATTTAAATGGATTTAGATTTTGAAATGACAGACTGCCTAGTCTGTGGTGAAAATGATTTTGAAACAGTTTCGCAGAAAGGCCAATTCGGTCTTCCTACGAACGTGGTGATTTGTAAAAAATGCGGTTTTTCCTATCTCAATCCAAGATGGACGAAGGAGCGATATGACAAATTTTACGCTGTAGAGTATGACCGTTACTACAGACCGGAAGTGCTTACACAGAATGATGAGAATTACCGATACGAGCCCGTCAAAAAAATATTAGCACGTTTCAATGACCGCAACATCCAACCAAAACTCGATCATGTTTTGGATATTGGTTGTGGAATGGGGCACGCATTAATTTATTTAAGAAAAAACAAATTTCCTACTGGCAGTTACGATGCAATTGAGCCTTCTGAAAATTGTAAAGGTTATTTGCTGGAAAATGGAATAAATTATTTGAGCAACGATGTTTTTTCAGGATGGGAAAAATCTGCAGCAGGAAAATATGATTTGATAATCATGCGCCATGTCCTTGAACATTTCCATGAACCGTTTGACGTTTTGAAAAAAGCACAGGAAGCATTGTCGGACAATGGGATTTTATTTGTGGCTGTCCCCAATTCGTTTTACCCGACCAAACCCTTGAGAAAACATTTCTTCAGAGTTGTTCATATCAGTTATTTTTCAAAAGTATCTCTTGCTAATTTGTTGAGGAAAGCAGGATTGGAAATTCAGGAAATTGTGGATGGTGACAAATACGAGATAAGTGAAATTTTTGCCATTTGTAAAAAAGGAAAGGCCGTAGATTTCACACCTGATGCGATTCAATTTGATTTACAAAAAAAGAAATATTCCGAAGCTGGCAAGAATGATTGGTACTATGAAATCAAATCATCTGTGATTTCTGGTTTAAGAAAAATTCATTTACTCAAATAGAAAAAGTTGGGCATTATAAAAAAGCAGGGTGTAATTAACACTGTTCTTGTTTACACAGGGACATTAATTGGCTTTGTGAGTTTGCTTTTTATACAACCTGTTTTTCTATCGAAGGAAGAACTCGGTCTCACAAGAATGATTCTTGGGTTTGCAGCAGTGATGTCGATTTTATTTTCATTTGGAATAAGTGCAGTTACGATCAGATATTTGCCAAGGGCTTTCGGAAAAGATCATAAACACAGGGGATTTTTTGGATTCGTTTTAATTTACACTACAATTTCTGTCATCGTTGGACTGATAGTTTTATTGGCAGCAAAAGGACTCATCTTTCGTTTTTATGCAAATGGGTCGCAACAATTTGTTCAGCATTTCAATTTTGTCATTTTACTTACCATCATCAACGCCTACATCTTAGGACTGAATTCCTATTGCATAGCGCTGCTCAAAACCACCTTCACCACTTTCCTCAATGATGTTTTATCAAAAATACTTTTCATTGTAATCATCTTCCTGCATTTTTGGGGCTATCTCAATCTTGAACAATTCCTGTTTGCATTCTGCATGACGTATGGCATTACCTGCATTCTTCTGATCGTAAATATTTTCTTCATCGATCGGCCAGGCTTTGTTCCCGATCACAAATACATTCAGGAAAATATCGGTTTTCGCCCAATCATCAGATATGGAATTATCATTACTGTCACAGCAATGAATTCTGTTGGATTAAAATATCTTGATACTCTTTTTGTAGGGGCAATTTCAGAAGGTCATGCAGGAATTTATTCCGTCGCAGCTTTTATAGGCTTGATGATTGAAATGCCACTCAATGCCTTGGAACGAATTGCAAATCCATCCATCGCACATGCAATGGCGTCTAAAAACATGAAGGAGATAAAAAACATTTATTATCTCTCATCACGATTCTTACTCTTGTTGGGTGGCTGGCTTTTTATCATGGTCATCTCCAACATCCATGATTTGTTGACCTTCCTGCCGACCGATTATCGCGAAGGTGCGCTTGTGACTGTATTTATTTCATGTGGTGCATTAATAAACATGGCAACTGGAATTAATTACCCAATACTGGTTAATTCAGATAAATACATTTGGGGATCGGTGTTTAATATTTCTCTGCTCGTAATGACTGTTGTTGGTAACATTCTACTCATTCCAATAATAGGAATGTTAGGAGCCGCAGTGACGTCATTTGCTGCAAGTTCCATTTATAATATTTTGAAATTCCTTTTCATCAAAAAAAGATTTCAGCTTCAGCCATTCGATTTAAAATCACTTTATGTTTTTCTGCTCATTCTTCTTTTAGCTGTCGCAGGATATTTTGTACAACTTAATTTCTTGCCCGTCTTTTCAATAATGACAAAAGTGATTATTCTTTCACTCATTTATTTTGGCATCGTAATCATTTCAAAATGGGTAAGCGATTTGTACCAATATGTTCCGGCTTTCCTGAAAAATAGATTTAAATTTTTCAACGAAAATTAAAATGGGGAAGGATAAGGAAATTCGAATTTTTCTCACACCATCGCATATCTGCACGGTTTACTTGAGCATGCTCGCTAGGGAAACAAAAACAGAAGACCAGATCGACATTTTATTCATTGATGCAAGCAGACGCAAACAAGGCCTCATCAATGTAATTACTGAAACTTCAAAACTGCACAATTGGAATTTATTTCATGACTTTTCGATTGTAGAAAGTGAAGAACTTGATTACACTCCTTCTACACGTAAATCATTTACGAGAAAAATAAAAAATTGGCCGATCGTAAAAAATATTTACAACTTTTTACTTCAGCGTCATTTCAAAAGTGTTGATCAAAAATACAGAACTGAATTACAACACCTTCTTGCCGACTATTCAATTGCAGATGCAAAGGTTAGTTTCTTCATGCTCACACAAACCTATTTGAATCGTCCCTTACAGCAGCTGTTTCCAAAAGCAAGCATCAATTATGCTGAACATGGAATAGGAGATTATTACCACATTCTAGATCCAAATATTTCAAAAGGGAATTTTTATTGCGTTTTTTCAGAAGCCTACAAACGATATTTGGAAAAAACAGGCCATTCAACAGATTGGGTAAAAGCCTTGCCTCAAATTGCCTCCTTCCCCACTCTTGCAGGTGAATTGTTGGTCAATTACAATAAGTCAATTCGTTTGGATCAATTAATTGTTCCAGAAAAACCCTGCGTGTTTGTTTTGTTGGAAGCAGTAGATATGTATCAAGTCAATTATTCTTTCTGGACGGAATATCTTGATCAAATATTTTCACAACTTGAAACTCCAGGAAAATACCATTACCTCTTGAAACCACATCCTATGCAATCGGAGGCATCTTTGATTGCAACAAAAAAACATCTAGAAGATTTAGGCTACTCGTACACATTGTTAAATCATCCTACATTGATCAATGCGAGTGCAGAAGTTATTTTTTCATTTTGGAAAGACAAAACAGAACACGTTTTCTGTTTATTCTCATCAGGCTGTTTCTATCTTTCAAAATTATATGCGGGAGAAAAAATAAAATTCTGGTATTCCACAGCATTCATGAGTAAGCATCTTGGAAATGCTCCACCGCAATTCTATAAATCATTTACAGAATCACGAAAAATGATTGAGGAAGTTTTTGCTGAAAATTGCATTCCGTTTTGAGCGTTAAGTAAGCGGCTTCAACCTTTCTCCGAACTCATAACTTCTGGACTCCGAACTACAAGGACCATCCATCATCCACAACAATATTCTGACCATTCACATAAGTGGATGCATCAGACAGTAAGAACACGAGCGTTCCACAAATATCCTTTGGACTCAACATACCTTTTGTGTTTCCAAACGCATTGTAGTGCTCAATAAAAGATTCTGGTTGATTATTTTCTATGCCTCCTGGAGAAATAGAATTGCAGCGGATATTTCTTCCTTTATAATATCTCGACATGTACTTTGTTAAATGAATAATTCCAGCTTTCAAGACGGAATATTCAACGGGCATTGTCATTGGTGTTCCTTCGTAAATTTCAAAACGGGGAGCAATTACACCGTAAATGGATCCCATGTTAATAATGTTTCCTTGTTTTCTATTGGTAAAATATTGCCCGAAATGTTTTGATGCCAGAAAATATCCACCCACATGCATGCCCACATTTTCAACAAAATCGTGATAGGTGACTTCTTCTACAATATTGCCGTAATTTTTATTTCTAGGATAAGCATTATTAACAAGCGCATCAATAAAACCGAATTCATTGTGCACCGAGCTAATCAAAACCTGCAGTGAAGAATCCGATGTTACATCAACCGGCAAATAAATTGCACGACCATCAAAACGCTTGTGCAGATCTTCTGCAACTGGTCTTCCTTCAGCTTCATTCTTTTCTGCAACAATTACTGTTCCTCCTGCAGCACAAATAGCTTCGCAGAAAACACGACCGAGCAAACCTGCTCCTCCAGTAACGACAATAACTTTTCCGTTGAGTTCCATATTATTTTTCAATTTCTAAAATTGACCAGTTCAATAAATATCCTGCAGAAAACTGTAATCGTCCTTTATCAGTATTGACAGTATAGGTTCCAATTCCTTTTCCATCAAATGAAAAATCCATATCAGGAATGAATTCATGCAATGAAAATGATTTTACATTTTTATCCAGCCATTTTGAAACTGTTTTCGCTGAATAAGTATTATAGGAAAATGCTAATCCCAATTCTCCATTAGGACGAGTATGATCAAGCAATTTTGCATAAATATCAACGTCGTGATGAAGATTGAAAAGGGAGCTCGCATAAATTTTTCCACCAGGTTTGGTAATGCGAATCAATTCACTCAATGCCTTTTCTGGTTCATCTAACCATGATAAAGTCTGCCAACAACAAACAAGATCGAATTTATTATCAGGAAAATTTGACAGCTCATAAATATTCCCAAGCACATAGGAACAAGCATCACCATTCAACTCTTTCGCGAGTTTTAGTCCATCTTCATTATAATCGGAAAGCGTAAAATGAGCATTGGGGAATATTGAACGCAGGTGAAAAGAAAGTGTTCCACCACCACATGCGATATCTGCAATTTCAGAAAATGTTTTTCCGGAATCTTTCAAAAGTTTCTCCAGAAATTTCTGTTGCTCCGTTTTTACAATCGATTTGGTATAATATTTTATCGTCTCCTCGCCGCTAGCCTGAAGTGCCTTCACATAATCTTTTCCTTTTTCTTCGCTCATGCTAATTGTATTTTCGGAAAACAGGTTTAATGGCACGACCTACCAAATGTTTTTCTATCCCATCCGTTAGAGCCGCTTTATACACTTTCAAGGATTTTTCTACAGCGGAAAGTGTCAAATCCAATTCCGTTTCGCCATGAGAATAGGAAAGTGCAACCCATGGAATCAACACTCCGTTCTTAATCATTTCTTGAGAAAAAAGAGTCCTGAATTCAAGCGAAGCATTTCCCTCTTTGTCTCTTGTAAAATAATAAGGAGAACAGGCAAATCCTTCTGCACTAAAATGTTTTTCAATTCCAAGATTTTGAGAAATGGAATTTATTCCCGTGATGAATTTCTTACCGTATTCCCAAAGATGAGAAGTCACATCTAACTTTTTATAAACATCAATCGTTTTGATGAATGCGCCAAAAGCAGACATTTCCGAACCATGAGTTGTGGAAATTAGAAATACTCGCTCTGCTCCTTCTTCCTTAATTCCTCCCAGATTCATGATTTCCTTTTTACCAATCAAGGCAGCGAGTGCAAAACCATTCGCCATTCCTTTTCCGAATGTCGCAAGATCTGGTTCAATATCGTAAACCTTCATTGCACCTTGCAAATCCCAACGAAAACCTGTGATCATTTCGTCGAGAATAAAAACTGCACCATTCTTTTTACAAAGTGCTTTCACTTGATGAAGAAAACTTAATGTTTTATCATCACATCCTTTTTTATTGAGCATCAATTTTCCATCACCTGCACAAGGGGAAAGATAAGTTGCAGGTTCAAGAATGACGCAGGAAATTTCATTTGGATGTTCTGCAAATAATTTTTCAAGAGAAGCAATGTTATTGTAATTGAATCTAAGACTGAGCGATTTATTTTCTTCAGGAATTCCCTTGTTCATTGGTGTTGTACCAATAAACCAATCATCATAAGTGAAAAACGGATGTTCCGCACACATGGCTACGTATTTGCGACCTGTGTAGGCACGCGCCATTTTCACGGCAGCTGTGGTAACGACAGAACCATTCTTTGCAAATTTTACTTGATCAGCCCATGGAAAAAGATCGATCATCAATTCCGCAGCTTCCAATTCTGTCAAGGAAGCTCGTGTCAAATTATTTCCCTTTCTGATTTCAGCAATTCCTGCTTCAGAAATTTCATCGTAATTATATCCGAGCGTAACAGAACGCAATCCCATTCCATAATCGAGAAATTTATTTCCATCGGCATCCCATATGTAAGCACCTTTTCCATGAGAAAGAATTTGTGGAGCATTCACAGGGTATTGATCATCACCACGACTGTAGGTGTGTGCCCCGCCAGGAATTACTTTGTTTAAACGATCACTGTAGTTCATAATGAAGGAAATTCCAAAAAGCAAAAAACAAATTTCAAAAAATATTTGAGAAGATTTAGATTTTGACTTTTTGATTTATAATTCTTTTGTTGATTATTGCAGTTAAAATTCTTTTCAATTCTTCTGATTCCCTAACTAATTCTTGTCATTCATTTTCCAATTCAATTTTCTCATCCAAATCCAACAAACGCAACCAATAATTAGATTCTTTAGCCTCCCTTTTTGAAATACGAACCTTCATTAAAAAATCTTTTTCTATAAGAAACTCATTTGCCTCAATATAATTTGCTCCAATTGACCCGGAAGATCTTATTAATTGTTTGAGGTATTCAATATTCCAAAAAGACTTGTCAATTTTTTTTACGTAATACCTAACATTTTTTGCAAAAGCAAATGTTCTTTCCTCTAAGTCATAGACAGGCCTTTTCTCCTCCTTAACAAAAGATTCAAAACAATTCTCTTCATGCTTGTAATCATTCGACTTGTGCATCTTTTGAGCTTTGAATTTTAATTTTTGTGATTTGAATTTTATTCCAACTTACCTTCTTGTTTTGCTTTCAATAATGTCTCGATAATCATAAAATCAACTTTATCATCCACTTCGAACGATTTCCATTTCGGCATTTCAAAACCCAATGTTTTTTCGTGGTAAAAAGATTTTCTTTTACGAAGTGATTCCGCTTTTGAGATGTACATGCTTCCTTCGAAGAAAAACACATCGTCTATTTCCTGTCTTCGCTTGAAAATAAAATTTTCACCAGCATAAGAAGAGATGAAATTATTTTCATCCTTCAATGCGAGGAATGCAGGATGTGTACTTTCCGTTTTGCAAACACCTACAACACTTTCTGCTCCATTCGTTTTCATTAACAAATTCAAAGCAGAAAGAATATCATCGACTGAACGTTGGGGAGAAGTTGCTTCCAACATGCAGAGAAAATCAAATGTTTCCCCTTGTTTTTCAAAAAAATCGAGTGCATGCAAAACAACATCCATGGAAGTTGAAGTGTCTTGCGCTAATTCTGCTGGACGCATAAACGGCACATCGGCGTTGTATTGTAACGCAACATCAGAAATGGATTTATCATCCGTAGAAACAACAACTTTCCCATTCACACTTTTTGCTGCCAAAAGTGCAGTTTCAATGGTCCAGGCAATTAAAGGTTTGCCCAACATTGGTCGGATATTTTTACCGGGAAGGCCTTTGCTTCCACCACGAGCAGGAATAAGAAATAAGACTTTCGGTTCAGACATTGACGTTGAGCTTACGCGTATTGTAAATGGCAGAGACTGAATTGAGAATACTGTTTTGCTCTTCAGCAGAAATTGTAACCGAAGAAGGAAGACTTATTCCATTTCTGGAAACATGATTCGTCACCGGAAATGTTTGTCCCTGTTTTATATATTGAACATAAGGAGGCATTTCATGAAGCGGATAAAAAACAGGACGAGTTTCAACACCATTCTTCATTAGTTTCTCAATCAATTCATCTCGTGATACGCCACCATTTGGATCAATGATACAGGTGTACAACCAATATCCATTGAAAGCCCAATCTTTTTCAGGTGGCAATGTAATTGCTTTATGTTGTGAAAGTCCCGAATTAAAAACTGCAGCCATTCCTCTCTTTGCATTCACAAATTCATCTAGACGTTCCAACTGCGCACAACCAATGGCTGCTTGAATATTTGTCATCCGGTAATTGTATCCAACGAAATCATGCCAATATCTTTTTGATTTTGACATGCCATGGTCACGCAATACCATTGCTTTATTACAAACTGTTTCGTCCTTAAACAAAACCATTCCACCTTCTCCAGTGGTTATTGTTTTATTTCCAAAAAAGCTAAAAGTGGCGGCATCACCAAAAGTTCCTACGTGTTGGCCTTTGTATAATGCTCCCAATGCTTCTGCACAATCTTCAATAACCAATAAGTTGTGTTTTTTCGCAATTGCCATTAACTCATCCATGTGACATGGATGGCCGTAAATATGCACGGGCATGATGGCTTTTGTTTTCGACGTAATTAATTTTTCAACTGCTGCAGGAGAAAGTGTCCATGTTTCAGGATCAATATCAGCCATAACAGGAGTAGCTCCAGTATAAATTACGCCATTGATAGAAGCGGCAAAAGTCAAATCGGGAACAATTACTTCATCACCTTCACCAATTCCCAATGCAACAAGTGCCAAATGAATAGCGACAGTTCCATTACTAACTGCAACCCCAAATTTCATATCGGAATATTCCGCAAAAAGTTGCTCGAATTTTTTCACATATGCACCTTGTGAGGAAATCCAACCAGTAGTAATACATTCCGTAACATATTTCAATTCATTTCCTGAAAGCAATGGTGTCATTACTGGAATACGATGTGCGCGAGTGAAACTTGCGTAATCAACTGGAATATTATTTTCATCCACCAAAGGAATATGACGGATGCGCTCGGAAATTTTTGATTGAATCTGATCGATTGGAGTGGTTACTGGTAATGCAGTGAATTTTGTTTGCATAACATCTTTCACTCTGCTATCAAGACTTTTTCCTTCTATTAAAGCGCGACGAATGTCTCCATCAGTAACAACACCTATTAATTTTCCGGATGCATCAACCACAAAACAAGTTCCTTGTGCGTTGGTATCTATTATTTTCAGTGCTTCTTTTACTGTTTTTTCAGAGGTAATAAGAAGTTCTTGTATTTCTGGACTATGGCTCATCGAAATGTTGATTTACGGAAGGCCAAAGTTACTAAAAACAGAAGGGAAAAATACCAAATCCAGGTGTTTTTGACACTAAGACACAAAGGCACAAAAGTCTCAGGAAAACAGCAGCTTTTCCATTGCTCCCAGTTCATCCGACGTCTGCTTCCGCACTTCCAACACATGAACACCATTTTCAATTTGATTCATCAATGGTAAAAACCAATAATCGCTTCCAAAAGCTTGGTTATTATCCAACAAACCATCGTTGTCGCTATGATGAATACAGCGAACAAAAGGAAGAATTTTTTTCGTTGCGGCAAGGAGGTCAAAATCCAAAGTCTTTGAGGAAACTTTCAAATGTGCCGTATCCAACAATATTCCCACACGTGGATCAGAAATATCATTTATCATCTCCAACATTTCCCCTGCCTCTACATTCAGCAAGGGATTTGCACCATTTTCATAAACATTCATTTTTGCAAGCACATTGTTTTCCAATAAAAATCCTGTTGGCAAATCAGCTGTTAGGTCCAACACTTCCCGAATGGATTCCAGAAACAAATCCCAATGTTTCGTTCGATCAAATGTTTTGACACGTGCCAATTGCTGACCAAGTTCTGTAGGTTTCGGATCCACACAAAAACCGGCATGGGCTGAAAAGAAAGGTGCACCAACCGCGTGACTCAATCGAATACCATGAACACAAAACTGAATTGAATTGCTGCGAATTTCTTCATCTCCGCTTCCAAGATTCAGTACAAAAGGAATTTCAGGAGCAGGAAAATAATTATGCGCAAAACGTTTTATCGGAGCATCAAGAAATACTTGTTCCATATCAGCACGAAAAGGCATTCCAGATGAGAATTCCAAAATGAAATTATTTTCCTTCGCAATTGAAATAATTTCTTCGGCCGGTTTTCCCATGAAGGCAAGAGAACTCATAACCGCTTGTTGCAATACAGGAGCTTTCCATTCGTAAAATCCGTAAGTGTCTTTTTTCTCAACAAGTTTGAATCCGAATTCTAGATATAATTTAATTGCGGCCTCATTTATATGATCAACTGACAATTTCACTTTTGGTAAACCCAAAGCAAGAGCAGATTCCATTAAACGCTGCATCATTTTTTTCCCGAATCCTTTTCCTCGCGCATGATCTGCAACTGCAATTCCTAACCAAATTGTATCAACTTCCTTATCGAGATGTCCATAGGCCTCTACAGCTCCATCTTCAACAATCACCCAAGTGTAAACGTGGTTTTTTACAATGGAAAGTGGACGTGATGAAAAATATCGGAATGTATCCAATGATTTTCCTGCATGAGCAATAAATTTCTCAAGCAAATCTGTATTCGAAATAGTTACCCTTGTAAACTTCATAAATTTTTCAACTTGTCAACTTCCCAACCAAAACTTCAGTAAAAGGTTCATCTTTTTTCAAATCAGCCAGCAATTCTTTCCCAATTAATTGCTCAAGATATTTCGGTGATAATCCATTTGCTGGACGCTTGAAACCGAAATGTTCCGTTTTGAGAATAGTTCCGCGTTGTAAATCCATTTTCGCCACTAGGCTTCTTCGCATGCCATAGGTATTTTTCACTTCGGCAGCAGAAGGTTTCTTTATTCCATCACCCAAACATTTTTCAATATTTCGAATTCCCTCAATCAATTCTCTAAATTCTTTTGGTTCAAGTGAAGAGGAGTGATCCGGGCCAGGTAAATTTTTATCGAGTGTAAAATGTTTTTCAATTACTTCAGCACCCAACGCAACGGCGGCAAAACAAGCATGATTATTTGGAACATGATCGGAATAACCAACGTGGATTTTCAATTCATCACGCATTGTCAACATTCCTCGAATATTTGTGTCTTCGATATTACTCGGATAATCCGTGTTGCATTGTAATACAACCAAATCCCTATTTCCAGTTTCATGAATCGCTTTTACGGCTTCTTTTACTTCTGCCATTGTCGCCATTCCAGTGGAAATAATCATTTGTTTTCCAAATGAAGCTACATATCTCAGGAAAGATGTTTCTACCAATTGTCCAGAAGCAATTTTAAATCCATCTACACCAATACTGTTCAACAAATCGGCATCCTCTGGATTATAGGGAGTAGACAGAAATCTGATTCCTTTTTTATCGCAATGCTCTTTAATTGTTTTAAATGCATCACGATTCAATTCGAGTTTCTTCAACATTTCAAATTGCGATTCATTTTTATCAGTTACATCCAACTGATAATTTGCTTTAGGAGAATTGGCCGTAACAATCTGTTCCGCTTTGAATGTCTGAAACTTCACACAATCAACACCCAACTCCACAGCCTTATCGACCAGCTGCAAAGCCATTTCAAGACTTCCATTGTGATTTACGCCAGCCTCGGCAATTATGAAAACTTTTCCCATGAAATCAAAGGTAGGAAGTGTTTTTCAATGAAAAGCGCAATGTGCCTACAAGAGCCTGTTCATGGTGATTTCTGTTTAGGATCATGTTTTTGCATGGCACGTTTATTGCAAATCTTAGTTGTACAGATTTTCGTAAGTTTGATAGCGTTTACTGAATGAAGTTTAATGGTATTCAACAATGCTTCCTGAAAATGTAATGCACTATGAAAAAATATTATTACTCCTAATATTGCAAACAAAATTCAGAACCTGAGATTCAAAAAAATCTCGACATTCAAAAAACGAGGAAAACAAATAACATAACAATAAAATAGAAAACCAATTATTCAATAAAATCAACAGCCATGAAAAATAAATTTAGAATATCATTGATTCCAATGATAGCATTGATTTCATCTTCTCTCCTACTTTCTCTCACTTATTTTCAAGGGAAGAATTGGGTGGTTCCTGATGCTTCAAAAAAAATGAAAAACCCTGTCGCTGCGACAGCAGACAATTTGAAATCGGGAAAAGCCCTCTATGCAAAGAACTGCAAATCGTGTCACGGTACAACAGGAAAGGGTGATGGTACAAAATCGAAAGACTTAAATACTCCTTGTGGCGATTTTGCAGATAAAGGTTTCCAGGCACAAACAGATGGTGCAATTTTCTATAAAATAAAAGAAGGAAGAGAAGATATGCCTTCTTTTAAAAAGAGCATTACTGAAGACAATGACATTTGGACTCTCGTGAATTATGTGAGAACATTTGGAGTTGGAACAAAGCCTGTTGAAGATCCAAAGAAACCTGCTGACGATCCAAAAAAACCAGCAGATGATCCAAAGAAACCTGCAGATGATCCAAAAAAACCTAATGACAAACCTGTGGTTGGTAAAAAAGATAGTGCCATGGTTGTAATTGATACCACATCCGCACCTGAAAAAACACAAATTGAACAAGTGTTGAAACAATATGAAAAAGCACTTAATTCTTCCGATACAGTAGCAATTGCTGCACTATATACCTCCGATGGAGTATATATTCCTGCGAACGGAGCAACGGCAATTGGAACAGCCCAAATAAAAGCTTCCTACAAGCAACTTTTTAATTCATCTACCATGAATGAAAAATATTCCCTTGAAGAAATAAGACAAGTTGGTGATATCGCTATCATCAGAGCTACTTTCAAAGGTGAGCGTACTTTTTTGGGATTCAATCAGAAAATTTCTGAAGAAAACAGAGAATTGATTTTATTGAAAAAGGTAAATGGTAATTGGAAAATTTATCGTTGCATGTCCAATTAATTTCAAATTCATTTCTAGAATTCCGATTTTTACCAATGAAAAAGCCTCAGAAATTCTGAGGCTTTTTCATTTTACACAATTGAATTACTTTAAGATATTTCCCAAAATATTTTTCTGCCAATCATTCCAAGCTTGTGCTGCAACATAATCAGCAATCATTTTTCGATAGCGATCTTGACCGTAAAAACTATTCAGAACATCACCACATGGATTTGCCAAACGGGTATTTGGACTGAACGTTGCACCAATTAGATTTTTCATCAAAGGCTCGCAGAAATAATCAAGACGTTTTAAGGCTTGCGCTGCATTTACACGCGTGCGGAATTCATATGACATACTTGTGTACGCAACCAATTTATCCATTGAAGCCTTATCCATTTCGTCACGTGATTTCACTTCAAGCCATTTTATTTCAACATTTTTACCAGTCGTTCCAATGATACCAGCCGTTACTTGAAGATAATGACTTGTGTTCTGTGGGTATTGAAAAGAAAGTTTATCCAATGCATTCATCACAGTTTCATAGGATGGAGAAGTAAGTAATTTCTCATAATCAGAAACCATGTCAGTTGAAATTACTGTTGTGTTATTGATGACAGCTCGTTGCATCCTCACATCTTTATCAACAATTGCGGAGCGAACAATATCTCGTGAGCCTTTATCGCTGTCGTTAATAAGTTGGCGAATGATTTCGCTTTTGATGGCATGAAAAGTTTCCTTCGCATACACCTTACGTAAAATTTCGCGTTTGTCAGCCAATGGGAATTTGTCCATTGCCACAAGTGCATCATAACGATCCAACATATTTGGTGCATCCATTGCTTGGTTTTTCAACCAATCCAATGACTTATCAAATTTTACTTTTTTCAGCACTTCATTATTCGGATCAAACAAGGCGTAAGCAACGGTTTTTCCTGCAGGATTTGCAATGTCAACTGTTTGTTTTTTGTCTTGAATCCACTTCTGAACTCGATCCATTGTTCCATCGGTATAATGAACTTCAAACCAAATCGGCATTTTGAAAAGGCCAACGACATCTTTCATTTGTTGTACTTGTTCAACCGTAAAACGCGTGAAATGTTTTCCATTCGCCGCCAAATCTTCTGCACCAACATTATAAGAAGGTTCGCCTCCATGATAAACCCATTCTTCCCAGAACCAATGCAAATTCATTCCTGTTGTTTCTTCGAATGAAGAAAGTAAATCATCAGACGTCACATTACCATAATTATGTTTGTCTAAATAATTTTTAATCGCACGATTGTAAGCATCCCTTCCTCCTACTACATTCTTCAACATGCTCAACACAAAAGATCCTTTTGGATAATGGCGTGCAGAACCTGCTTGTGAATGAGCAATTGGAAAATCATTTTTTTCTCCTTCAGAAAGTGCAGAATTTTGATCATTGCGTCTTTGCCAATTAAAATGATCGTCACCAAAAACACTCTGTTCAAATAGCGCGTCGTAATACGTTGCAAAACTTTCCTGAAGCCAATGATGCGCATCGCTTTTCGCCGTAACAAAATCGCCGAACCATTGATGTGCTAATTCATGTGCATTCACACTCACATATCCACGATCCCAATCACTGCGTTCATCCACAACAAGGAAATCTCCATATACTGTTGCAGAAACATTTTCCATTGCACCATACATGAATTCCTGAACTGGAATTTGAGAATAGGAAGGCCAAGGATATTTCACACCAATTTCCGATTCATAAAAATCGATCATCTGTTCGCTATACTTGTAAGTTGGTTCAACCCGTTCTTTCCAATCGGGATAATAATACAAATGCATTGGCACACCAGATTTCGATTTTGTTTCCTTGATTGCATAATCTCCAATTCCAAGCATGATGAGATACGGAGCATATGGTTTCAACAATTGATAATGCCAAGTTTTCGTACCGTCCTTATTGCTTTTTTCTTCAACTTTATTTCCATTCGATAAAACCTTATACGCAGCATCCATTGTCACAATCATATCTGTTGTGATTTTATCATTCATCTCATCGTACATAGGAATCCAATTGCGATTATCAATTCCTTGCCCTTGTGACCAAATTTGTTTCCTGCAAAGTCCTGCCGGATCATTCCATCCAACAAAATATAATCCATGACGAGGTGTGGCTTCATAAACCAAGGTCATGCTGTCTTTTTCATTTACCAATAAAGTTTTACCCGTGCGAATCCATGTTCCTTGATCTTCTGTACGATAAGTCACAGATTTACCATTGACAGAAGCTTCCAAAATTTTTATTCCTGGGCCATCCACCCAAATTGAATCAACCGTTTGACGAAGTGGGGTAAAACGGTGCGTCACTTTTCCTTTCACAAGACCCGCTTTACAATCGAAAGAAATTTCCAAACGCATGTGAATGAAATCCACAAAATGTTCACGTGGTGCCCAACCAGCATCATCGAGATAAGTTCTTTTTTCGCCATTATAAACTTCTTCAGCAACAAATTGGGCAGATGCTGTCACAACAATAGAAATGGCGGTAAAAAGTGACAATATTTTTTTCATGATTTTTTTTGTGTTTGCAGGCGCAAGTTTACGGAAATTGTAAGCGATGCTGATTAATTTTTGGTGAATGGGTTGATGAAAAGGATGAATGGTGGAAAACAGACCATTAAATGAGCATAGAATCTGCAAGGCTCAATTTATAAATCAAACTCTCCTTTTATTGGATGGAAATTGACAGCTCACTTTTTGCTTTTTGAAAAATTAAAACTGAGCAATTTTTCAATAACTATTTCCTGACCAAACTCAAAGCAAATTCCATTATTGCATCATGGACTCCAATAATGTCAGCGAGATTATTTTTTACAAAATAATCCGGCATAGTTCCATGACCATCATTTTCATTGATGTTTCGAATGACTGTTGCTTCCGTTCCAACAAAGCATACGATACGCGTATGAGGCAAAACTAATTTAGAATCAAAAATTCTCCCACCACAAATTGTGCGATTGCCTCCTGTTTCTTCTCCAACAAAAATGGCTCGCTTATAACGGCTCAACACGGAAGCAAATTCACCAGAGGCAGAAAAACTTCCACCGTTAATTAGCACAATAATCTTTCCCTTGAAAGCATTTTTCAATGGAGAAAATGAGCCTTTCCCAAAACCTACTACCCTGCATTTGGCAAGTCGATTCCAATGATGTCCAGGATTGAAACGTCTTGTTTGCAAAGTTCCTTCAGCATATACAAACCGATCTTTCATGATATGCTGCAAGAGATATCTGGAAAAAACTGGATTTCCACCACCATTATCGCGAACATCAATGATAAGCGTTTCAGATTTTGCCGAATCAATTTTCAGAAACATTTTATCAATGACTTTTTTGAAATGCAAATGGTATTGTTTCTTCAGCAAATCAGCATCAAAAGTCTGCACACTCAAAATTGCCGTTTTGGAAAGCGAATCAAAACGAAGTTGTATGCCAGTTCTAATTCTTTGTGCTGCAACATTGGCTGCATATTTTGTTTTTGCCACTTTCAAAATGGAATCAATTGGCATAGCTGACAAGTTAGTTGTTACTACAGCACCTTCCTTTGTAACATAAGCAACCGAATAATTAGTTGGAAACCCGCTGAGGAAACCAAAAAATCCGCGGAAATAAGTATTCATTATCCATTCTGGCAATGTCGTGTTTTCACCATCACGAACCATGCGCAGCAAAAAATCATTCCTGATTTGTGTTGCAGATTTTCCATTAATGCTAAGGATTTCTGCACCGTCAAATAGTGAAGTGTCTTTCGAGTAATTTTTATCAGCATAAAGTTTTCCATCAAATGAACTGATGTGCAATGGTAAATATGCTTGGTATTTATCAGCATAATTACCTATGGCTTCACCGGGAGAAATGAGATTGTGTCCATCCTTTATAAAGGAACAAATGGGTGTGATGTAACTGAAGAATTCATAAAAATTCATTGGCTTAGTAATGCCGCTAAACATACTGTCAAAAACTACATCCATTCGTTGTTTCGAGGTGTACAAATAAAGATTGGGTTGTTTTTTTTCAATTCCTCTTCGAAGAGCAGTGAAATCTTCTTGCAATTCTTGAACTGAATAAATTTTTTCAGGATTAAAATGCTTTAACTTCTTCTTGGTAACAAAAGAGGAAATCAAAATGACAAATAAAATTGTGGTGAAAAATCGTAATGATCTCATAATGGTAAATACATCGTCTCTTCCCGTTCTCTCAAATTATATCCGCTCGCCATCACTTCTCCATACGCTCCCGCAGTTCGAATCGCAATCAAATCACCACGTTTTACTTCGGGAAGATCCAATGCCTTTCCAAAACAATCAGAAGATTCACATACAGGCCCCACAACATCATAACGTAAATCCGTTGCGCCTGGAGATGGTGTGAGGTTTTCAATTTTATGATAGGCTTGATAAAGAGCTGGACGAATTAATTCTGTCATTCCTGCATCGAGAATTGCAAAATTGGTTTGCACACCTTTTTTCACATACAATACGCGCGAAATTAATGTGCCACATTGGCCAACGATTGAACGACCCAATTCAAAATGGATTTGTTGTCCTTGACGAACTTCCAAAAATTTCGCAAAAATTTCGAAGTATGTTTTGAAATCGGGAACAAGGTTATTTTCCACATCGTGATAATCAACTCCTAAACCACCACCGACGTTGATGTGTTTCAAAATAATTCTTCTTGACGCAAACCATTCCTGAATTTCATTCACGCGTGTACAAAGCGAACGGAAAACATTGAGATCCGTAATCTGTGAACCTATATGAAAATGCAAACCAATCAATTCTAGTTGCGGATATTGTTTCATAGCCTCAATGACTTCGGGCAATTCATGAATGTTTATTCCGAATTTATTTTCTTCGAGGCCAGTGGTAATGTAATGATGCGTATTCGCATGCACATTCGGATTTATACGTAAAGCAACTCTAGCTGTTTTATTTGCGTCACGAGCGAATTGCGCGATGACTTCCAATTCCGGCAATGATTCACAATTGAAACAAAAAATGTCATTCGCAATTGCAAATCGGATTTCAGTGTCATTCTTCCCCACTCCAGCGAAAACAATTTGATCTGGAGTAAAACCACTTTCCAATGCGCGTTTGATTTCATTTCCACTCACGCAATCAGCACCCATTCCCGATTTCAAAATACGATCAAGAATTTCGCGATTTGAATTTGCTTTTAGTGCATAATGAACGTGATAATTATATTGGGAAGATGCAGCATTCATTGCGGCCAACGTTTTTTCGAGTAGACCAAGATCATACACGTAAAATGGTGTTGGGTGATTTTGAAAAAGCGCTATTCGTTGTTGTGAAAACATTTTAGAATGAAGTTAAAAGCCACGGAGACACGTAGGCACAGAGGATATTATAAATTAAAAAGACCTTTATTTAATGCATGAAGCGTTTCTTTTTTTCGACTTGATTCAACCAAAATGGAAACGTTGTTTTCACTTCCGCCGTAAGAAATCATGCGAATGGGAATATTTTTCAGCGCATCGAAAATTTTCACGGCATAACCTTGTTTGGCTTGCTTGAAACTTCCAACAATACAGACAATGGTTTGCTCCTTGTCCACTTCAACAATTCCAAAACTTTTCAGTTCATCCACAATTTCATCGAGATGGCTTGGATTATCAATCGTAACAGAAACGGCCACCTCAGAAGTGGTGATCATATCAATTGGAGTTTTGTACCGCTCGAAAACCTCAAATACGTTTCTCAAGAATCCATAAGCCAACAACATCCGACCCGATTTTATTTTTATTGCAGTGATTCCATCTTTCGCAGCAACTGCAGTAAAACGATCTTCCTTTGCATCGGCACCAATCAGGGTTCCTTTTGCTTGAGGTTCCATGGTGTTCAACAAACGCACAGGAACATTTCTCTTTTGCGCTGGAAGAACACATGTAGGATGCAAAATTTTCGCACCGAAATAAGCCAACTCGGCCGCTTCATCAAAAGTCAATTCGTGAATCGGAAAAGTTTTTTCAACAATGCGTGGATCGTTATTGTGCATGCCATCGATATCAGTCCAAATCTGAACTTCTTCTGAATGTAAAGCCGCTCCAATTAATGTTGCTGTATAATCACTGCCTCCGCGTTTCAGATTATCAATTTCACCAAAAACATTTCTGCAGATGTAACCTTGCGTGATGAAAAGTTTTATTCCCTGATATTTTATTAATTCTGCTTGCAAATGTTTTTCGATGTAATCCAAATCTGGTTCATCGTTATTGTCAATGCGCATGAAATTCAAGGCAGGAAGCAAAACCGATTTAACACCCTTCTCTTCGAGATAGAATTGAACCAAAGCTGTACTTAACAATTCTCCTTGTGCAAGAATTGCCTTTTCCTCATTCGCAGTAAACAAGTCGATCGTGAAATTTTGCAAATATTCAAAATGCTCGACCACCAATTCAGTTCCCTTTTTCTTTCCCATTTCGGAAGAAAAAAGTTCTTCAACTACTTTATTATAGTTGGTCTCAAGATTAGAAATTAATGTTCTCGCCTTATTGTTATCCTTGGAATAAAGTGCATTTGCAATTTCAACAAGACTGTTGGTCGTTCCCGACATGGCAGAAAGCACAACAATTTTTTCCTGATCATTAACGATCAATGATAAAAGCGATTTAATACGCTCGGGACTTCCAACCGAGGTACCTCCGAATTTTAATACGTGCATGGGTCAATTATTGGAGGTCGAAGATAAGCAATAGAGGGACTAGGGGCTTAGGACTTGTGACTTGGGATTATGAATTAATCAAAATAATACAATAGAATTAGATACTCACAATCCTCTTCAGTTTATCCAAGCCACTTGTCATAAGCCCCAAGTCCCTTACCATCAATTGTGCAAAAGGATGTTAAAAGGTTTTTTTAGAATGAAATCTATTGCGGATTTAACCGTTATTTTTGGGCACCCCAATTAAACTATGTATTCACTCTTCGTCAAAGAAATCCGCAGTTTCCTTTCTTCCCTCATCGGGTACATTGTGATTGTGGTTTTTCTTCTTGCCATCAGCCTTTTTATGTGGATTATCAAAGGCGAAACGAATGTGTTGGACAGTGGTTATGCAAACATTGACACCTTATTTGCAATTGCTCCATGGGTTTTCCTTTTTCTTATTCCTGCCATTACCATGCGTTCTTTTGCAGATGAGAAAAAAACAGGGACCATTGAATTGCTGCTTACTCGTCCGCTTACTGATCTTCAAATTATTCTTGCAAAATATTTTGCCGGCCTCACCCTTGTGTTGATTGCATTGATACCGACACTCGTATATTATTACAGCGTTTATAAACTCGGCTCTCCTGCTGGGAATATAGATTCCGGTGGAACATGGGGTTCTTATGTTGGTTTGTTATTGCTCGGCTCTTCCTTTGTTTCAATTGGAATTTTCGCTTCTTCACTTACCGATAACCAAATCATTTCCTTCATTCTTGCACTCGCACTTTGTTTTTTCTGCTATACCGGATTTGAACAAATCAGTTCTCTTTCCTTATTCGGAAAGGCAGACACTTTTATTCAAGCATTGGGAATTAATCTTCATTACAATTCACTTGCACGTGGAGTAATTGACACACGCGATGTTGTCTATTTTGTAAGCTTCAACGCATTTTTTGTTTTGCTAACAAAGACCGTATTGGAAAGCCGCAAATGGCAGAAATAAATTTTGACTTTCAACATTAGACATTTGACTTCATACTGAACAATGAGTACAAAAAATAAAAAACGATCCGATTTAATCAACCTCACATTGGGGCTGTTTATTGTTGTGATCGTCAATGTACTTTCTCAATATGCTTTCACTCGCTTGGATCTGACATCTGAAAAAAGATATACACTTTCGACTAGCACAAAAGAAATGTTGGGTAAACTGGATGACCTGGTTTATTTCAAAGTTTACCTCGAAGGCGATTTTCCGCAAGGTGCTGGCGATTACAAACGACTGCGTGATGAAACAAAAATAATGCTCGATGAATTTCGAGCTTATGCAGGAGACAAAATTCAATATGAATTCATTGATCCAGGTGAAAATCCTGATCCGAAAGAAAGAGAGAAATTTCAGAAACAACTTTACAGCGAAGGATTAATTCCTCACATAGAAAATTTCACTGACGATAATGGCGCACAAGTTGTGCAAAGACTTTTTCCTTGGGCAATTGCCTCTTATCATGGACTGAATGTATTGGTTCCTTTGATGGGAAGTAATACGCCAAAACCAAATGAAGTTCAGTTAAATCATTCTGTTGAAGGTTTGGAATATGAAATTTCCAATGCGATGCGCAAATTACAAATGCATGTCAAACCGAAAGTTGCCATTACTATGGGACATGGAGAACCGGACACTTTGGAATTAAATGATCTTGTAAAAAGTCTACGTGAATATTATGATGTTGATTTTGTAAAGTTCAATGGCAATCTGAATGCATTCCGCGATACCATGCAAAAGGCAGATCAGATTTTCAATAAATACAAAGCGGTAATTGTTGACGGTCCAGACTCTGCATTTACACCAGAAGAATTATTCATTCTCGATCAATTTGTGATGTATGGAGGAAAAGCCTTATTTCTGATTGATCCTGTTTACACCAGCATGGATAGTTTGTCCATGACCGGAATGACACTTGGAATTCCTCGCCAACTTGGAATCGAAGAATTGACTTTCCGTTATGGCGCAAGATTAAATACCACACTTGTTGAAGATTTATATTGTGCCGATATCGCGATTCCGCAAGAAGGTCCGCAAACGCAATTTGTTGCAGCGCCGTGGTATTATTCTCCTACAATTTTGCCATCGGAAAACAATCCCATTGTTAAAAATCTGGACCGCATAAAATTTGATTTCCTAAGTACAGTTGATACGGTTGAAACTTCAGCAAATATCAAGAAGACAATTCTTATTCGGACTTCCGATAAATCGCGTTACCAGCGCACTCCCACTCGCATCAGTTTGCAAATGGCAATGGTGGAACGCGATCCTAGAAGTTTCAATAAACCAAATGAACCTGTCGCGGTTTTGTTGGAAGGAAAATTCGATTCTTATTTCAAGAATAAATTTTTGCCTGATACCATCAAGAACAGTAAACTCATAGGCTACAGAGCACAAGGAGATAGCTCGAAAATTATTGTTGTTGGTGATGGTGATGTGGCTCGCAATCCGATTTACAAAGGAAAACCGCTTCCTCTCGGACTTGATTTAATGAATCGCATGAACAGAAATTTTTATGCCAATAAGGATTTCTTGCTCAATTGCATGAATTATCTCTGTGATGATAAAGGTTTGTTATCCGTTCGTTCACGTGAAGTGACGCTGCGTTTGTTAGATCGCGGAAAAATTAAAGATCATAGACTGAAATGGCAAATGATCAATACACTCGTTCCTGTTGCTTTGATAATTGCCTTTGGATTTCTAAGATTCTACTTGCGAAGAAGGAAATATGGCACAATTGTCTCAAGCTAATTTCCTCAAAACACCAAATTTCAACCGCTTATTGATTTGCGGCAACCAGTAAACATTTATTAGCAGAATTTCCATTTCCAATTACGATATTTACATCCTACAATATCCTCAGTCACTTTTAATTCTAGAATTCAAAAAAAATAAAAAACCAATACTTTTTTCAGTAATAATTTGAAAAATTGAATTGAGTTTTTGAAAGGTTGAATCATAGGGTTATTGAATTCAAGATTATGAATCGCAACAAAATTGCACTTGTCATTGCACTTGTCCTCGGAGCATTAACCTTTTGGCTCATTTCGAAGCAAGGAAAAAGTAGCATCAAAGCTGAACTCCGAGATTTCGCTGTGCAGGATACCGCCTCTATTACAAAAATATTTCTTGTCGATAAGGCAGCAAAGCAAGTTACGCTCACACGTGAAGCAGATGGACGTTGGAAATTGGATGGTAAATATTATGCAAGACCAGATGGAATCAAAAATCTTTTGGTGACCATTCACGATTTATCTGTTCGTGAACCTGTTGGTTTGAAAGCTCAGGAAAATGTGATCAAGGAACTTGCAACCGGTTCTACCAAATGTGAAATTTATGCAGGCGACAAGCTGCTCAAACAATATTATGTGGGAAGTGAAACCGCTGACATGATGGGAACCTACATGTTGTTGAGTGACATCAGCGACCCAGACAACATTGTAAATTCTTCTGAACCATTCATCATGGAAATCAAAGGGTTTAACGGATATCTAACAACGCGCTATTTTACAAACAAATCGGAATGGCGTGATCGTACTGCTTTTCATTATTTCGTTCCTGACATTCATTCCATTTCCATTCAGCATGCTGGGGATCCTGCAAATTCATTCACAATCACACAATCTGCAGGTAACAATGTTTTTAGTTTGCAGAATATGAAGGGCGACAAACTTCCTTTCGACACCATTGCAATCAAACAATTTGTGTCTTATTTCGGAAATATCGGTTTTGAAAATTTCGCGAATGATATGCCGAAACATGAAATCGATTCCATTACACATTCCGTTCCAGCGCACATCATCACTGTAATTGACGGGTCCAACAAAAAAACCGAAATCAAAATGTTTCTGAAGAAGAACAAAGGATTTGCACCAGATGATACAACTGCCGCAAAACCACCTTTGTATGATGCCGATCGAATGTTCGCATTAATGGAAACCACCGGTGATTTTGTGATTGTCCAATATTATGTTTTCGGCAAATTATTGCAAACTCCAGATTATTTTATGCCAGGCAAATCTGCAAAAGCGCCTAGCAAAAAAAAGTGATGGGGCAATCGAAATAGTCCTCAAAGAATTTTATCTTTTCACCTGTACCTCGTCCCTTGTCCCCCGTCACTCTTGTGATTGTTTAAAAGTTGTTCAATAATTACATTTTTCTACCCGACAGAGGCCGCCAAAAGGGATAATTTTGCACGTTAACAAGCAATTACATTTTAGCCTATGAAATTCATCGTCTCCAGTTCTGCCCTTCTGAAACAAGTACAAATGCTTAGCGGGGTGCTGAATTCCAGCAACACTTTGCCTATTCTCGATAATTTTCTTTTTGAAATCGACAAGGGTTCATTAACCATTTCAGCTTCTGATTTGGAAACAATTATTTCCACCCAACTGAAGGTGGAGTCGAAAGACACAGGCAACGTTGCTGTTCCGGCAAAATTACTGATCGAAACACTTAAGTCATTTCCTGAACATCCACTCACATTTTCTATTGATAAAAAACGTTTCGCGATCGAAATTTCTTCCGATTACGGTAAGTATAAAATCACAGGACAAAATGGGGATGAATTTCCAAAAGCTCCTGTTGTCGATGGTGGTTCTTCCATTGAAATGGAATCTGCCGTTTTAGGTCGCGCAATTTCAAAAACATTATTTGCTGCAGGAAACGATGAACTTCGCCCTGTTATGTCGGGTGTATTTGTTCAATTTTCCCCAGAAGGAACAACTTTCGTTGCGACCGATGCGCACAAATTGGTTCGTTACCGTCGCACTGATGTGAAATCAACTGGAAGTGCATCTTTCATTCTTCCTCGCAAACCACTTAACCTTTTGAAAAATATCCTCACAGGACTTGATGGAATTGTTCGTGTGGAATACAACGCCACCAATTCACGTTTCTCTTGGGGAATTGCTCCAGACGGAACTGTTGGATCAACATTGGTGTGCCGACTTATTGATGGAAAATATCCAAACTATGAAGCGGTAATTCCAAAAAACAATCCGAATAAATTGACGGTTGATACAAGTTCGCTTCTTGGAAGCATTCGTCGTGTTTCTATTTTTGCGAATAAAACAACACATCAAGTGCGTTTGAAAATTGCGGGAAGTGAATTGAATATTTCAGCAGAAGATTTGGATTTCTCCAATGAAGCCACTGAACGTTTGACTTGCTCTTACGCTGGTGATGATATGGAAATCGGTTTCAACTCCAAATTCTTGGCTGAAATGCTTACCAATATCGGAAGTGATGAAGCGCTTATTGAAATGTCAGCTCCTAATCGTGCGGGAATTCTTATTCCATCCAATAATGGAAAAGATAATGAAGACACCTTGATGTTGGTAATGCCTGTAATGCTTAATAATTAGTGGTGAGTTTTGAGTGTTTAGTTCTGAGATTGAATAGTTCTCAGAACAAAATACTCCGAACTAATAACCTATAAAGGTTCCAAATGTGATGATGAAGAAGGAGTTGCCTCAAAAGGGTGACTCTTTTTTTTGAAAAATAAATTCAGATAAAATGAAGCAAGACAACTCGAAAAATCAATCCTTCTCATTCAGAAAGCGTATTGCATCATTCCGTCACGCTTTCAATGGAATTCGATTGGCGATTTCCAATGAACATAACATGCGCATCCATTTGTTTGCAGCGCTCCTTGCAATAGGTGCCGGATTCTATTTCCAACTCACTTTCGGCGAATGGATTGTTTTGGTCTTTGCTATTGGATTTGTATTTGCTGCAGAACTTTTTAATTCCGCAATCGAATCAATCGCCGATTTTATTTCACCAGGACATCATATTGCTATTGGCAAAATAAAAGATCTTGCCGCTGGAGCTGTTCTTGTTTCTGCAATTGCAGCCATCATTGCAGGTATTCTTATTTTCTGGCCGCACATCAAATTACTTATGAAAATATAGAAGTTGGTCTTTGAAAACGATAGAATGATACGATTTCAGAAATTTCCAATACTCAACATCACCAGCGTACACGCCTCTACTACTTCAATTCCTTTTGCTTTTGCCAATACTTCCAATTCCGGGTTTTCAGCGCCTGGATTGAAAATAATTCTGCTTGGCTTTAAAGACAACACGTAATCGTAATAATCCTTTTGATTTTTCGGTCCAACGTACATGGTGATCGTATTTACATGCTCAACAACAGGTTTTCCTGCCAAAATTTTCACGCCCTCAATATTTCCTTCTTTCAATCCAACGGGAACAACTTCATGTCCATGATTTAATAAGGAACGAACAGCTTTGTTGCTATATCGTTCTGGATTTTCTGATGCTCCGAGTACTAGGGTTTTCATTCTGCAGGTTCTAAATAATCTAAATCTTTACCATACGTCTCATCCAATTTCGATGCAGAAAAGAATGCGAGTACCAATACAATTCCTCCCACAACAGCTGCGCCAGTCCATGATCCGTTTGTTGCAGATCCTATGGAAACATAACCAATACTCATGAGGACAGTCAAGCCCCGAACAATATTGGGAACTGTGGTTGCAACCGTTGCACGCATGTTGGTTCCGAATTGTTCAGAAGCAATTGTAACAAATACTGCCCAATATCCTTGTGCAACACCGAGAACAAAAAGCACAACATAAAAAACGGTATTACTAACTCCATAACACGAAAAGAAAATTGCAACCGTAATGCATAATGCAACAAGTGAAATGTACAGTGCTTTTTTTCGTGATCGTAACCATTGACTAATAAAGCCGGTGAGGAAAGAACCTACAGAAGCACCCATGTAGTGCCACATCACAGATTGCCCTCCTTCCACTACTCCTTTCACATGAAAAACATTTGAACCGAATTTATCGGCATCCTTGATTAATATTCCAATCACGAACCAAACAGGAACTCCTATGAGAATACAATACAGATATTTCAGTGCGCGTTTTTTATTGGTAAACAGACTGATGAAACTTCCTCGTTTTGCATTGTGTTTTTTTGCCTTATCGAACATGGAAGATTCATTAACGGAAATTCGCATCACGAGTAAGGCTAAACCGAGTCCGCCGCCAACAAAGTAGGCTTCTCTCCAACCGAAAAAATGAGTGATCAAGAATCCAAGTGCGGCTCCTGCAATTCCCACTCCAGAAACAATTGCTGTTCCATATCCGCGTGATTCTTTCGACATTACTTCCGAAACCAAAGTGATTCCGATTCCGAGTTCTCCCGCAAGACCAATGCCTGAAACAAAACGTAAGATTTCATACTGCTCCAAATTTTGCACAAATCCATTTGCAATGTTGGCAAGTGAATAAAGTAAAATTGTAAAAAATAAAGTCGATAATCTTCCGCGTTTGTCACCCAAAACTCCCCAAATTATTCCACCAATCAACATTCCAATCATTTGAATGTTTAACAGCGTTGCTCCTTTGTCTTCAGGAATATGAAGGTCGAGCAAACTTTGTTTTTTTACAATCAGAAAAAGAATGAGATCGTAGATGTCAACAAAATAGCCAAGCGCTGCAACTAAGATTAGCAGACTAACTTTTCGGGAATAGGTTCTTTCTTGGATCATAGATAAGGATAAAGATAGTGATTGGTGATGAAGGGATGAAGTGATTGGGTGATTGGGTGATTGGGTAATTGGGTGATTGGGTGATTGGGTGATTGGTAATTGGTAATTGGGTAATTGGGTAATTGGTATAAAAAATCCATTCGAAAAATTCGCGTAATCCGCGGCGAAATATTTGTGATTGGTGAATTTAAATTTCAATAATCGATCTTCAATGATTTTTTGTCAAACAGAGTAGCCGACGTAGGAGGCGTATCGAAGACTCGCGTGAGGGATTGCAACAGAAAGCCCGACCCTCCCAACCCCAACAATTCTGTTGGGGGGATTGGGGGCACGCCCAAAAATTACTTTATGGTATCTTTACAAGATGCGAAAGGTGTTCACATTCATTGCATTTTTATTTTCATCTGTTTGTTTCGCACAAAATGATTCGCTGAATAAATTCTCAATTGTTCATTTAAATTCAGTACCTACAATTTTAAAAAAATCTGATTCTGTAAATCCAAAACAAACTTTTTTTCAACCGGCATTTTCGTTCAATAAGAAAAGAACAATTGGAGTCATCACTGGAGAAACTGTCATTGCTTCAGGTTCACTTATTGCGTTGAGTCAATTATGGTACAAAGATTATCCGCAATCTTCTTTTCATTTTTTCAATGACAATTCCGAATGGTTGCAAATGGATAAATGCGGTCATACAATAACTGCTTATGTAGTTGGAAAAACAGGAATGCGTTTATTGGAATGGAGTGGCGTAAAACGCAACAAGGCAATTTGGTTTGGGGGATTAACAGGATTTGCCTACCAAGGTGTCATTGAAATTTTTGATGGATTTTCTTCGCAATGGGGATTTTCCATTGGAGACATTTCTGCGAATGCAGCAGGTTGTGGAATTTTAATTGGTCAGGAATATTTATGGAAAGAACAAAGAATAAGTCTGAAATACAGTTTTCATAAGAGCACATATCCACAATATCGTCCGAATCTTCTTGGGAAAAATTGGAATGAACAAATTTTGAAAGATTATAATGGCCAAACCTATTGGTTGTCGGTGAACATTGCGTCCTTCCTTTCGGACCAAACTAAATTTCCAAAATTCTTGAATCTAGCTTTTGGTTATGGCGCTGATGGAATGACTGGAGGAAAATCAAATCCGATTCTGTACAATTCAGTCGGCAACATGATTTCATTTGAGAGAACCCGACAATATTATTTGTCAATGGATATTGACCTAACAAAAATAAAAACACATTCTCCATTTCTGAAAACAGTTTTTGAAACCATTGGTTTTTTGAAAATCCCAGCACCTGGAATTGAGTTGAAACAGAATCATTTGACTGGCCATTGGTTAATGTATTGAAATGTATTCTCTCTTTTTACTACAATTCATTGCATCATTTTATCGATTACTTTTGAGACAATGAACAATCATTAATATCATCTCTTAAGAAACTTTTCTTTAATCAAGACCATTGTCCACATTCATAACCATAGCCACATTCAACTACGCGCATGAAACCGTTATTCCAAAAGCAAAACTGGAATCGGAAGGGATATTGTGTTTTGTGAAGGATGAGTTTACAATGTACCTGCAACCGTTTTTCGCCTCAACGAGTGGTGGAATAAAACTTCAAGTCAACCATGAAGATGCCGAAGAAGCTATTCAGATTCTGAAAGATGCGGGATATTTAATTGAATAAAAATTCAAAATTCAGAACTCAAAATTAATTAGGCAATTCCCTCACCCACTTTTTTCTCAATCAAATACGTATTTCTATCAGGGGAATTTCTTGCCAATAATTCCGCAATGAAACCTGCAAGAAAAAGTTGTGTGCCAATAACCATTGCCACCAAGGAAATATAAAACCAAGCACTTTCCGTAACACGCGGTGCGATTGCATGATTGTGATAAACAATCCACAATTTATTTATTCCAAGATATGCCGCTGCGAAAAACCCAAGGATGAACATAAAGGTTCCGTTCAATCCGAAAAAGTGCATGGGTCGCTTTCCAAATTTTGTAACGAAGGAAATGGAAAGCAAATCGAGGAACCCATTAACAAAACGTTCGATGCCGAATTTCGTTGTGCCGTATTTTCTCGCCTGATGCGCAACACTTTTCTCTCCGATATTGGTAAAGCCCGCTCGTTTTGCAATCACAGGAATGTAACGGTGCATTTCCCCATACACTTCAATGCTTTTCACTACATCATTTCGGTAAGCTTTTAATCCACAATTAAAATCGTGCAATTTTATTCCCGACATTTTTCTTGTCGCGGCATTGAACAATTTTGTAGGAATAGTTTTTGTGATTGGATCGTATCTTTTTTCTTTCCACCCGGAAACGAGATCAAATCCATCTGTGGTAATCATCTTGTACAAATCCGGAATTTCATCCGGAGAATCCTGCAAATCCGCATCCATGGTTATGATTACATTTCCACGTGTGGCTTCAAATCCAGTTTGTAAAGCAGCAGATTTTCCGTAATTGCGTCGAAATTTAATTCCTTGCACATTCGGATTTTTCGCTGAAAGATTTTCAATTACTTTCCAAGATTTATCCTTGCTTCCATCGTCGACAAAAACAATTTCATAGGAAAAATTATTCGCTTTCATCACACGATCAATCCAATCGTGCAATTCAGGAAGTGATTCTTCCTCGTTAAAAAGTGGAATGACTACAGAAATATCCATTAAATGGCAGATGAATTTTGTTGATCGTCAGAAGGCAATGCTGAATCCTTTTTCATGATTGCAGCTACAATCAGGTTGATGATGGTGTAAAAAAACATTCCACCAACGAGTCCCATTATTGCGGCAACGCCAGGCTGTGTAAATTTCCTTGCGTATTTCATTCCCATCTCAATTTGTTCAGGTGGCATTCCTTTCGCTTCCATAAGTGCTTCCTGTTTCAACATTTGGCTTTCCATAAAACCTGGGGCTATGTAGGAAAAAAACACATAGGTCCAAATAACCATTACCAAACTGTAATACAGTGCAAAAAAAGTGGAATATCCCATTGTTTTACCATAGGAAAGCAATCCGGCATTTTGTTTATCGCGCCAGTCCTTTATCGCGTAAACCAGAATTCCGGTAAACAAAACATAGGAAATATAGCTCCATGCAGTATTTGTTATTCCAGCCAAGTAAATCGCCAACGAATAACCAATTACTGCAATTGCAGCAGCCATTGAATACATTAAAGCATGTTGATGTTTGTTCATGTGTAGTGAATTAGAGAGCAAATATAAGAGAATGATACAATGAAGTTGAAAAGTTGAAAAGTTGAAAAGCTCCTTTGTTGAGAGAAAAATACGTGCAAACTATCCATTTTAATAAACATTCACATTTCCAAGACTAACTTTTCAACTTTTCAACTTTTCAACTTTTCAACTTTTCAACTCTTCAACTCTTTTCCCTACATTTGTCCCGGGTAAGTCTTATACAACCAGCTCCTGTTGACTCCCCCAGGACCGGAAGGTAGCAAGGGTAAATGGTTGAGCGGTGTGATGTAAGTAGCTTACCCATTTTTTGTGCCTTATAGTGAACAAAAGACCTCTAAAGAAATGAATTTTGACAGGTTATGAAATTCCCCTTATAAAAGCATCTTTTAATAAACCTCCCGTGATGCGCCTTTCAATTTTCACACTAATTTTCTTTCAGCTTTTTTCAAATCCTGTTGTTGGCCAAAACAGTTCGAGCAAGGATACTGTCACACTACACAGACTAATTAATATTGCCGATTCAATTGTGTCGGCACATACAGGAGAAAATAATTTTCATTTATATTATGAATTTGCCCCTGAATATTCGCTCATCTATTGCGATACGCTTGGCAATAATACTGTGAGTACTTGGAACCAAAACTCCATTGATCGAGGTACTTCATTTGACTTGTGTTATAAAATAAAGGGCAACCGCTTCTCCTTTCAAGGGATTCATGTTTATTTAAACAGGGATGGATCGGAACAGCAGAAATTTTCAAGCAATCCGATTATTCCAAAATTTGTCAATGGAAAATCACCAACATTCATTTCCAGAAATGAGGCTAATGCAATTGCAATGCAATACGGATTGAAAGACACCTTTGGGCTTTTCTGTGAATTGAAATTGATTCCACAAAAAGATTCTGTCTCATCTGTTTTTCGATTGCACATTATTTTCAACACAGCATCAAGTCGTCCTCCAGAAAAAAATGGGGACTCGTATTATTTTCAAACCCTTTTAATTGTAAATCCGTGGACAAAAAAGGTGATTGCAGCAAGTAAAAAGGAAGTCAAATTACCAATGGAAATTCCACCGGTGGAAGTCATTGAAAAAAAGCCACCTGAACAATGAGAAATGGAATATCGAAGTGTTTCAAACTTAAATTACTTCGATATTCGGAGTTCGATATTCTACATTCGCTATTCAAAAATGGTTTATGAAAATTTCCACATTTAATATAGCATCTCCCCGGCTCTACCTTCGCACCTACGCACTTGCGGATGCGAAATCACTTTTTCAATTGGTGGATGAGAACAAAAAAATGCTTTCCGATTATTTTCCAATGACGGTTGAAGGCAACACTTCCGTCATGGCAAAACGCAAATACATCTTGGAAAGAAATGCAGATCGGAAATCGGGGAAACATTTATTTGCAGGAATATTTACATTGGATAAAAAACTGATTGGACAAATTCTTGCCAAGGATATCAATTGGCGCGTTCCTAAATGTGAGTTGGGTTATTTTCTGGATAAGGATTTTATTGGAAAAGGATTGGGTTCTGAAGCGGTGAATTTATTCAGTACCTATTGTATTGAAGAATTGGGCATAGCAAAAATCACATTGCGTATTGAGCCGAGTAATATTGCATCAAAAAAATTGGCAAAGAATTGTGGGTATGAACTTATTGGAATTGCCAAGAATGATTTCCGATCTACAACTGGGAGATTGATGGATTGTGAGATTTGGGAAAAGATAAAAAAATGATGTGCAGATTTCAGATATGCAGATGTGCAGATTGGTTTCTGGTTTAGTGTTTCTTTTCCTGTTTACTGGTCAATGTTTTTTCGCGTGAGGGATAGTAGTGCCACATAGTGGTCCCTTCGGGAGAAAGCCCGGATCCCCCCAATCCCCCCAACAGAATTGTTGGGGTTGGGAGGGTTGGGAGAGGACTTGTAACGGATAGCCCGACCTGTAAGGGCACGCCAAAATAATTTTCATCGGCACATCAGCATATCAGCACATTTGCACATCATTTCCTCTGAATAACTTGTTAAATACTTCTCGAAAATTGTCCGAGGGCAAAACGTATTTTTGTTCTCCAATAAAAAGACAAATACTATGAAATTTTTCATCGACACAGCAGATCTCGCACAGATTAAAGAAGCTCAAGACCTTGGCGTTTTGGATGGCGTAACTACAAACCCATCTCTGATGGCGAAAGTTGGAATTTCCGGCGAAGCTGCAGTGACTAAACATTACATAGACATCTGCAACATTGTGACAGGTGATGTTTCTGCGGAAGTTATTGCTACGGATTTTGATGGTATGGTAAGAGAAGGTGAAAAATTGGCTGCTCTTCATAAGCAGATTGTGGTAAAAATACCAATGATCAAAGACGGCATAAAAGCGATAAAATATTTTTCCTCGAAAGGAATTCGCACGAATTGCACGCTTGTTTTTTCTGCAGGTCAAGCACTTTTAGCAGCTAAGGCAGGAGCAACTTATGTCTCCCCTTTCATTGGTCGTCTTGATGATATTTCTACAGACGGATTGAATCTCATTTCTGAAATCCGTTTGATTTATGATAATTACGGTTTCAATACTCAAATTCTTGCCGCTTCTATACGTCACCAAATGCATATCATCGACTGCGCGAAATTGGGTGCGGATGTTGCCACTTGTCCATTGAGCGCCATCCTTGCTTTGCTCAAACATCCATTGACAGATAATGGTTTGAAACAATTTTTGGAAGACGCCAAGAAATTCGCATAAGAAATTTTGAATTCTAAATTTTGAAATGAAATTTTCGCCTGTGTGAATTAGATTCCAAACCTTGAAGATTAATTTTGCCCTGAAGGAATTTAAAATTTAGAATTCAAAATTCAAAACTTTCCATGTTACTACGAATAAATCCCGACAAGCCAGATTCTGAATCTATTCGAAAGGCGGCTGCTGTTTTGCGGGCTGGAGGCATTATCATTTATCCAACGGATACGGTTTATGGAATTGGTTGCGATATAACACAACCGAAGGTGATTGAAAAATTATGCCAATTCAAGGGCGTAAAACTTGCTGATGCTAATTTCTCCATCATTTGTCACGATCTTTCCCATCTTTCCGATTATGCAATGCCCATTTCAACATCGGTTTTCCGTGTTTTGAAAAAAGCCTTGCCGGGTCCGTATACCTTCATTCTTGCCGCGAATAATAATGTTCCGAAAATTTTCCAAAGCAAGAAAAAATCGGTTGGAATTCGTGTTCCTGCCAATCTGATTGTGCAAGCCATTGTGAAGGAACTGGGAAATCCGATTGTTTCCTCCTCTCTTCACGATGAAGAAGATGAAATGGTAGATTATTATGCCGATCCTGAATTAATTTATGAAAAATATCAGGACAAGGTTGAATTGGTTGTGAACGGCGGTTACGGAAACATTGAAGCCTCGACAGTTATTGATTTGACGAAGGGTGAATTCTTGGTAGTGCGGAAGGGTTTGGGAGAAGTTGACAATTTGTGGTAGAGGGGAAATTGAGATTCGAAGATTCGAGGATTTAGGAATCCATTGATTTAGAAAAAAAAGCCCGTCAAAGCTTATGCAGTGACGGGCGGTGCGGAGAAGGAGGGATCAGGTCGAACACCTTTGAGGAGGATTTCGAGATTTTGAGTGGTGTTATAATTGTAATGGGAAAAAGTTTTTGTATTTCCCATTACAATTGCACAAGAGGCGTTAAAGGTGTTTTTTGATTTATTTGCTCTATAAATACTTCTTACCAGTTGCAAGGCATCACGCTTCATATCCTGGCCAAGGGTATATTTATAATCTTTAGGAAAATCTTTAGTGTATTCAAATATCTTTAAAATCAATTTATATGTATCCCTGTAAACAGGTAAATCATAGTATAGAGCC
>CAIQQJ010000055.1 GCA_903873905.1 uncultured Flavobacteriales bacterium
CGACAGTGACAAGCCAGAATTAGCGGACAAATATTTTCGACACGGAATGAATATGATTGACGAAAATAAAAACGAAAACTCCGACACCTATACAAACGACATAAACTCGTTTCTTGACCTAAAAATAATTATTGACAATGAACTCAAACGCCACTCACCTAGCACTCGAACAGCCAGCCACTAACAGCGGCTATGCGAAATGGCGCACGAAGTCTTTTTTAAAAATGGAATTTGGTCGTGCGCCACTTCGCATAGCCGCATTCCAAGATCAAAAACAAGTCTTTTCCCAGATTTATTTCAAGCCGCAAACTTACTCAGCTCAACATACGGTGTACCTCTCTTCACCGTTGCAAAGATCCTGGACACAATTTTATTTCTGATGATGTTCAGTGCAACCATCTTGTGTTTGCCCTCTTCCACTCGCTTGTGATAATACATTTTTAGTTCCGCATCGTGCTGAATTGCGCTGATCGCAGACATCGAAAGCAAACTCTTCATTTTCTTATCGCTGATCGAATGAATTTTCTTTCGTCCATGAATACTCGTTCCAGATTGATGTGGATAAGGTACCAGTCCGCAATATGCTGAGAATTGTCGCCAATCCTCAAAGCGACTGAAGTTATGCGTGTGCAAGATCATTTGTATCGCCAACACGTTTCCAACGCCTTTGACACTTCTGCTGAGTTTATAATTGCTTTGCAATTTTGATTCCGATTTTATCAAATCATTCATGCCCTTCTCAATTTTTTTTATCTGAACCTCCATTTGCTTTATGGATTGCCTGATGATACGAATTGAAATGTCCCCCTTTGCATTTTCAATTGTAACCAACATTCCCTTCTCCAGGTTTTTCATTGCCGTACTTTGTTTCACAAGCTGTTCCCGCAAACTCATCATGCGTTGCAGCTCGATCAATTTCACAGGCATGGGCACAGAAGGTTCCAATTCCTCTCTTCTCAACCATGCAAACCTTGCAATCTGATAGGAATCCGTTTTGTCACTTTTCCCCCTGACAAATCCCATTGAACGTTTCAATTCGAGTGGATTGATGCAGCAATAATAAACTGATTGTTCAAAAAGAAAATGACTCAACAAAACACAATACCAACCGGTGTGTTCAAAGCAATAAATTATTTGCGTACCGTTGACTAGCGAATTGATCCATTTCTGCATTGCAATGAATCCCTTCCGGGAATTGGCGAATTGCTGATGCTGTTTCCCGTTGTAAACAAATACATCCAGCGTGAGTTTTGAAACATCGATTCCAACACTCTCCATGAATTGTTTTTCGATTTTGAAATTTCCCATAACGTTTTTTTGAAGATGAATAAAACCTGCGCTGCGATTGCCTTAATCAGGCCTCAATGCCTATCATTCCAATTAGCTCATGCAAGTGTGAAGAAGGGAAGCGGGACTTATGCGGCTACTAGGTCATAACTCCAGCAAAACGTTTTAGTTCACCCGTTTTCCTTCAGTTAAATTATTGTATTTTTAGTATAATGCAATCTTAAGGCAAAACGTTATGGGTAATGCCAAAAAATAAGAAAGGTCG
>CAIQQJ010000056.1 GCA_903873905.1 uncultured Flavobacteriales bacterium
ATAAAAAGTGATGACTCCATGCACTTTATGCAATGGTTCATTCAGTATTTCAGAAATTTTCAGAATGGCCTCTTGTGGAATAAATCCAAAAAGACTTTGCGTTGCTTGCAGAACAGGAATCAATGCACCTGGTTTGTCCTTGAAAGAAATAATGATCTCCTCCAAGCGTTCCAGTAATCCTTCCTCGTCATTACCACAGGAACATTTTTCAACTTTTGCCATTTGTATTCTTCTTAATTAAAATATTTTTTATGCAATTTTTTACGCAACCTTTGAATGAGCATTGATGTTTTCAATTCGACTATATGCTGTAAATTTTTTATTCCGACAAAAAGCCATCAGGGTAATCCCTAATTTTTCAGACAATTCAACCGCTAAGGAGGAGGGCGCGGAAACAGAAGCAAGAAAAGGAATTCCTGCAGCGTAACATTTGTTGACTATTTCATAGGAAATTCTTCCGCTCACCACCAAACATTTTGCATTCTTCAATTGCTTTTGAAAAAGTAAACTTCCAATGACTTTGTCAACTGCATTATGTCTTCCGATATCTTCTTGAATTGAGAGTATTTTTCCATCTATTGTAAAAGCAGCTGCAGCATGCGAACCACCTGATTGCTTGAACATATTTTGGGCTTCAGTCATTTGATCAAACATGTTTCCCAGCAATTCAGGATTTAATTTCTCTTCAACAACTATTTTTTTTGAATTTTCCGGCAGCTCATCCAATTCCGATTTTCCACAAATGCCACAAGAGGAAACAGAAACGATACTTCGAGAAATTTCCATTCCCTTCCCTACTTTACCTATGGGAATGTTTACATCAACTGATGTGATAATTCCTTTTTCATTTTTCTCATTCACAACAATTATAGGATCGGTTTCAATTTCCGAATACACATTTTCAGAAAACAAAAGCCCACGCACAAGCTCGTTATCGGAGCCTGGCGTGCGCATGGTAACTGTAAATGGATTTTTATTGATCGTGATTTTAAGCGATTCTTCTACAACCAAAATATCATCCACTTGAAAGAATTCTCCTTCACTGTATTTTCGACCTGTATAAGATGCTGTGCTCATGCTAGGAAAGTCCAGTAATTTTTCCGTTTGCGTCAATGTCCATTCCTTCTGATGCTGGTGTAACGGGCAATCCCGGCATACGCATCATCTCACCAAGAATTGGAATTACAAAACCAGCTCCTGCCGCAAATTCGAATTCACGAACCGTAACACTGAAATTGCGAGGACGTCCGATTTTAGTTTCATTATCAGACAATGATTTTTGCGTTTTCGCCATGCAAATCGGCAACTTATCATAGCCCAATGCATTGATGGTTTTCAAACCAGATCTTGCTTTTGCAGAATACTCAACACTGTCTGCTCCATAAATTTCAGTAGCGATAATTTTTATTTTTTCTTCAATGGATAAATTCCAATCATACAAAGGCTTGAAATTATTTTCTCCACTTTCAATGACTTTCACAACAGCTTTTGCAAGATCAGTCGTTCCTGCTCCGCCTTTTGCCCAACATTCTGAAAGAACAGCATCAACACCATGTTTCGCACATTCCGTTTTGATGAAATCAACTTCTTCTTGCGAATCACTGATGAAACTATTGATGGCAACAACAGGTTTGATTCCGAATTTCAAAATATTCTCAATGTGTTTCTCCAAATTCTCAAAACCTTTTTTCACTCGTTCCAAACTTGGTGTGTTGTACTCTTCTTTTTTAGCTCCACCATGGTGACGCAAAGCTCTGATGGTTGCAACCAGCACAACTGCATTTGGTTTTAATCCTGCATAACCACATTTGATGTTCATGAATTTTTCTGCACCTAAGTCCGCTCCGAAACCTGCTTCTGTTACGACATAATCAGATAAAGACAATCCCATTTTTGTTGCAATGATGGTATTTGTTCCTTGAGCAATGTTTGCAAATGGTCCACCATGAATGATTGCAGGATTTCCTTCTAATGTTTGAACTAGATTTGGCTTGATGGCATCTTTCAACAAAATTGCCATTGCACCTTGCGCATTCAAATCACGAGCGAAAACCGGTTTACCTGCGAATGTATAGCCGACAAAAATATTTCCAAGTTTTGTTTTTAAATCTTCAATGTTTTTAGACATGCACAAAATCGCCATCACTTCAGATGCTGGTGTAATATTGAAACCATCCTGACGTGGTGTTCCGTTTGTTGTTCCACCAAGACCAATTACAATATTTCGAAGTGCGCGATCATTCATATCCATTACACGTTTCCAAACAACAGTTCGTGCATCGATACCTAGATTGCGAGTTTTGTTTTGAATATTATTGTCAATAAGCGCTGCTAATAAATTATTTGCTTTTTCAATCGCAGAAAAATCTCCAGTGAAATGCAAGTTGATATCTTCCATCGGAATCACTTGGGAATAACCGCCGCCGGCCGCTCCACCTTTAATTCCAAAAACAGGTCCGAGTGATGGCTCACGCAGAACTACTGTTGTTTTTTTACCAATGATATTCAAACCTTCAGTCAAACCAATTGAAGTGGTCGTCTTTCCTTCTCCTGCGGGAGTTGGACTAATTGCAGTGACCAAAACCAATTTACTTTTCTTGATTTTTTCCTCATCAATAAGATTAAGAGGAAGTTTTGCTTTGTACTTTCCGAAATGCTCTAGATCATCAACTGCAATTCCTAACTTTTTTGCAATTTCATTAATGTGAATGATCTTTGCGCTTTGAGCAATATCAAGATCAGATAAAATTGTTTTTGTCATCGTGTTTTTTTTATGGAGGTGACTTTTTCTTATTTAGTGTTTCCAAGGTACCCAATAATTTCTTTCATTTTCAAAATGTAATCCTCAAGCGAATCACAATCAGTTTCATAAGTGTTTTATATGATTTACGTCATGTTTTTAACCTCGAAAATTAAAGAATCATGGGTTTCTATAAATAGAAAAATTAAAAATGAATTTAATCACAACGATTAAATGAGTACTGGATAAATATTTTTATTATTCATCCGAATAAGCAATTGCAGTATTTGGGAAACAAGAAAGTGAAATGAAAAAATAAATATAAAAAGTCGTGCGAATAAAATCGCAAAACAAAGTACTCTTCTAAGACTAAAATCTTTTCAACTCCGACCAATCAAAAACATATTCAGGAGATTCCAAATATTTTCCGCTACCAATTTTATACCAAGGACTCCATCTCTTTTCATAATCATTTCTCAACACATGCATTTGTTGTGCTGGCATATAACTCTGCGCAATCATGAACATCTTTTCACCTGTCTTTTCATTGACAGCCATATCCACGATCATGACCGCATGTCCTGGACTTCCACCATGAATAAAAACATCTCCTGCTTGCATGGAATCACATGAAATAGATTTCAATTCCTTGCTGAGCGACAAAGTACCTGCATAATTGAAAATATCATTCATGTATGCACGAAAGACTTTGTGATCGGAAATATTCGGAGATTTTTTTCCGGAAAAAACCACACTGGTTTTATTTCCACTAACAGCAATTCTTTTCCCATTAATCCACCCTACATAATCCAATCGATCACCACTTGTATAATTGAAAGCGATCTTTTGAAATTGTTTGGTCGCAAATAAATATTCTGCACGCAAACGCATAACCGCATCAGCACATTGCTGCAAATCCGTATTTCCAACATCCATGTTTATTACAGCTGCCTGCGCACCTTGATTACTTTTCAATTCGCCGTTAAAAAGTTTTACTTGTGATCCTTCAGGTAACAAGGGCAATCCTCGTAACCATTCTGCAAATGAACCTGGCTCATTCTTTACACCTGAAAACCCTTCAGGAAAATCAAAACGGGAACATATGGTGGACTGTGGATTATAATTGGCTGAATCCATCCAAGCATATTGATATTTGCAATCTGTACAATTAGAATCTTGTACGACAATTGTTTTTTGTTCATTTTGCTGATACATCGATTGCGCATCATTGCAGGCAAAAGAAATTACTATTAAAAAAGCAAGCCAAGATATTTTCAAGTTTTTCAAATTCAGATGACACAAAATTAGTAATATTTGGGCGTGCCCTTCGTGCCTTAGGTCGGGCTCGCTGCAAGTCCTCTCCCAATCCCAACAATTCTGTTGCGGTATCCGGGCTTTCTCCCGAAGGGACCACTATGTGGCGCTACTATCAATCACGCAAAAATTGAACGAAAATGAATCCACAATAACTATTCGCTAAAAACTAATAACTATTTTTACGTCATGAGCGAACAAGGCAATGTAAATACATCAATTGAAAATGGAATCGGAACGGTTACATTTTTTCATCCACAAAGCAATTCACTCCCAGGAAATCTTTTGCAGCAACTCGCAGATGAAATTTTGGAAATGGGAAAAAATCCTGACGCAAAAGTCATTGTACTTCGATCTGAAGGGGAAAAATCATTCTGTGCTGGCGCATCCTTTGATGAATTAATCAGCATCAAGGATTTTACTACAGGAGAAAAATTCTTTTCTGGTTTTGCGCATGTTATCAATGCCATTCGAACTGTTCCGAAATTTGTCATCGCTCGTGTGCAAGGTAAAGCTGTTGGTGGTGGCGTGGGACTTGCAGCAGCAGCAGATTACACCATTGCATCTGCCAATGCTTCCATAAAACTTTCCGAACTCGCAGTTGGAATTGGACCATTTGTGGTTGGACCACCCATTGAAAGAAAAATTGGGAAAGCTGCTTTTACAAACCTTGCCATTAACGCTACAGAATGGCGCGATGCAAATTGGGCTAAAAATGTTGGCTTGTATGCTGATGTTTATGATGGAATTCCAAATGTAGATGACGCAGTAAATTCACTTGCAAAAAAATTATCCGAAAGCAATCCTGAAGCGATGTTGGAAATCAAAAAAATCGCTTGGGCTGGAACGGATCATTGGGACAAATTACTACTTGAAAGAGCTGGAATAAGTGGACGATTAGTTCTTTCGGAATTCACGATTAATGCGATTAATAAGTTTAAGGGGAAGTGATCGGTTGGCGGTTGTCGGTTGGACTTTATTGGTTGTGGTAATTCTCATCTTTTCTCCATTGCTCGCCGCGGATTACGCGGGTTACGCGGATTTGAATTTTTGATTTTATGATGTGCTTCAATTGATCATCAAATTTCACTTTGGAATTTGAAAATCATTATTTCACTTGCATCTTTTTTTTCGCGTAAGGGATTGTAGCGGTTACCCCGCAGCTCACGAGAAATTTATCAGGAATTAAATCTCGAGGAGTAAAAGCGGAAAGCCCGACCCGCAGGGATACGCCACAATAAAATTTCGAATCTAAAATTTTTAAATTGCAAATAGCAAATAGCAAATTAGAAGCGACTACTTAATAAATTCACCAGGATTTCGGAAGGAACTGATCTTTGATTTCAACTTCTCATTATCCCAATTCCACCATTTCATTTCCAATAGCTTTTTTACCACATTTTCTTCAAACCGGAATTTCACATGTTTCGCTGGAATTCCATTAGTCACACTATAGGCTTCCACGTCCTTCGTAACTAAAGCATTCGCACCAATAACAGCACCATCACCGATTGTAACGCCTGCAAGAATAGTAACGTTCGCTCCAATCCAAACATCATTTCCAATGATTGTTTTTTTATCCTTCACATTTTCAACAGCAATATTTTCACTTACAAATTCATATTTCTTGCTGTACAAAAACGGATGCGTACTCACCCACTCCATCGGATGATTGCTCAAACCGATTTTTGCTCCCATGGCAATGGAACAAAAACGTCCAATGCTTTTTGTGTTTTTGTCAACGTAAGAATGGATTCCAATGAAAGAATAACGCCCAATATGATCTGCGCCAATGAAACATCCTTTTTCAATGGTAACATGATCTTCAAATTTCACATTGCGCGTCAAAGTCTCTGCATGAATGGTGCAAGAAGAATTTTTCAAGCGAACTAAAAGTTTCCAAAAAAATTGAAGCATATTTTCAATTATGAATTCAGCAATTGAGCCAGTAGAGCCGTTTGGTTCTGTCTGGAATACTGCTTAAAATTATTATTATTTACAGAACAATCGTCACCTTGTTCCCAGCGCAACATCATTTCACTAATATATGCAGCAATTCCACTCACATCTTCATGCAAAAATGACTTTCCTGTTGCCGAGGATTCAATGATTTTTCCGGCGCTGCTGTCTTTCGGAGCGAGACACAAAATATTTCTCTTCGCTGCCATGTATTCAAACGTTTTTCCAGGAACTGTTCCCTCATTTTTTCCTTTCGGAATAACCAGCAGCAACAATTGAGCAGAACAAATATGTTGAATGGATTCCTTGTGCGGAACGTATTCAATCAATTCAATGCAATCGGAAATTTTTGATTCGAGCAATGACCTCGTTGCCAAATCCATATTCCCTACAAATTTCAAACGCAAGGGAATGTTCGGATGATTTTTTTTCACTTGCAAAATCGCCTCCACAAAATGTTCGATTCCGAATTGAATGTTTATTGTTCCCAAAAACGTAATTGTGAATTTTTCTTGTGGCAACAAGTGAATATTGGAAAAATCCTCCTCATCAAAACCATTGGTAATAACTGAAATCTTTTTTGGGTCCCCAACCAACTTTTTCGCAAAACGACTTGCAGTTTGTTCACTCGTAACCGTAATGAAATCCGATTTATTCAAAACATCCGTTTCATATTTCAAATCGATTTTCTTAGCGCGTTCGGTGTGATGGAATTTATCGTAATAATAAATTTCCGTCCATGGATCCCGCAAATCGACCAACCATTTCAAGTTGTATTTTTCTTTCAATTGCAATCCGATCAACTGCGTTGAATGCGGCGGACTTGAAGTAATGACAGCATCAATTTTTTCGCTTTCAATTATTTCACAACATTTTTTGAACGCATATTTATTCCAACCTTTTCTGGCATCGGGAATAAAATAATTTGCACGAATGTAAAGTGAAGTTTTACCAATGAAACTCATTTTGTCGCGATCGGGAATTCCAGCATAAGGAACTTTTTCCTTCTTAAAAACAGAAGAAAATAATTTTAGTGGCTCGAATGAATTTGTTCTGTAAACTTTTATGCCTTCTGGAATTTCAGATTCAAGCGAATTATCAAAAACAGGGTACGACGCTTTTTTTTCATCAACCGTCACAACAATTGGTTCAATGTTAAATTGGCGTAGGTACTTTACAAACTTCAACCAGCGTTGAACGCCGGGACCTCCGCTAGGCGGCCAATAATAGGTTACGATCAGTACCCGCTTCATGCAGCCTGTTTCGTTACTTTTTGTTTTTTCTGGTCGAGATATATTCCACCACCAATAAAAATGATAAGCATAAGCGATCCTGCCAATGCTATTTTTTCGCCTGTGATATAGGAAGAAGGTTCAAACTTGAATTCAATTTCATGTTTACCTGCAGGGACTTTCATTGCGCGTAAAACAAAATCAGCGCGCACATGCGGCGTAGGTTTTCCATCGATGTATGCATTCCAACCTTTATCGTAATATATTTCAGAGAAGACAGCCAATTGATCGCTTGCTGCATTCGAAGTGTATTTTAAATTGTTGGGTGAATAGGAATTCAAAACAATTTTCGCGGTGGAATCAAATTTCGGTGTAAATCCTCCCAAGGTTTCTGTAAATGATTTGTCAATTACAGCAGTTGATCGTGGTGAAAAATTCTTGATTTCCTTCACCTCTTCATCAGCGCTAGCAACCATTTTCACATTATTTACAAACCATGCACTTCCACAAGCATAATTATTCGGCAACACACCACCTTCAGGATTGTAAATAATATATTTCATGTTCAACATATTCAAACCAGACATTTTTGGTAACAAAGCCATCAAATCGGAATCGCTTCTGCATTGGCCCATTTGTCTGAAATAACCATAAAGTTCCTGCTCATACAATTCTTGTGTGCGCTTCAATTTCGCTCCGTGATAACCACCAATGGATTTATGCCAATAAGAACAGCTAGCATCTGTCCAAGGATCTCCCGATGCAATATTCAACACACGATAATCAGGATCCTGATCTTGCAAAATCATTTGATCAGCATTCGACAAAGGATACGAATCTTCATTCTTCTTGTCTTTTTCATAACTGCCTTTTTTCTCGCTCAGATAACGCGCACTCACGCCCCACATATCCACCAACATGAGCAATGTAAACGCTCCTGCAAATGGCAAAATTCCAAATGGTTTACGAGCGAAGAAAAATAATAATCCTGCAGCAAGAAGAATGAATAAGAAACTTCTCAATGCATCCGACTTCACAATTTCAGTTCTTGCCTGCATGGTCGCATCCACAATTTCATCTTGTGTCTGTTTATCTTTTATTCCATCTCTGGTGGTCATTCTATCAATAAGCGCGGCTTTATTTTCTGGACTTACTGGTGTGATGAATAACCCTGGTGATAACCAAATCAGAAGGGAAAGTCCACCTGTAAATGCAAACGCAATGTAAAAGAGTTTCATTTTTTCCTTCAGCAAACCTGGATTCTGGAAAACCTCCTTGAGTGCAAGAAAAGCGAGAATTGGCAATGTCAATTCTGCAATCACCAATGTCATTGAAACAGCTCTGAATTTATTATAACCTGGAATGTGATTGAAGAAAAACATGGAGAAACTTTCTGCATGATACCCCCATGCAAGGCAGACGGATAATAAAGTAGCGCCAAGCAACCACCATTTAATTTGATCTTTTACAATGAAAAGTGCAAGCAGGGCAAGAAAACAAATTATTGCCCCAACATAAACTGGCCCGCTCGTAAAACTTTGTTCACCAAAATAGGCGCTCACTCTTTCCGCAACATATTTTGTTTGACTCGATTCAACCGATTCCACTGCATCTGGATCATATGATCCGATCGGTTCACTTGCTCCTCCTGCAAAATCTGGAATCATCAAGGTCATCGTTTCGCTTATGCCGTAGCTCCAAGCTGTCGCATAATCAAAATCAAGTCCAGTTGTTTTTTTCTTGTCTTTATTGTCTACAGTTAATTCAGATTGTCCGCGTGTGGAAGCTTTTCCATATTCATTCGTCAAAAGAAGGTTGGTAATGTTTGGCAATACGGCAAGAAATGCTGCAGCGCCTAAAATTCCCGCAGCCTTTACCAAATAATTCATCTTGCCTTCACGGAAAAGTCGAATGGATTCTCCAATTACAATGATCAAAACCGTCATCATCAAATAATAAGTTATCTGAAGATGGTTCGCATTCAATTCCATTGCGAGCGCGAGTGCTGTCAATGCGCCTCCAAGCCAAAGTCGCCCTCGCATGGTAATAATGACTCCCATGAGAACTGGCGCCATATATGAAATGGCGAATCCTTGTGTGTTATGTCCTGCAGAAAGTACAATCAGGAAAAAGGAAGATAGTCCGAATGCAATTCCTCCTGCAATGGAAATCCACGGATCTACTTTGAGTGTGACGAGCAGGAAATAAAATCCCACCATACAAAGTATAATCATGACAACAGGTGCAGGAAAAACCTTGAAGAAAAATTTCTGAATGTATTGAACGAGGTTATTTGGGTATTGAACCGAAATCTGATAAGCTGGCATTCCGGAAAACATGCTGTTTGTCCACAAAGCTTCTTTGCCTGTTTTTGCACGATAATCTGTAATCTCTTTGGAGGCGCCGAGGTAATGTGTTACGTCACCCTGCACAACACGCTTACCTTGAAAAAGTGGTGAGAAAAAAATGCAGGAAACCGCGATGAAAATTACGATCGCGGAAATTTGTGGAATGAAACGTTTCATATTCATATTTGGTTGATTCCCGGCTTGTTCAGGAAGCGGGGCAAAGTTATTAAAATCAAGGCGTACGCATTACGAATTTTTACGAATTGTACGAATTAGGAAAGGCCAAATTGCATACTCGAACTTTAACATTTTTTGAAATGTAAAAAAGCAAGGACTATCGGAAAAAATTCGCGATTCTCAGATTCGTAATGATTCATAATTCGTATTTAAAATGAAACCTCCGCTAACCTGGGAGGCGCGGAGGTTTCGATTCTGTAGTTTTTACTGTTGTTGGAGGCTCTTTTCGGAGTTTCAACAGGAAAATACCAAACACCTTAACCAGAATTGATAATCAAACTTAACAAGTGAATTCCATTGAAAAAACTGGTATTTAATAAGTGGCAGAGATGGTTAGTATGCGGGGGAAATGGTGGAATAACTGGTCATTCGAAATTTGAAGATTTTATAAGGGCGTCCCCAACACTCCTGTTGATAGGGTCGGGCTCCCAACCCCAACAATTCTGTCGGGGGGATTGCTGCAATCCCTCACGCAAGAATAGCATTGCCACAAAAGCATTAAAACAGATAGGTCTTCAGAAACAATAAACGATGCCAAAGGCATCCCTACTAAACAAATTACTTCACATCCTCATAATCCACATATTCCCCTTCGGTAGGTGGAATTTTCGATTCAGGTGTCGCTTTTGTTTCAATTCGCACTTCTCCCTCCGGCTTCTTCGGCTCGGAATAATAATTATTGTTGGTCTGACGAAAATTTTGCGACGCAGGTTTGCTTCCTGAAAAGGAACTGAATAATCTCCAAACAAACCAAATGGCGAGAACGGTGAAAAAGAATTCTTGCATGGAACAAAGGTAATTGGTAATTGGTCATTGGTGATTGTGTAAAGTGGATTTTATTAGGGATTTTTGGCAAAAAACAAATCACTAATTTCCAAGCTCCAATCACATTACATTTGTAGAATGAAAGTCTCCATTACAGTAAAAGAAGTCAATCCCGATTTTGACCAAGCATATGCCGACAAGGAAAATGAAGGGCATGAAACTGAAGATAATATCCGATACAATTGGGAAGATGAATTTGATGTGAAAGATGAAGTGAAAGACTTTGGAATTCGCAACAATGAAATTTATCTACTCGAGGGAATGAATGGAAATGAAAAATTCTCCTTCGAAATTCCATCCATGACAATTGTTGAATGTATTGGAGAAAATGGTGCGGTCACACAATTTGCCGCATCACGAAAATTAATCAAGGACACAAAAAAGAATATTGACAAGGAAGGAAATGTTCAATTTTATATTTTCTTGAAGGGCGGTCACGAACATATTAATCCTATTCCTGGAATTTATATCAGCAAAAAAGATTTTCCAAAAGCATTGCCTATTCCGGATGAGGAGGATATTACAACGGATGAAGAGGAATAGATTGCAGATTATCTGATTACAGATTACAAAATCTCAAAATTCAAATCTCAAAATTCAAAATTGATTTTTCAAATTGCCTGCCAAGTCGTATCAAAGGCTTGCGACTGAACCATACTTCCGAATTTGAAATTGATCGCGCTTTTTTGTTCACGGTTGTAATGCGCATCCCAAAATAGGATAAATGCAATTAACCACTCTGAAGAGGCTGTTGAATTTGCGGTGCAATGATAATTATCGCCATTAAAAAAAGTCACTGCTGCATTGTCAAACCAAGCAATCTGTCTGTCGTTTTGAAAAATGGAAACTTTCCTTCCACGATGACCAATGATTTCAAATCTGTCGCTTCCTACAACCAAAAGAAAACGTCTTTTCCACCAAGAAATCGTTTCAAGTTTGAATTGACTTCCTCCCACATTAAAAACCACGTTTGGTTTTAAGAATCCCCATCCCTGCTCCATTGTAAGAAAAACCTGATCGCCTTGCAAACGCATCAAATCAATCTTCGGAAACAATTTCCAAATGCTAGATTTCGCTTTGTAAACAGGTTGCCCATTAATACTAATAACATACTTATCTCCGATTGAAATTTTCTTTTGGTTGACATCAATGATTGTTGGCATGGCAGGAGAGTTTTAAGTTCGGGCTTTGGAGTTAGGAGATTCTACTTCAATTCAAGTTTGAATTCTTTTTTTTGTCAGACTGAGTGTTTTTTTGTCAACGAAAATGTTCTAGAAAAATGAAGACAATCATTGACAAAAAAATGTATCGAAGTCTATTCGCGAGGGATTTGTTTTAATTGGGCTTTAAGTTTAGCGACTTCATCTTTGTGCTTTTCCACTTGCGCCTGATAATCCGCAACAAGACTTTGAGCTCCTTTTGATTTGCTAAACATTCCAAGATTATTTTCAATCGTCGTAATTTCTGACTGAATTTTCTTGATTTTTTCTTGAATGACAGAACGCTCACGATAAATCTGATCGCGACCTTTTTCTGTTTGTTTCAATTGATCGTATTTAATTCGTTGCAAAGTATTTTCATCGCCACCTTTCTCTTTCAATTGCAACAATAATTTTTCCTGCACTTTTTTCCATGCATTTTCCAATCGTTCGAAATCATTGCGAGGAGCTGGCTTCATTTCATTCCAACGCTTCTGCAATTCACCAAGCGCAGTTCGCGCGCTTAATAGATCTTCACCTAAATTCGCATCATTTGCTTCAGCAATAAGCGCCTCACGCTCAACAATATTTTCCTTCAACAATGCATCAGCCGCAGCGAATTGTTTATTGCGATTTTCAAAAAATGCATCGGCAGCAGCCTTGAATCGAAACCATATTTTTTCTGAAACTTTTCTAGGAACTGGTCCTATTTTTTTCCAGTCATCCTGCATGCGTTTGAATTGCATGGCAGTTCCTTTCCAATCGGTACTTATTTTGAGACTTTCAGCTTTTTCACACAGAGCAACTTTTTCAGCAAGATTTTTCTTGAAGTCATCTCGTTGCTGAGCATAATAAGTTTCACGGTTACGGAAAAATTTTTGACGACTTTCCTTAAAGCGTTTCCAAGTTTTTTCTTCATCGTCTTTTGGCACATGACCTATTTTACGCCATTCTTCAAAAAGTGCCTCAACTGCATTATTTGCCTCTTGCCAGTTTTTATGTGAATCAAAAACCTTTTCAGCATCCACATCCATCTTTTCACACAAGGCAATTTTTGCCGCAAGATTTTCAACTTGTTTTGCCTTATTATCTTCTAGCAAAACTTGTTTTCGTGCATATGTTTTATCCGAAGCAACTTTGAATTGATCCCAAAGTTGATCGTTCAATTCTTTCGGCGCTGGTCCAATTTCCCGCCATTGTTCGTGAAACAAATGCAACTGATCCAAAGCCCTACGCACAGAAGGTTCTTCCTTTAAGGCTTCTGCTTTTGCAATCAATTCATTTTTTAAATCCTGATTCTTTTTAAAATCGAGTTCTCGCAACTCGCGAGATATTTTCACAACATCAAAAAAGCGATCGAGATGATGTTGCCAAACCTTTCTCAACTCTTCCACATCCGTTGAAGGAACTGGCCCAATTTCACGATAACGAGACTGAAGTGCTTGCAGTTTTTCAAAAGCCTTGTTCATACTCTCACTCGATTCAGCAAGGGCTTTCAATTCATCAACGAGCGCCATTTTATTGGCCAAATTTTTCCGTTGCTCCGTATCGCGGGAACGACGAAGTTCTGTTCGTTTCTGATTGTATTTTTTTAAATATTCCTCAAATTTATCCGCGACAAAATCGGGAGCCGGTTCAAATTTATCGTCCTCCGATTCTTTATGCTCTTCCCACGCACGTCGTTTTGCTTCCATTTCCTCGCGCACAAGTTCACGGAAAGTATCTTTCAGTTTTTGTATTGTTCCTTTAATTTGGTCAGGATCAGGATTTGAGAAAGTTTCCTCCATCCGTTTCAAAAGCTCTTCCTTGCCTAGTCCAGAAAGATCTTCCAGTTGATGCAATTCGTCGTGGTGACTGTCCTGCTCTTGATCTTCAATTGGTGCTGAAACTTCTTCAATTTTCGGATTTCCAATTGTTGAATCCAGTTCTTGTTGTTTCGCTTCGTTCGTTGTGTTGTCCATGTGATAAGAATGAAAAACCTTGTCTTCGCGACAAGGTTCGGCGTGCATTATTAGTTAGCCAAAAATAGGAATTTCATATAATATACAAGGGTATTTGAAAGAATAAATTACTTGTTAACATAAGAGAAATTGACTATAGATTATTTCTCAAAATAGAGCGAATTGTGCTTTCCTCTTTTTACCTTCAAGGTTTGAAATAAATCCATTTATTAAAATAAATCACAATCCGCCAATTGCATGACAACTACAAAAGAAAAAACACAAATCAAAAAACTCGATAATTACGCTCTGGGAAAATGGATTTCAGGAGAAGGTGAAGGGCAAACTTTATTCAATGCAATTACTGGTGATCCTGTTGCTATTGCTTCTAGCAAAGGCCTTGATTTTGGAGCCATGTGTAATTACGCTCGACAAACAGGCGGATCGAAATTACATAAGATGACTTTTCATGAACGTGGAAGAATGATTCGTGCACTTGCCTTGCATTTGCTAAGCAAGAAAGATGAATTTTATCAAACATCATGGGCAACTGGTGCAACCAAAGTGGATAGTTGGGTGGATATCGAAGGGGGAATTGGGAATTTGTTCGCTTACGCTTCCTTGCGACGTCAATTTCCCGATGAAACTTTTTGTGTAGATGGCGATGTTGCGAAACTATCCAAGAACAATACTTTTATTGGTCATCACATCTGTGTCCCGAAAGATGGCGTTGCAATTCACATCAATGCTTTCAATTTTCCTGTTTGGGGAATGTTGGAAAAAGTTGCCGTGAATTGGTTGGCTGGTGTTCCTGCAATTGTAAAACCTGCAACAATTACTTCATTTCTCACGGAAGCAGTTGTAAGAGAAATTATCGCTTCTGGAATTTTGCCTGATGGTGCATTGCAATTGATCTGTGGTTCTGCCAATGGTATCCTCGATCATGTGGTGAATCAGGATATTGTTACGTTCACGGGTTCAGCTTCTACTGGAAAAATGCTAAAATCGCATCCGAGAATTTTATCAGAATCAGTCAGCTTTAATATGGAAGCGGATTCCCTGAATTGTTGTGTTCTTGGAACAGATGTTTCTCCTGAAAAACCTGAGTTTGATATTTTCATCAAGGAAGTGGTTCGTGAAATTACCACGAAGGCTGGACAAAAATGTACCGCTGTTAGAAGAATTATTGTTCCTGAAAATCGAGTAGATGAAGTTCGTGTTGCGTTGGGAAAACGTTTGTCTCAAACCATCATTGGTGATCCAAATGTAGAAGGTGTTCGAATGGGCGCACTCGCTGGAATGTCGCAACGTGAAGAGGTTTTGGAAAAAGTGGAACAGCTTTCCAAAACACAGAAAATCATCATTGGTGATTACGAGAATTTTGAAGTGAAAGGTGCTGATAAAACAAAAGGTGCTTTCATGCCACCGATAGTTTTTCTCAATGAAAATCCATTCAAAAATTTGGATTGCCACAACATTGAAGCTTTCGGTCCAGTAAGTACCTTGATGCCTTATAAGACAACCGAAGATGCAATTGAATTGGCGCGATTGGGGAAAGGTTCATTGGTAAGTTCAGTTATTACCAATGATTCGAAAATTGCGAAACAATATGTTTTAGGTGCCGCCAGCATGCATGGAAGAATTTTGATTCTCAATGAAGCATGTTCCAAAGAATCAACCGGCCATGGTTCACCAATGCCATTGCTTGTGCATGGTGGTCCTGGGCGTGCGGGTGGTGGTGAGGAGATGGGTGGAAAGCGCGGCGTGTTTCATTATTTGCAGCGCACTGCATTGCAAGGCTCACCAACAATGTTGACGAATATTTTAAATCAATATCAGCAGGGTGGAAAATACATTATTAAAGATGTTCATCCTTTCAAACAACATTTTGAAGAATTGGAAATTGGCGAAACATTACTTACAGAAACGCACACGGTTACTGAAGAAGACATTGTCAATTTCGCAAATTTGAGTGGCGATAAATTTTATGCGCATTTGGATCCTTCTTCATTGGAAGGAACAATTTTCAAACGAACCGTTGCGCATGGATATTTTGTTTTGTCGCGTGCAGCTGGACTATTTGTTGATCCGCACAAAGGACCTGTTTTGTTGAATTATGGAATTGACGAATGTCGGTTTACAAAACCTGTTTATCCAGGAATGAGTTTTGGTGTTCGATTTACTTGCAAGGAAAAAATTGAGCAGGAGAAAAAAACACCTGAAGATATTTCAAAAGGAATCGTAAAATGGCTGGTTGATGTGTATGATGCGACTCCGCAGGAATTCCTAGACAAAAATGGATACGAAGGACAAACGGGAGACACTATAGCAATTGCTACAATTCTGACAATGGTGAGGAAGAAAAATCAGGATTAAGAAGAATAATTAGTCTCAGTTTCTGTAAGAAAAATGCGGATGCGTCCCGATGTAAAAACTTTGCAAATTTTTAAATCTGCTGCCATTGGAAGAGGGAAATGATTTAGAACCTAATATTGCTCACTTTCATTTGGAAAATCTTTCTTCTTCACATCAGAAATATATTTCCCCACGGCAGTATTGATTTCTTCTGCAAGATTTGCATAGCGACGTAAAAATCTTGGTGAAAATTCTGTTGTTAAACCAACAAGATCATGGTATACCAAAACCTGTCCATCCACTCCTCCACCCGCACCGATTCCGATAACTGGTATTTCCAATTCACGCGCCACTTTTGTTGCCAATGCAGCAGGAACTTTTTCAAGAACAATTGCAAAACATCCTGCTTTTTCCAATACGTGCGCATCTTCAATCAAACGTTTTGCTTCCTCTTCTTCTTTCGCGCGAACATTATAAGTTCCGAATTTGTAAATGGATTGCGGCGTTAAGCCAAGATGTCCCATAACAGGAATTCCTGCAGTAAGAATTCGTTCAATAGATTCCTTCACTTCACTTCCACCTTCGAGTTTCACAGAATGCGCACCAGATTCTTTCATAATGCGAATGGCAGAATTCAAGGCTTCTTTCGAGTTTCCTTGATAAGAACCAAAGGGAAGATCAACAACAATCAATGCACGATCAACAGCGCGTACAACACTCGATGCGTGATAAATCATTTGGTCGAGTGTGATGGGCAAAGTTGTTTCATGTCCCGCCATTACATTGGATGCAGAATCACCCACGAGGATGACATCAATTCCTGCTCCATCCACAATTTTCGCCGTTGTATAATCGTAAGCCGTTAACATCGCAATTTTTTCCCCGAGACGTTTCATCTCATGAAGTGTATGCGTTGTAACTTTTTTGACTTCTGTTTTGCGAGTTGGCATGGTAGAAATAATTAATAATGTGATGACTAATAATTAATAATTGGATTGCTTTTCAAATAAGTTTTGCCGAAATCCAAGTCTACTAAATCAGTTTATTACTAAAGCAAAGTTATATGAATTATTAAACGAAAAGGAATGCAACAAAATATGCTTCCTTACAATCAATGAAATCGATCAGAAAAGTGTGGGAGAAAATACTTGCCGATGAAGTTTTATTGCTGCAGCAGGTGCCGCAGGATCCATACGAATCAAATATTCCACGAGCATTACTTTTATATATGGAATTGCAGACGAAGTATAATTCAAATCTTTTCTGATAAAACGCAATTGTACTTCTCGATCCATTGTAGGCGAATAAACAGAATGAAGCGCGTCATCGAAAGTGGATGATCCTAGTATCATACCATCAACACTTACAATTCTATCTCCATCTCTCAGTCCGAAAAGATTGCTCGTATCGGCATTGTAAACAAAAAAAGCATCCAGATTATCATTGTATAATAAACCAAACGCACCAAATGTTAGCGCTGAATCAATGGTACTGGGTGCATAAGCCCATCCTATTTTTTCAAATTCACTCATCAATGGCATTGGTTTTATTCCATCCACATAATCACGAAAAAACTGTGCGATTCTTGGATCGGTAATTTTTACCAACCAAGATTCCAAGGAATCGGGAATCATTGTTTCATGTTTGTCCAATTCCAAAACGGCTTCCTTCAAACCCATTTTCCCTTCAGTCAATTCCGAAATTTTTATGTCAAGTAAAAATGCAAGGAGCATTGCTTTCGATCGCAAGGCTTCGCGTTTCAAAGGAACATCCAAACAATTGGTGAGAGATTTCAAATCCGTCATAGGTTTATTCGGTGCGAGTTGCGCTAGTCTAATTTTCAAACTAACATTTCCCATAAATTCGCCTTCACTCACAAATGAATCGCGCACTGCCGACAACCATCCAAAATAAAGATTGACTCCTTCAGAAAACCACCATGATTTCATGAGTTGTGGTTTTGTAAAATCGTTGCTATTAGCCATGCATTGATAATCCAGCGGCTTCAATAAATGCAAAATATCTCCTGCAGTTTCTCTTTGCAGTTCAGTTGCAAGTGCCTCTTCATCCTCCAATTCAGGCATGAAATAAAATGCACAGCCTTTGTGCACAAGTCCTCCATATCCACCATTTGAATTCAACACGGTCTTAAATGGTGTAGTGAAGTAAAAAATCATTTCATATTTTTTTTCACCCACTTCAGGAATAAAATTTGATGCTGATGTAATATGAGCTGCGATCAATCTTCGTACTAGTCGAGATGATACTCTCCCGTTTTCCGAATAAACAGAAATGCTGACATAAATATTTCCCGCAAAAAAGCCACAAGAATCCGGTCGTGAATACATCACAGGATTATCAAGAAGCTGTTTGTAATTTGATGTTTTGTATGAATCGCGCGTTTGCGTTTCAGGAATAATTTTCAAGGCGCTACTTGCTGCTAATTCTTCTGGTTTAAGAATGGTAATTGTATAAGGTACATCTGAAAATCCTTTGATATACCCAAAAAAGAAAGCATGGTTTAAAACATAATTATTTCCTGCATCAATATTGGAACCTGCAGCTTGGGGAACATAATTAAATTTTGAATTCGATTCGCTTGACTTCGTTTTTTCATCATCCCAAGTATCGTCAACCCAATATTCGATTTTTTTCAAGGTTGCACCTTTGCTCAATTTCAAAACAATAATTCCATTTTTCTTTTTGGAAACCTTCAAAGGAAAACCTTTATCATCCAGCGCATAAAATTGATGAACAAATCTTCCTGCATCAACTTTTCCCTCTATACCTGGAATATAGATTGGCAAAACATAATAAATTACTCTCGCTTTAATCGGTGGTGGTGTAATCGTCACCTTCACTCGATCTTTAGCAGACACGACATTCTGAAGATCTATTGTAATGTGATAAGAAAAATCGGGAGTCGAAGTTTGTGTCCGCAATTCATTGCAGAAAAAAAACAAAATCAGGCTTACAAAAATGTGACCTTTACGCATGAACACAGGAGAAACTCAAAGGTAGGCTTTCCGCATTGCAAGAATGGAATTTTAAGGGAAGATTTTTACAAAAAGCCAATATTGCCCAAGAATTTAGTTGGGAGTTTGGGGCTTGGTAAATTGAAAAAAAATTGATTGCAATTGGTGACACCTATGAAATCAGACTATCAATCTCAAACTTCCACTCCAAGTACCAAAATATCATCGATTTGCTCATTGCTTCCCTTCCATCTCAAATGTTCCTGATTCAACAATTTTCCCTGCACACCAATAGGCTGCGATTGGATATTCTTTACGAATTCCACGAAAGTGCTGCGCTTATATTTTTTTCCCAATGCACCACCGAATTGATCGGCAAAACCATCCGAAAAAACATAAATACGATCGCCAGGCACAAGTTGAAATTCCTTACAGGAAAATTTGCGCAATTCTTCCTCTTCGAATAGTCCTATAGGAAATTTATCAGGTAGTAGTTCTGTCAACTGATCACCTCTGAACACCCATGCCGGATTATAGGCACCTGCAAAAGTGAGAAGCAATGTTTTTTTATGAACGCAACACAATGCAATATCCATCCCATCACGAACACGAGATTCATCCTGACGCTGACGAAGTGTTTCAGAAAGTCGAATATTCACATCATTGAGAATTTGATCAGGCCGAGTAAATCCGTGTTCTTTTACGGATTGATGCAACAAATTGCTGCAAACAATACTGACAAATGCACCAGGCACACCATGACCAGTACAGTCGACTGCGGCAAATAACAAATGTTCTTCCGTTTGTGCCATCCAATAAAAATCGCCACTCACAATATCTTTCGGTCGATACAAAACGAAAGCTGAATCGCCGAAGGTGGCAGTAAATTCCACTTCTGGTAAAATAGCTTCCTGGATTTTTCGAGCATACCGAATAGAATCGGTGATGTCTTTATTTTTGGATTCAATTTCCACATTAGCTTCATGCAACGCGGAATTTTTCAATTCAATTAGTTCTTTCTGCGCATTGAGTTTGACGTTTACTTTTTTACGGGTAACGGCCCTGTTCCATAAGAAGAACACAACAACGACCAATAAAACACCTCCAACTGCAGAAGCGATTGTAATTAATTTTTTTTCCTTGAGTTGTGCACGTGTTTCACTTTCGGCCTTTTTCACATCATATTGCGCTTGCATTTCGGCAATGCTTTCGGAAAGGTTATTGTTGAAGATGGAATCCTTTAAAACATCTTTCTTATTGACAATTTGTAAGGATTTTTCAAAATCACCTTTTGAGGAATAACATTCAGCAAGGTTTTCCAACATTGTAATTTCCAAATCCGCAGCACCTGATATCTTCGCACGTTCAAGTGCCCGCTCGAAATAATCAATTGCCTTATCCACATCATCCTTATCATACATGATTGCACCAATATTCGAAAGTGAAATTGCCGCGCCACGATTATCACCGATTTCCTTTTGAATATTTTGCGCTTGCAAGAAATAGTCAATGGCCTCATCATATTTGCCCTGATCCATTAAACAGGTTCCTATATTATTCAAAACTTTCCCCTCGCCCATTCGATCATGATTCTTGATAAAAACCGCGAGTGCTTTTTTTGAATAACTTATTGCGGTATCATTCTTTCCCAAATCCCCAAACGCATTGGACAATGCCATTTCAGAATTTGCTTCATTATCTGAAATCCCACTTTCTTTTGCAAGTATTAAAGCTTTTTCATAATCAATAATTGCCTTATTATAATCATGCATGGCACGATAAACATTGCCAGAAGTAATCAACGAAGCCGACATTCCTCCTTTATCACCCTGTTTTTCCAAGATCTGATAGGCCTCAAAACTTTTGCCCAATGCTGCATTATACTTACCAGTTGCCTGATAACAGTCCGCCATGATATTTAAAATTTTCGCAGCTTTATTTGTATTCCCAATACGAGTGAAAATTTTGTTTGCTTGATCATAAAATGAAAGCGCATCTTTAAAATTTCCGATTCTGAAATAAACTCTACCAAGGATATTTAGAGATTTGGCTTCCAAATTATCATTCTGCAATTGACTTGCTAGCACTTTTGCTTCCTGCGCACTCTCAACAGCAAGTTTAGGCGCATAATTCAAATAGACCTCAGTAAGTTTCAGCAATAAATTTATACGGTTGGTGTCATTTGAAAAACCAATGACGCGCTTAATACTATCGGCCACCGATCGTTGTGCAAAAACCGAAGTGGTCATTGCAATTGAAAAGCATAAAAGAAAAAAAATCCTTTTTCCTTGCTTTAGGCGCATAAATTAATTGTGGTTATATAACGAAGAGAAAAAACAGGTGGGCATTTACCCACCTGTTAAATTGATTCATCTTTCTACGAAGGATTCAAAAATGAAAATCCTGAGAAAAAAAAGTCTAAGGATTTGGATCGATACGAACCACAATGGCAAGGTCGTCACTAGCAATTCCACTTACTGAAACTGTACCTGCCGAAGCAGTGGATGTAGCGCTTGTTGTTGCAGTCGCAGCAGTTAATGCCGATGATTGAGCAAAAGAAGCGGATACCAAATTATATTTCACTGCAGTTCCAACTTTTATACCGAGTTCCTTTAGGAATGGCTGATAAAAATTAATTTGTTTGCCAGTAAGTTTTTCGGAAATAACACCAGATCCATTATCAGCGCCAACAGCGGCCACAGTTCCTGAACAAATTCGTTCAACATAAGCTATTTGATTGGTTGTGCCTGGAACAGTATCATACCTTACTTCATCACCAACGTTCAAATTCATTGCAGCTGCATCAACTGGAATAGTGAATGCAATATCCAAACCAGTCTTATTATCAGTCATGATAATTTGGTTATTGCTAGCTGTACCTGGATCATTCTTAATCGTTTTGATTTTACCTTTTGCCATAAATTTATTTTTGTAGGGGTTAGTATTAATGTTTGGCTAAAAATAGAAAATGAAACGATACCATCAAATTTACTTAGGAAGAAATGCAAGAATGTTCGCTTCAACTCGCTTTTCAACTGAATTTACTTCAGCGCGTTCGAATTTTTTTCCTGTCACTTTTTCGTAAAGTTCAATGTATCGCTCTGAAACGGAATTCACATATTCGTCTGTCATTTCAGGGATTTTCTGTCCCTCTTTGCCCATGAAACCATTTTCAATCAACCATTGGCGTACAAATTCCTTTGACAATTGTTTTTGCGGCACATCATTTTTCTGACGCTCTTCATATCCTTCAGAATAAAAATAACGGGAAGAATCAGGTGTGTGAATTTCATCCATCAAATAAATTGTCCCATTGGAAATTCCAAATTCATATTTGGTATCAACCAAAATCAATCCTTGGTTTCCTGCCATTTCATTACCGCGATTGTATAATGCGCGTGTGTAATTTTCAAGCTGAACATATTCCTTTTCAGAAACCAATCCTGATTTGATGATTTCTTCACGTGTAATATCTTCATCGTGGCCAACAGAAGCTTTGGTAGTTGGTGTAATGATTGGTTCCGGAAATTTGTCACTTTCTTTCAAACCATCTGGCATTGCAACTCCGCAAACTGTTCTTTTTCCCAATGAATATTCGCGCCAAGCATGTCCGCTCAAATAGCCACGAATAACCATTTCTACTTTGTAAGGTTCACAACGAATTCCTGCAGTCACAACAGGATCAGGAACTGCTTTTACCCAATTCGGAACAATATCTTTGGTTGCTTCTAAAAAATGTGCGGCAACCTGATTCAGAACTTGTCCTTTGTAAGGAATTCCTCGAGGAAGAACCACATCGAATGCAGAAATTCGATCTGTCGCAATCATCACGAGCAAATCGGTTCCGATGGAATAAACATCACGAACCTTGCCTTTATAAAAAGCAGTTTGATTCGGAAAATTAAAATGTGTTTCAGTGAGAGCGTTTGTTGTAGGCATAGTATTCATTGCGTTCATTGTTTAGTGTTGCCCGTGCCAACAGCCTTGTTGGCATCATAAATTTCAATTATGCGTTTTACAATTTTGTGGCGAATTACATCTTGTTTGTCGAGATAAACGAAATCAATTCCTTCATTACCCGGTAAAATTTTCATGGCTTGTAACAAACCACTTGGTTGATGTTTCGGCAAATCAATTTGTGTAACATCACCCGTGATGACAAATTTAGCAGAAGGTCCCATTCTTGTCAAAAACATTTTCAATTGCATTTCCGTTGCATTCTGCGCTTCATCGAGAATTACAAAAGCGCTATCGAGTGTACGACCGCGCATAAAAGCTAGCGGAGCAATCTGAATCACATTGGTCTCGATATAATTTTTCAATTTATCGGCAGGAATCATATCGTAAAGTGCGTCATACAAAGGCTGCAAATACGGATCGAGTTTTTCCTTCAGATCACCTGGTAAAAACCCGAGATTTTCCCCTGCTTCCACTGCAGGGCGTGTCAAGACAATTTTACGTACTTCACGATTACGCAAAGCGCGAACTGCAAGTGCCACTGCTGTATACGTTTTTCCTGTACCAGCAGGTCCAATCGCGAAAAGCATATCGTGTTTCGTTGAACTTTCCACCATGCGCGCTTGTCCTGGTGTGCGTGCCTTTACAAGAAGACCTTGGTTTCCATAGACAAGAATATCGTTCGGTCCTTCCGATTTATTTTCATCACTCCCTTCAGCTGAACCTGTCATGATGGTTTCCACATTCGCATGTGTCAATGTTCCGTAACGTTTGAAATATTGTTGGAATGCATCAACCGATTCTTCAAAGCGGATAATCTGTTCCACATCACCAACGGTTTTGATGATATTTCCACGCGCCACAATTTTCAACTTTGGAAAAAAAGTTCGGATATACTCCAGTTTTGCATCGTTCACACCGAAAATAACAATCGGCTCAACACTAATCAATTCAATATTTTTTTCGGCCACTATTTTATAATTAATTTGAACATTTTATTGTAGATCGGTGTTCGGTGCTCTGTGCACTGTGCCCTGTTTTTATACAGTGCACAGTGCACAGAACACAAATTTGAATTTTAAAGCCTCTGAATTTATATCTAACTAAACAGTAATTTTACCACAAAATAAAGGCATTTCGCGCAATCTGCAAGATTTAATAAACGAATGGCGATCATTACACTTACAACTGATTTTGGTTTGAAGGATCATTACGCTGCTTCGCTTAAGGGAGCGCTAATGCGTCAAATGCCATCCGCTCAGTTAGTGGATGTTACGCACCAGATTCCTCCATTCGATTTTGGGCAGGCTGCATTTGTATTGGGACATGCTTTTCAGGAATTTCCAAGTGGAACCGTTCATCTTGTGGCTGTTGGAAGTGGCGGAAGTGGGCGTTACAATCACATTGCCCTGAAATTGCAAGGCCATTATTTTGTGGGTTGCGACAATGGAATTTTTTCCTTGCTTTCCACGGATCATCAGCCTGAACTAATTATTCAATTGGCATTATCAGGAAAAGAGCCTTCCACTTTTGTTGCGCGCGATTTGTATTTGCCTGCGGCGATAAAACTTGCCAATGGAATTCCACTTGAGAAATTAGGGCTTCCACAAACAAGTGTGTCGCAACTTATCCGACAAATTTCTCCACCAGAGGAAGATGTTTTGAAAGGAACAGTTATTTACATTGATTCCTTCAGCAATCTCATCACCAATATCACAGGAGACGAATTTGATCGTGTTGGAAAAGGAAGATTATTCTCAATCGATTTGATTCGTGATGAAATCACCGAGTTGCATCGTACTTATGGAGATGTTCCTTCAGGAGCAATTGTTGCTTTCTTCAATTCCGCAGGCGTTTTGGAAATAGCAATGAACAATGGAAATGCTGCGGGACTTTTGAATCTCAAATTGAATTCAGTAGTACGGATCACTTTCTCTTGATACGTTGGTATTGTGTATTGAGTATTGGGTATTGAGCCTGTTGGTGTTAGCACTCCTATACTTGATAAAAAAAAACTTCTTTGATCCAAACTCAATACTTAATACTCAATACACAAATATGATCAGTCGCCTTGTAAAAATGACATTTCATGCTGAAAAAGTTCCACAGTTCTTGAAAATTTTCGAGGAGAATAAAAAAGCGATTTCTTCTTTTGATGGTTGTGTTCAAGTGGAATTGAAACGCGATGTGAAAAATTCAAACATTTTTTTCACTGTTTCCCAATGGAGATCAGAGGAGGATTTGAATAATTACAGAAAGTCTGAACTTTTCAATAGTGTTTGGGGAAGAACGAAAGTTTTGTTTCAAGAAAAGGCTGAGGCTTGGACTTTGAACTGATGTGCTGATGTGCTGATGTGCTGATGTGCTGATTGAAATAATAATATTTTTTTTCTAACTGTTTTGTGGCAATACTTTTCTTGCGTGAGGGATTGCAGCAAGCTACCGTGTAGCGTGGAAAGCCCGCCCCCAATCCCAACAGCATTGTTGGGATTGGGGGCACGCCCAAATAATTTTAAATTTTGAATTTCCCATTCGAAACAGATTCCAAAAATAAAATTCCAAATTCCAAAAATAAAATTCCAAATTCCAAATTTCAACCTTTCACCTTTTCAACCTTTCAACCTTCCAACCTTTCAACCTTCCAACCTTTCAACCTTCCAACTTTTCAACCTTTCAACCTTCCAACTTTCTCCAAAACTTTCTTATCTTTCATAAATCAATCTGAATAGCTGGCAAGCAAAAAACAGATTGCACATCTAACCAATAAACCCTTACACATGAAACAACTTTTACTATCTGCAATTTTTATTGGCACCTGTTTAGGTTTTAATTCCGCTTCTGCACAAAGCACGGGATTTATTAAAGTACCTGATCCAGGAACGAACGCTTATTTCTACAGGGCAAAAGCAACGTCTACCAATCATTTCATAACCATTGGTACAGGAGGACTTGCTGGCATCAATCATGAAATCATTTATTGGGATGTGGATTTCAATCCGGTGTGGTCATTGAATTTCCCTACTGCCGTAGTACAAAGTTGGGTGGATGTGATCGAAACCAACGATGGCAATTTTGTTGCAATGGGTTATAATCAAAACCGAAATGGTTGCGAAATTGCAATCAAAATTAGTCCTGCTGGAACTGTTTTGTGGCAGAAGGAATATTACATAACAGGAACTTTTCTCACTTCATTTTCCTTGAGCAAAGCTGCAGGAAATGATCCTGGTTTTGTTTTTGGTGGTGGCGCATGTGCGGCATCGGCATTTCTTGTGCGTTGCGGAGTAAACGGAGACATTGTTTGGCAAAATGAATATTTCATAACGGGAATGTCGGGAGTTGAAACAACGGAGACCATTATTGCAGAAAACAATTCCTACGTACTGGGAGGAAATGCTGCAAACGGAAGTGTAAATGATGCATGGATTACTAAAATTGATTCTGCAGGTGCATGGATTTTCACCAATTATGTTCACGAACCAACATTGAATGAAATTCCTTATCGCATGATCAAATTATCTACAGGAAATTATGCGATGGCTTGTTACTACAATTCCAATCCAAATTATGCGGAACTAGTTTATTATTTCGATCCTTTAGGAAATGTGATTCAAGGAAGCAAATTCATTCACCCCTTACAAACTGATGTTCAGTTTTATGATTTGACAGAATCTTCCGCTGGAAAAGTTATTGTTGTAGGAGCTGTAAATGATAATTCCACAATAAAATATCTCTACATGGAATTGAGTGCAACGGGTGCTATCAATTGGGAGAAAAAAGCAACAGGTGTTACACCAGGCTATTTGAATGGAACTGCTTATGCGATTACAAAAACACCTAATGGAAATTTTGCGATTTTCGGCAACTCGTACACCGATCAAAGAACAATTACAGTTATCGACGGCAGTGGAACAGGTTTTTGCAATGGTGTTACAGAAACAATTCCTGCATCGGCACCTGATGCGTACACCGTCATTGCCACCACTCCCGTAATTTTTTCTCCAAACATTTTGGCTGCAAGTGTTACAAATGCTGCAACACCATTGACGCTGACCACTGCGAACATGTGTGGTGCAATTGGAACCAATGATATTTCCAATTCCATCAATGACATTTCTGTTTTTCCAAATCCTGCAGCAAATGAAATCACCCTTGACTTTGGCAATCTATTGGTAAACAAAGCAGAAATCTCTTTCTACAATATGCTTGGAGAAAATGTTTTTTCAAGTTCAATTGCTAATGAGAATTCGAAAACAATCGATATCAGCAAACTCGCTTCCGGAATTTATATGATGGAAGTTTTGATTGATGGAGAGAAGATTATCAAAAAGGTGATTAAGGATTAAGGATTTGATAATTTGATGATTCGAAATTCGAAAATGAGTTTGTAATTTAAAGAAGTCCTCGCCATTTTGGTGGGGATTTTTTTTGCGCTTCCTCGAGCGTAGTCGAGAGGCTCATAATTAATATTGCATTATTGGGAAATGAAAAGGCAATTACATCAGGAACTTTTTCCCTGACGAATTTGATTGAGGAACGCAGAATGATGATTTCAGATTGTTGAAGTGAAATTTTTAAAGAACAGACTTTATCAATTCCGATTTCCTTCAACATTCTGAAATATGCATTCATCATTCTGCCCTCAAAACTCCTTTCTTGATCGTTCGAATTTCATCTAATTTTACCCAATGGCTGACGTATTCAATAAAGCAACAAGAAGCTACATAATGAGAAGTATCAAAGGAAAAGATACGAAGCCGGATATGATTGTGCGGAGGTATTTGTTTTCAAAAGGATTTCGTTACCGCGTGAATGACAAAAAACTTCCAGGGAAACCGGATATTGTTTTACCGAAGTATAAGACGGTGAAAAAATCTATACTTTAGAGGAAACGTACAAATTCAATTAGTCCCTCTTCAAGAAAGTATAAATATGAAGCATTACGAAGTTGTCGCTGCAATTATCATTAACGACGGGAAAATTTTGTGCATGCAGAGAAACATCAGTAAATATGAATATGTTTCTCTCAAATATGAATTCCCAGGAGGCAAAATAGAGGCTGGAGAATCCAAAGAACAGGCACTAGCACGTGAAATTTTAGAGGAGATGGATTTGAAAATTGATATTGGAAAAGAATTTCTTACCGTTGAACATGAATATCCCGATTTTAAATTAACAATGCATAGTTTTCTTTGTAAATCATCCACAAATGAATTCAATTTAAAAGAACATGTTGATTTTAAATGGTTGAGTAAGTCCGAATTGAAAAATCTAGATTGGGCAGCAGCTGATGTGCCTATTGTAAATAAATTAATTTCCAAATAGAATATGGATAATTTAATTCCTGAATTAATTGAAAGTCTTAAAACAGGGTTTGTAGATAAAAATCATATTCTATTAAAAAAAGATTTTTTGCCAGAATTAATTGTCAATGATTCTGCGCATGGCAAGAAAGTATTAACAACAATTGATAAAGAGCTAAGAAATTGTGAAGAATTTTGGTTCTCGGTAGCATTTGTAACAAAGAGCGGCGTTGCCGCATTAATAAATTTATTGCAGGAGCTCAAGGAAAATAATATTCAAGGAAAGATACTTGTATCCCAATATCAAAATTTCACTCAACCTGAAGCGCTAAAAACTCTTTTGCTATTTGGGAATATTGAGTTAAAAATTGTCGTTTCTGGCGCTTTTCATGCTAAGGGATATTTATTCAAAAAAAGAAATTTCTATAATCTTATAATTGGAAGTAGCAACCTTACGGCTAATGCCCTTTGCTCAAACAAGGAATGGAATTTAAAAATATCTGCTACTGATAATAGCAATCTGATTAATGCAACAATTCACGAATTTCAGACTGAATTTGATAACGCTATTCCGGTAACTCCAGAATTCATAAAAGTTTATGAAACAATATACAAGGCTCAGGTAAGATTCTTTAAGGAAAACAGTGTTAGTATCGATTCATTTGAAAATAAAATCCCAGAACCAAATCAAATGCAAAAAGATGCTCTTAAAAACCTTTTGGCATTAAGGGAATTGAACAAAAATAAAGCATTACTTATTTCAGCCACTGGCACTGGTAAAACATATTTATCAGCGTTTGATGCTAAAGTTTTCAATCCCAAAAAGTTTCTATTTATTGTTCATAGGAACAATATTGCGGCGGCGGCACTAAAGACATTTAGAAAAGTTTTTGGAGAAAAGAAAACAATGAGTATTTATCAAAGTAAAAATCAGGAAATTGATTCTGATTTTATTTTTACAACTATTCAAACTATCTCTCGTGAAGAACATTTATCCCAATTCTCCAAAACACACTTTGACTACATTGTAATTGACGAAACACATCATGCTGGTGCAAATACATATCAAAAAATATTAAATTA
>CAIQQJ010000057.1 GCA_903873905.1 uncultured Flavobacteriales bacterium
GAACACGTGAATTTTTTTCCATTCAAGGAAGAACTTACTTCAAAAATACCAATGAAGAATTTCTCTTGTGAAAAAGTGAATGGTGATTGGGTTTTTCTCGGAAAGATTTAAAACGCTTGTGTTCTCATTCTCTTCCTCGACATTGAAGCGCGAATGTCATCTAATTCGCCTTTTGGAATGGCATTGATGAGTTTCTGAGTGTAAGCTGTTTTCGGATCATTGTAGATCATATCAGCATCACCCATCTCTTCTATTTTTCCTTCATTCATTACAACCATTCGGTCACTCATGAATTTCACGACACTTAAATCGTGAGAAATGAAAATGTATGTGAAATGAAATTCCTGTTTCAGTTCATTCAATAAATTCAACACCTGTGCCTGTACAGAAACATCCAGCGCAGAAACAGATTCATCACAAATAATAAATTGTGGCTTCAAGGCAAGTGCACGCGCAATGCAAATTCGCTGACGTTGTCCACCTGAAAACTCATGTGGATAACGATAGAAATGCGATTCATTCATATTCACACGATGCAACAATTCAATAACGCGCGCTTTTCTCTCTGTATCGTTGGCAAGAATTCCATGCACACGCATCGGCTCCATGATTGCATTTCCGATTGTGATACGTGGATTGAGAGAGGAATAAGGATCCTGGAAAATAATCTGAATGTCTTTTCGCAACGCACGCATTTCAGATGAACTGAGTTTGGTAATGTCGCGGCCCTTATAAATAATATTTCCAGCGGTCGGTTCAATCAAACGAAGAATTGTTCTGCCCAAAGTTGTTTTACCGCAACCCGATTCACCAACAAGTCCGAGTGTTTCTCCTGGATAAACATCAAAACTGATATCATCAACCGCCTTTACATCCTTGGTGACTTTTCCGAAAATATTTTTCTTCGTTGTAAAATATGTTTTGAGACCAGTCAGTTTCAAAATTGGTTCACGTGAATAAAGTTCCGCATGTTCCTGTTTTCTTTCTTCTGCAGTTTGAGAAAGACTCACCGTTACTTCAAGTACTGAACGGTTGTTCTCAACAATTTCTCCCGCATCATTTGTGTGCATGAAATCCGCGACTGTTGGAAGCCAATGCAAACGTTTATTCAGCGGAGGACGACACGCAAGCAAACCTTTTGTATAGGGATGTTGTGGATTTGAAAAAATATCAAGTACTGTTCCTTGTTCAACAATTTTTCCCTTGTACATTACCACCACACGATCTGCCAATTCTGCAATGACACCGAGATCATGCGTGATGAACATGATACTCATATTGCTTTCCGCCTGCAAATCTTTCATCAACTCAAGTATCGTTTTCTGAACGGTTACATCGAGCGCAGTTGTTGGTTCATCAGCGATCAGTAATTGCGGATTGCACGACATGGCCATTGCAATCATCACGCGCTGTTTTTGTCCACCGGAAATTTGGTGTGGATAAGAATCAAAAATTCGATCCGGATCAGGAAGTTGAACTTGTTCAAATAATTTGATGGTCATTTCCCTAGCAATTTTTTCCCGTGTGGTGTAAAAAAGGCGTGGCTTGTATTTCATCAAAGAAATTCCTGCAATGAAAAGAGGAATGGCAAAAAGGCCATAGGATAAAGGATGCACCAAAAACAAAATGACATAACAAAGCAGATGCACTTTATATAAAAAGCGAAAGGTTTTTTGCGAAAATGTTTTTTGATCGGAAGCCAACTTCTTTTTCTTGTGTTGAAGAATAGCTTCCATCACCTGATCACCGCAAGAATAAACGGGATTCAGTGATGTCATTGGCTCCTGAAAAATCATTGCGATCTCGTTACCACGAAATCCACGCATTTCATTTTCAGAAAGTTTTGTCAAATCAACCTGTCCTTTTGTGCGAGAAGAATAAAGAATTTCGCCACCTGTAATTTCACCAGGAGGATTTGGAATCAAGCGCATCATAGATAACGCCGTGACAGATTTTCCAGAACCCGATTCGCCAACAATTCCAATTGTTTCCCCAGCCCTAACCGTAAATGAAATATCATTTACAGCTTTTACAGTTTCATTTTCCGTTCGAAACTCTGTGACGAGATTTCTAACTTCAAGTAAAACACCAGATTGACCATTTATAGGTCCCGCAGCTTCAGGATGGGAAGTTTCCATTGAAGGCTAAAAATACGCATTCGCATGGATTCCGCAAGGATGCCCGACAAGGCTTAACAGGATAAAATACAAGGGTGTGTATGAAATCGACAATTTTGTTGCACTAGGGAATCATCAGCGTATCCGAACTGGAGGCTGGAGGATCAAACGTTTTGTCGAAAAAGGTAATTGTTAATTTTCCGTAGAGATAATCTTCTTCTTTTTCAAGAATAATTTTTGCCGGACGTTTTCCCTCGCTACTCAACCAAGTTGTAACACCGTCCTGATATGTGGGCATTCCATATCGCTTGCTGAAATAATTGCTGAAATCAAGAAATAACGAATCGGCATTTTTTTCATCCTTCAGGTAAATGTCAAGGGTGATATCATCTAATCCTTTTTCATCAAAATCACATTCGTAACCGTATTCTTTGTTGGGAGCAAGTTTTCCTTCGAACAAGTATTTATTTTCATCAATCTTGCTCATGCTGTCCCCTTGCACAACATTTGCCTTCACTTCCTCCAAGGTCATTCCAAGATTTATTCCATGAAATAATCCTTCATCGTTTTGCATCACTTTTGGAAGCAATCCGTGAAATTGATTGACAATATCTTTTTTAGGCTCTGGAGTGGAGGAACAAGCTGCTAAGAAAATGCAGCAAATTGGAAATAGTAAGAGTTGCGAAATGCGCATTTTCATTTGGAATAATTAGTCAAATGTACTGAAAAGATGTGCTGATGTGCTGATATGCTAATGTGCTGATTTTTGTGAAAACCTTGAATATTGTAGCATTACCTGCATTTTAATTCATTCCCGTAACTTTGCATTTCAAAAAACCAACTTTTTATTCTATCAGCACATCAAAACCACCGCCATGGAAAATATCCTCAATTATATCAACGGCCAACTTGTTGAACCAAAATCTGGGAAATACATCGATAATTTTCAACCGGCCACGGGAAAAGTTTATTCGCAAATTCCCGATTCCAATAGTTCTGATGTTCAAATTGCAGTAGATGCAGCAAAAACTGCATTTCCAAAATGGTCGGTAACACCAGCTGAACAAAGGGCGAAAATCATAATGAAAATTGCGTCCCTAATCGAACGCGATATGGAATTGTTCGTTCAGGCCGAATCGAAGGACAATGGAAAACCTGTTGGCCTCGCACGCATGATTGACATTCCGCGCGCCATCAGCAATCTTGAATTTTTCGCGACAGGAATCATGCATTTCGCCGCTGAATCACATTCAATGGAAGATAGTGCGATCAATTATACGTTGCGTCAACCAATAGGTGTGGTAGGTTGTATTTCTCCTTGGAATTTGCCGCTTTATCTTTTCACTTGGAAAATTGCCCCCGCACTTGCTGCAGGAAATTGTGTTGTTGCAAAACCTTCCGAAGTAACTCCAATGACCGCTTTCATGCTTTCAAAACTTTGTATCGAAGCGGGTCTTCCTGCGGGTGTTTTGAATATCATTCATGGTCTCGGTGGAAGTGCAGGACAAGCAATCATCGAACATCCCGACATCAAGGCTATTTCTTTTACAGGCGGAACAAAAACAGGCGCTTCCATTGCGGCTACAGCAGCTCCAATGTTCAAAAAACTTTCTCTTGAACTTGGCGGGAAAAACCCAAACATCATTTTTGCAGATTGTGATTTTGATTTGATGGTCAAAACAACCGTGCTTTCTTCCTTTGCAAATCAGGGAGAAATTTGTTTGTGCGGATCAAGAATTTTTGTGGAGCGGCCCATTTATGAAAAATTCAAAACTGCATTTGTTGAAAAAGTGAAACGGTTGAATCCAGGAAATCCTTCAGACGAAAAAACAAAACTTGGCGCGATTGTTTCAAAAATGCATATGGAAAAAATTCTTTCCTATGTTGAGATTGCAAAACAAGAAGGTGGAAAAATATTGTGCGGTGGAAATAAAGTGGAGATGGAGGGTGACTTGAAAGACGGTTGGTATATCGCACCAACCGTGATCGAAGGTTTGAAATATGATTGCCGAACAAATCAAGAAGAAATTTTCGGACCCGTAGTGACCATTATGCCATTCGACACAGAAGAAGAAGTTGTGGAGATGGCGAACAGTACAATTTACGGACTGGCTGCAACAATATGGACGCAAAATTTAGCTCGCGCGCATCGTATGGCGGGAAATGTTCAATGCGGAATCATCTGGATAAATTGTTGGCTACATCGCGATTTGCGAACGCCGTTTGGTGGAATGAAAGGTTCCGGTGTTGGGCGTGAAGGGGGATTTGAAGCATTGCGTTTTTTTACAGAAGCAAAAAATGTTTGCATAAAATTCAAATAGCTAGATTGTTTTAAAGTACAACCAGCCCTTTTGCAATTGGATTTGCATAGTGGAATTACGGTTTTTCACAAAATATTTTTTATTTTTTTGATAAAATTGTTTGTGGTTCTGATGAATGGACTATCTTTCTGTTACACTAAAACCGCTAAACCATGTTACTAAAAGAATTTTTTCAAAACGCAAATTGGATTGCAATTGGAGTTGCAGCACTTTCCTATTTTGTATTAGGAGCTGTTTGGTTTTCCGCATTATTTCAGAAAGCGTGGATGGCTGGACATAATCTACAAGCGCCTACAGATGAAATGAAACTGCAAATGAAAAAGCACATGCCTGTCATGATGGTTCAAACCTTGGTGATGAATATCGTTATGGCAATTGTCGTTGCTATGCTAGTGATGGCAATGGGGTCTGTTAGGTGTGTTGCAGGAATTAAATTGGGATTGGCCTTAAGTGCAGTTGGTTGCGTTCCACTTGTGATGAGTCACATGTATACCATGAAATCCATCAAACTTTGGATGGTTGATGCCGCTTATCATACTGTGGGAATAACATTGATGAGCATTATTATTTCTGTTTGGCACAAGTAAAATAGATTACTGTTAACGAAAAGAGTCCCAATGAAAATTGGGACTCTTTTTTTATTCAGCAAAAAATGAATTATGGAATAACGGTAATTTTTTTACGAGATGTGTGCGCACTGAAATAACCAAGCGCACTGTTTGAAATATTAGAAACTGGATTTGCTGGTGCGCCACTTTGTCCAGAAATGGTTTGATCTAAACTGAAGAAGTACATGTACGAAGCCTTGTCAACACATTGTAATTCCACGATCACGGTGTCACCTGGATTGAGAGAATCAGAAAAATTAAGAATGGGTTGCCCATTTACCAATCCATCATTGAATTGATCGTCATACAAAAACGAACCTTTCACGCGAACATGATCAATGGTTTCGATGCATCGGTAATAATTTCCACTACCAACGGGATCGAGAAAAAATGGAATGATGTAAAATGGTGGCCCAATTGAATTGTTAGGCTCAAGGATCAACGTGTCAAGCGTTACAAGTGTTGGGATTGTACTTTGTGCCAAATAGGTTTTGTTATTTGTTACAACCGTCATGTAATAAGTTCTTCCAGAAACGCCTTGTGTTGTGGTGGTATGATAAATTCCAGGACTCACCTCAGTAAGGACTTCACTATTTCCCAAATTATCCGAAACAGTTACGCTTGCGCCTGTAACCGCAGGAAATGAATTCGACTGACTGAAGTTTACGCTTTGCGTAATACTGATTGTATACGGACCAGGTTGATCAGAAATATTTCCTTCAATGACAATCTGCGGATCTTTTGAATTAAGGTCAATGTTAATCACTTTAGTACAAGACGAAAAAAGCAATGCATTGATGATTAGAAATGGGAAAAATATTTTTTTCATTTTATTTTTTTGAATTATCAGAATCTGAAATTGTAGGAAATGGATGGTATCAAACGGAACAAGGAAGTTTGCACCGCTTGTGTTTTTGTTGGATCATTTGGATCTTCTCGGAAACTAATGGTATAGGCATTCTCATGTGCATATACATTGTAAATAGAAAAATTCCAACTGGATTCAAATTTGTCTGTTTTTTTTCTTTGCCATGTTGCACCAATGTCCATGCGGTGGTAAGCAGGCATACGATAACCATTTCGTTCGGTGTATAAAAACACAACTTGTCCATCCACAGTATATTTTCCACTTGGGAAAGTTACTGCGCTGCCCGTATTAAAAACCCAAGTTGCAGCCAAAGACCATTTTGGAGTGAGATCATACATGGCCACCACTGAAATGTCATGTGTTCGATCTTGTTTCACAGGATACCAAGAACCATTGTTGATTTGATCAATTTTTCTTTCACTTTTTGAAAGTGTGTATCCAACCCAACCTGTAAACTTTCCATATTTTTTCTTTACAAAAAATTCAACACCATATGCTCTTCCAACACCGAACAACAATTCTCCTTCTATCAATTCATTCGCTTGTGTGTTTGCCCCATTCTTGAAGTCAATTTGGTTTTGCATGGATTTATAGTAAACCTCCGTGCTGAATTCAATGGAGTTGTCTCGGAAATTGTGGTAATAACCCAAGGCATATTGATCTGCAATTTCTGGTTTCACAATGGCGCTGCTCATCACCCATAAATCAGTTGGACTAGTAGAAACCGAATTGGAAAGTAAATGAAGACTTTGTGCATTGCGCGCATATGATATTTTTATTGAACTTGATTCATTGATAATAAATCCTGCAGAAATTCTCGGCTCAATATTAAAATATGTTTTTACAATCTTTCCCGCTGCATAACTAGTAGTGTCGGAAACATTTCCTGAAGCATTGAAAGAATAAAAATCGCCTTTGCCAAGCGGACTGAAAGAGGAAAGTCTCACCCCATAAGTGATGTTCAAACGATCAGAAATATTCCATTGATCACTTGCATAAACTGCATTTTCCAATCCAAAACGATCTTGCAATTTTATTGGATTAATGGCAGACCCTTCTGAAGCATGCACTTGTCCTGGAGTAACAGTGTGATAAATGCAGTTGATTCCAAATCGCAAATTGTTTTTTGGATTGATGAAAAACTGGTATTCATGTTTCAAATTGTAATCGCGGATTTTCGAAGTGATGTCGAAAGAAGCAGTACTTCCGCTGATTGAAATTTTATAACTGTAATTGCTGAAAATCAAAGACGTGTTGGAGAAAAGCCGCTCATTGATAAAATGATTCCAGCGAATTGTTCCAGTTGCATTTCCCCAATCAATTCCAAATGCATTTGCCAATCCCAACTTATCTCTTCCGAAATACCCGGAAATGAAAATTCTATTTTTTTCATTCACTTGGTAATTCGCTTTTAAATTCAAGTCGTAAAAATAAAGGGAACTATTTCTTGTAGTTTCTTTTTGAGAAAGTTTCAAAAACACATCAGCATAAGTCCGTCGAGCACTAATGATAAAAGACCCCTTGTCCTTTACAATTGGCCCTTCAATATTCAGTTTGGATGAAATCAATCCGATACCTCCACTTAAATGGTACTTCTGATTATTTCCATCGTTCATTTTAATATCAAGTACGGAAGAAAGTCTGCCTCCATATTGCGCAGGGGCATTTCCCTTATAGACGGTAACATCTTTTATCGCATCGCTATTGAAGGTGGAAAAAAATCCGAGTAGGTGAGAGGCATTGTAAACAGGCGCCTCATCCAATAAAATCAAATTCTGATCTGCAGCGCCACCACGCACAAAAAAGCCACTTCCACCATCTCCGCCCGATTTTATTCCAGGCAATAATTGAATCGTTTTAAGAATATCTTTTTCACCAAACAGCACAGGGATTTTGTTGGCTTCTTTCATGTCCAATTTCTGAGCACCCATTTGAGGATCGGTGACGTTAGCGTCTTTTGCTTCATCCGTGATAACAACTTCATCCAAAGCTTTTGAAGAATCTCCCATCGCCAAATCTTTCTTGATATTCTGATGAAGTGAAATTTTGTCTGTTATGGATTTGTAACCGAGCATGCTTACTACCAAAGTGTATTCACCCTCTGGTAGAGTGATAGAATAAAATCCATATTCATTGCTTGCTGTCCCTACATTCTTTGTCTCAATGATATGAACAACAGCGCCAATGAGCATTTCCCCAGTTTTGCTGTCTTTTATCGAGCCACTAACAGTATACTTTGTTTGCGAAAATGCCGACTGGCTTGAAAGCAATAGCAATGAAAAAAGAAAAACGTGATGAAATATTTTCATAAGAGGAGTTTGAATTAATAAGGTCGTAATTGGGGGGACAAATATTGTAAAAAAGTGAAAAATATTTAGGCGCTGTAAACTGACAATTATCAATTAAAAAATTGAAATTGTTATTTCTTCAACACAATTCTGAAAGTAGTTCCTTTTCCAGGAGTTGAACTTTTTACAAAAATTTCTCCACCATGATATTGTTCAATTATTCTTTTGCAAAGTGAAAGTCCCAATCCCCAGCCACGCTGTTTAGTTGTGAAGCCTGGTTCAAAAATTGTTTTCTGTTTCGAGCGTGGAATGCCTTTTCCAGTATCGCTAATGTCAATGTAAACGTAAGGTTGCAAATCTGAAATATCAATTTTGATTTCTCCTTCTCCGTCCATTGCGTCAACCGCGTTGCGACAAAGATTTTCGATCACCCAAGCAAACAGTGGAACATTGATCGGCGCCATTATTTTTCCAGTGGCATTAAAATGGAACTTAACTGTTTTGGGAGAACGTGAACTGATGTATTGGATGGATTGTGTTAATGCGTCCACTACATTTTCCAAATTCATTTTCGGTTGCGATCCTATTTTTGAAAAACGTTCGGTAATCATTTCCAATCGTTTCACATCCTGTGCAATTTCTTTTGTCATCTCATCATCGACACCTTTCAGTTTCAGATATTCGAGCCAAGCCAAGAGTGAGGAAAGCGGAGTTCCCAACTGATGCGCAGTTTCTTTTGCAAGACCAACCCAAACCAAATTCTGTTCCGAACGGCGTGAAGTGCTGAATAATAAATAGGCGATGATGATGAACATTCCCACAATCATCAACATGATGAATGGGAAATAGCGCAATTGTTGCAATTGCGGTGATTCCATGTAATAAATGATATTTCTTTTTCCAGTATGACTGGTAGAAACAATAATTGTGTCGCCTTTTGATTTCAAATTCATCAAAGCTTCATTCAAATAACTCATAGAATCCTTTTTCAATCTCAAGGAATCCAAATTTCCATAAGCTATAATGTTTGAAGATGTGTCAAGAAAAATAGCTGCAGCAGATGCTGGATTGGATGCAACTTCCTTAATGAACGAGCGCTCATTGTCTTCGTATGATTTTTTTATTTCACCAAAAACTTCCGAATCATGGTAATAGATATATTCCATTTTCGGTTTTCCGCCTGCCGTGTTTTTCCCTGAACTGATATCAATAGGAATAGAATCGTGTTGCCTACGCATTTCCTCCAATTCTCGCTTTAGATATTCCGGATCTTTTCCTTTTTCTGGATCAAGATTTCTTGAAGCAAGAATTTTCCCCTTGTCATCAGTAATCATTACTGGAACAGTTTCGTTCCCACGGATAACAGTAAAAACAAAACCAAGCGCAATGTTATCGTCTTCCACTTGTGACAGCAAACGATTCGCTTCGGCCCACAACTCCACTTTTTTTAATTCTTCCTTCTTTATTTTCGCGTAAAGTTTGTTGGTCGCCTCCATCATCAAGGCCTTTCTCCGCACCGCTTCGGCCCACAATTCCACATTGCGTTTTTCGCTCACAGAAATCTTGTGAACGAGTTTGCTTGAATACCAAAGTGAAACGGCAACAATGCACAGCGCCGCAATCAGCAGCAACCATTTCCATTGTTGTTTTCTAGAATAAATATTCACAGGAGAGCGATGAGTCGCAAAGATACGTTGTAGAGGGAGATTTATTGTGTTCAGGAATGGCTAATTAATAATTAAGATATGGGCGTGCCCCAACAGAACTGTTGGTAGAGGACTTGTAACGACTATCCCTCACACAAAAAAAGCAAGTTTGTTCGAGCGAAGTCGAGAACCAGCTTCATAAGGAAAACTCCAGTTTTTTGCTTAGGCGTTCTCGACTCCGCTCGAACAAACGAAAGAGATAAATCATTAATCCGAAAATTTATTAATGCGCTACCGGCCAAATATTCGTGTGTGTGCGAAACAATTTTACTGCAATCGCCAACAATACTATTCCGAAAACTTTTCTGAGAATAGCAACACCTCCAACTCCCAGGATTTTTTCCAAACGTGAAATGTTTTTCAGCACAACATAAACCACTATGACATTGATGAAAATACCAATGAGAATGCTCAACGTGCTGTATTCCGCCCGAAGTGAAAGTAAAGTTGTTAATGTTCCTGTTCCTGCAATTAATGGAAAGGCGAGTGGCATCACGGATGCGGTGGAAGGAACTTCATCTTTATACAAACGAATTCCAAGAATCATTTCTAGAGAAAGGAAAAACAAAACAAACGATCCTGCAATAGCAAAATCAGAAACATCGATTCCGATTAAATGCAACATGGGTTCTCCCACAAATAGAAAACCAACCATGATACAAAGCGAAACGAAAGAAGCACGCGGCGCATTTAAATCGCCCACCTTTTGACGCAATCCGATAATCACCGGAATGGAGCCCACTACATCGATAACAGCAAACAAAACCATTGTAACCGTTGCGATTTCCTTAAAATTTATGACCATCTGGATAATTTTGAATTTTGAGTTCTGAATTTTGAATTAGCCTAAATTCCATACTATTAATTTAGCATTCAAAATTTAGCATTCAAAATTATTTTCCCGCAAAGGTAGAAGGTTTCAGAGCATTCAAAGCCTGTTTTTGAATCGAGGAAATAAACTAACTTTAGTGCGCACAACCTCCAGTATTTTATGTCAATCGGGCAGGACATTTTTTGGAATATTTTTCGCCGTAAAACGCGCCTTTTTTTTGTGCTCGTATTGTTTTTTTTCGGAAGCATTGCGAAAGCACAGGGCGACCTGCGTTTTTTTGGAACGGCTACAAAAGGTGGCAGTCCACTTCCCGGTGCAACAGTTTCTGTTCTTATGGATGGGAAACAGATTTTTAATTTAACCACGGGCAAAAACGGGAAATTCAAATTCACTATTGATATTGGCCATTCCTATCGCATCAATTATTCAGCGCCTGGGTGTGTGGATATGTACATGACTATGGATTTGCATACACCACCCGATAAAGCATGGGTTTATCCCGATTACTCTGCAGAAATCCCGTTTTTCATTGCTGGCGATCCGAAAATGAAAACGGAATTATTCGCTAAAAAACCGTTTATTAAAATTGTTTTCGATGGCAATAAAGGGTTCTATGATGATCCTTCTTATCGTTTCGCCGAAGAGGTTTTCAAAAATCCTGCTGACGAACAACGTAAGAAAGATGAACTCGCTAAAAAAGATGCGGAAGAAAAAGCTCGTTTAGCAGCGCAGGAAAAATTGCGCAAGGATGAAGAGGATCGTCAGCGCTTAGCGCAGCAAGAAGAGGACAGACGTAAAAAAGAAGAAGAAGACAAAAAAAACAAAACAAAAGTCACCCATCCAATTGATAAGGAAACGCCTGAACCGACCGTGGATCCGTCGATGGAAACAGATGCTATAAAACTAGAGCGGGAAAAACAGGAAAAACTGGAACACGAAAAAACAAATAAGAACATACGTGCCAATTACGAAAACAATTTGCTCAAGCTTGTTGCCGAAAGTGAACGTCAGAATAATTTACAGAAGTTTAATAAGATGAAAGTGGATGCACAATCCAGTTCTGTTGTTCAAACATTGCGGAGAGAAGCGCAAGTAAAAGGTGAAAATGATTTTCTCCTTGAGAAGTTGAAGGAGAAGCAGAAACAAACGCTTGCCAATAAGCAAGTGAATGAGGAACACCTCAAACAATTAATTGAAACCGCTTCAAAAATTGAACGTGACGATCGAGCGTCAAGGATGAAACCAGTTGCCGCTTCCCAAAATTTGAATTATGTAGCATCACCCAATGTTGTTGTGACTACAGAGGACGATTTTATTTTTGAAACAAAATCTACAGTCATTTCATGGGCGAATGGAACAAGAACGATTTTCAGCGTTGATGAATATTTATGGGGAAGTAGATACTATTACCACGACGGTGTGGAAATTGATGAAAAAACTTATGATGCTGAACTTTTCAAGCACAAACGCAATTAGAAAAAAAGCGATTTTGCTCTTTTCGATTTTGCTCTTCACATTTACATTTCACGTAAGTGCGCAGACTTCCAGCTTTATCACTTACGGTGTGGAGCAAGGCTTGGCGCAATCACAAATCCAATCTCTCGTTCAGGATAACGATGGAAATTTGTGGATTGGAACGCTGGCTGGACTTACGCGATACAATGGAATGGCGTTTGAAAACTTTTCCAAAAAGAATGGACTTGCTGAAGATTGGATTACGGTTTCATACAAGGATTCCAAAGGTGATATTTGGTTTGGTCATTGGGCTGGCGGTGTGAGTCGGTACAATTCCAAAACAAAAAAATTCGAAAGTCTAAATTTGGAAGAATACACACGCTTCAGAACCGTAACTGCAATAACGGAAGATCAGCAAGGTTTTTTCTGGATAGCAACTGAAGGATCGGGGATTTTTATTTATGATCCGGCAAAAAATAAAATGTTTGCGCTCAATGTAAAAGACGGCATTGCAAGTTCAAATATTTACGCATTACAACTGGACAAAAATGGAAACATGTGGATCGGAACCGATCACGGCATTACCATTTGCGATACAAAAGGTGATATCAGCTCCCCCGCTTCATTTGTTGATTTGAGCGCAGCGCGTGGTTTTCCAAGTGACGCCATCACTTCATTCGCACTTGCGAATAAGGGAACTGAAATGTGGGTGGGCACTGGTGATAAAGGTGTAATTGCACTTGAACTTCCTACTGGTTTTGTAAATAGAAACGCACCTACACTTCTTCCAACATTACACACTTTCCGAAACGATCAAGGCCTCGGCTCGGATTTTATTGAAACAATTTGTGAGGACAGTCACGGAAATATTTGGGTGGGAACAATTGGTGGAGGTGCAACAAAAATTACGCCTTCGAAATCTGGAAATCGTTTGGATGCACTCGATAAGGCGGTGCTCAAAAATTTCAATACTACACAAGGATTAAATTATTTTAATGTTCACACCATCATTGAGGATCGTGAAGGAAATATGTGGATTGGAACGGATGTTGGTTTGAATCAATATCGCGGAGAACGTTTTCAATTGATTGACAAACAAGATGGACTTATCAATGATATTGTTTGGGCTACTTGTGTTGACCATGAAGGGTCAGTTTGGTTGGGAACAAACGGTGGACTTTCTCGCTTGACCTATTACACTGTTCCAGGCACAGGAGAAAAAAGATTTACAGTAAAAAATTACACCATTGAGGATGGATTGGGAAGTAATGTAATTCTTTCCATTTATGAAGATGAAACAAATACATTATGGGTGGGAACAGGATTTGGTGGCGTCAGCCGATTACTTCCTGGAGAATCACATTTTGAAACGTTCAGTACAAAAGACGGCCTTGCTGATGATGTTGTTTACGCAATTAATTCCGATACAAAAGGAAATGTTTGGATTGGAACGAAAGAAGGCGTTTCAAGATTTGATGCAGCAACAAAAACATTTCGTAATTACACTACAGAAGATGGCCTTGGTGGAAATAACGTTTACAAAATATTTCGAGATAGTCGTGGAAATTTATGGTTTGGTGCTTTGGGAGGTTATCTTTCTGTTTACGATGGGAAAGGGTTTACAAAATATGACGAATCAAGTGGAATAGTTCATCGTTTTATTCTTTGCATTAATGAAGATAAAGACCACAACATTTGGTTTGGCGCATACGGTGGTGGTTTGTATAAATTCGATGGAAGAACTTTTCACAATTACACTTCTAAAAATGGAATGACTACCGATTCTCCCTACGCGATTATTGCAGATCTCGATGGAAACATTTGGGTTGGAAACGGAAGAGGTCTTGATAGGTTCACGCCAAAAGACAGTTCATTTTCTCATTACGGACGAAGCGAAGGGTTTTTGGGTGTGGAAGTAAATCCAAATGCAGTTTCAATTTCGAAAGATGGAAGTTTGTGGTTCGGAACAATTATGGGTGCAGTGAAATTTGATCCGAATGAAAATAATTTGAATACCGTAGAACCATTAACTTCTATCAATGCTTTGAAAATATTTATGCGTGATGCGGATTTTCCGGAAGAAGGGAAATTCAGTTACGATCAGAATCATCTCACTTTTGGTTTTGTTGGAATCAGTTTGTCAAATCCTGAAAAAGTAAAATATCAATATAAACTTGAGGGATTTGATAATGATTGGTCACCTGTGCCAACCATTCATAACGAAGCCGTGTATTCGAATCTTCCTCCTGGTGATTATACATTCTTGGTTAAAGCCTCTAACAATGATGGGAAATGGAATAAGGATCCTGTTCAGTATAAATTTTACATCCGCCCTCCTTTCTGGCAAACGGCAACGTTTTATGCACTCATGGTTTTCTTTGTTCTGTTTAGCATTTTTGGTTTTGATAAAATGCGAACACGTAAATTGAAGAAACAGAAAAAAATATTGGAAGAAAAAGTGGAGCAACGCACCCTAGAACTCGCACTCAAGAATGAAGAATTAGGTCAGAAAAACAGAGAGATCACAGATAGTATCCGATATGCAAAACGTTTGCAGGATACCATGATGTTGCCAAGTCGTGATTTGAGAAAAACATTCCCAGAATCATTCCTGTTTTACAAACCGAAAGATATTGTTTCCGGAGATTTTTATTTTTCACGCACCTATAACATTGGCGGAAAGCGAAGAGTGTTGGTGGCTGCAATTGATTGCACAGGTCATGGAGTTCCTGGTGCATTCATGAGCATCATGACCAATGATATGATTCTTCATTTGTTGGATGGACATGAAATGGAATCGCCCGCACAATTGCTTGATCGTTTGAATGAAGCAATGAGTGGTAAAATGCGTCACACAATTGATGAAGTAAAAGTTCGCGATGGTGTTGACATTGGCCTTGCTGTAATTGATCCTGATACGTTGGAAATGCAATATGCAGGAGCGTTCAATCCGATGTATATGTTCCGTGGAATTCAATTTACAGAATACAAAGCGGATAAAATTTCCATTGGAGGTTTTGGTGAAGACAAAGGGAAAAAGTTCACCAATCAACGCATTCAGCTTCAAGCGGGCGATACAGTTTATCTTTTCTCTGATGGTTATGCCGATCAGTTTGGTGGACCACAAGGAAAAAAATTCAAACTTTCACAAATGAAAGCTTTACTTCTGAATTTACAGGAAAAGGAAATGTATGATCAACATCGTTTGCTTGAACAAACGATTGAAACATGGAAAGGTACACATGAGCAAGTGGACGACATGTTGGTGATTGGCTTCAGAGTGTGAAATGGTTTTTTTGTTGAAAAAAATTAATTGTAAATAAATAAACAAATAAATTAAAAAATTATGTCAAAAGTATTTCAAGACCGATTTGATCCTGAAAAATTCAAGGGAAATCCACGTGTGCTCATTGGGCATGTTGATTCTGAAATCATCAGAGCGACAATTAAGGAGGCACCAGAAGAAATTGTTGAGCGACTTTATTTTATCGGTTCCGCTTACAAACTTCATTTTTGTTCCATCATTGATATTTTCGGTGATATCAAATTGAATGAAACGCAATGCACGAATTTCATATTGGAATTAGATTTTGTGGATTCGTTCGTGAATGATCCATTGTTGAAATTGGTTATTGAGGACATGAGAACAATGGCGAAAGAATGTGTTGCTCTGAAAGGGAAGGTGAAATTTATCATTAGTGGAAATTAGTATTTCTCGGTTTTCAAAAGGCATTGAAAATTATTTTGCTTTTCCAAAAAATCGATAAAATGAAACATAAAATAATTTATTTTTTATTTTTCGGCGCAAGCATTGCACTTTTTACTTCCTGCAGAAAACCTGGGCATTCCATAAGAATGTATGGAATTGTTTATGATGAGCATACAGGTGTCCGCATTCCGAATGCAAATGTTTATTTTGACATTTACTTTAGCGATCACTTCAGCGGTAGTAGCATGAACAGAACTGGAGGAATTGGAACAACTGATGCGAATGGCACATATGAAATATTTTTCGAGGACGCAGACCGAAAAAAAGAGGTGGACAAAAGATATGACGGAAGTGTTGTTTCAACAGTTGGAGCAAATACTTTTTCCATCGGCCCTGATTACGCCGATCAATTTTATAAAGACTTTCCCATCAATGGACACGGGAAAATTAATATTGTCCTCACGAATACAAATCCTTTTGATGCACAGGATTTGATAACCAATTTCTATTGCACAAGTCCAGGTGATTTACAAAATGGGAATATGCAATATTCAGGAATGAATGTAAACGATACGCTTCAAATACATTTATTAACTGGGGAACGTATTTTTCATTCTTCCGTTACAAAAAACAATGTTACAGTTTTACGGTCAGACACTGTTTACGTGGAAACCTTGACAGACACTTATTATCAACTAAATTATTGATTTAAAATTGCATGGCTGAAACTCAAAAGAACAATCCACTTCACGGCGTTCGTCTCGATACGATGTTAAACCATCTTGTTGAACATTATGGCTGGAATAAATTAGGCCTTGTGATCAATATCAAATGTTTTAATGAAAATCCAAGCGTTAATTCAAGTTTGAAGTTCTTGCGCGCAACGCCATGGGCTAGAAAGAAAGTTGAAAATTTATATTTAGAAGTGGTATCCAATAAAAAATAAAAATCATGCATGTAAACTTTATTGTACTCTTAGTTGCAGCCTTTGTTCCGTTACTAATCGGATTTATCTGGTACAACAAAAATATTTTCGGAACAAGTTGGATAAAGGCTGCAGGAATAGATGAGGAGAAATCAAAAGGAGCGAATATGATTTTGATTTTTGGTCTTACCTATTTGTTCAGTTTCTTTTCCGCTTTCGCCATTCAGTTCATGGTGGTTCATCAGTATGCTGTTTATTCTGTATTGGCAAATGAGCCGGGAATAAAAGATTCTAATTCTGGAATTGCTATTTATCTAAAAGACTTCATGGAAAAATACGGCCATAATTTCCGAACATTTAAGCATGGTGTTTTACATGGAACAATGGGAGGATTGACCTTAGCACTTCCTATAATTGGAATCAATGCACTTTTCGAGAGGAGAGGGTTTAAATACATTGCCATAAATGTTGGATATTGGGTTGTAAGCATGGCCATCATGGGTGGAATAATTTGTCAGTTTGCCTAATGGAATTCGTAGATTCGCATTGATTCGTAATTCATACAGTTTGGAAAATCTCACTCGCCTAAATAAATTCATCCGTGAAACAGGTTTCTGTTCACGTAGGGAGGCCGATCAGTTTATTGAAGACGGCAGAGTGACTGTCAATGGCAATGTTCCCGAACTTGGGACAAAAGTTTCTGCTGCAGATGATATTCGCATTGATGGAAAACCAATCAGTAAAAAAGAGGAGTTACATTATCTCGCATTCAATAAACCTGCAGGGATTATTTGTACAACCGAATTAGATATCAAACAAAATATAATCGACTACATAAAATATCCAACAAGAATATTCCCTATTGGGAGATTGGATAGAGCTTCTGAAGGATTGATTTTTCTAACGAATGACGGCGACATTGTAAATAAAATTCTCCGTGCTGGAAACAATCATGAAAAGGAATATCTCGTTACCGTTGATAAGCCTATCACTGATACATTCATAAGAAGAATGGGTAATGGTCTTCCAATTTTGGAAACTACAACGAAAAAATGTTTTGTTGAACAAACAGGAAAATTTCAATTTAGAATTATTCTCACACAGGGCTTGAATCGTCAGATTCGCAGAATGTGTAATTATCTTGAATATGAAGTAAAGGCATTGCGTCGTTTTCGGATTATGAACATAACGTTGGAAGGATTGAAAGCGGGTGACTGGCGCGAATTCACCAAAGAGGAAATGGAAACGATCAATAAATTAATTGCAAATTCCAGTAAGACCGCTTGAGGTTTTATTAAACTCTCACACCTAATACTAGCACGTCATCAAGTTGCTCTAGATTTCCTTTCCAATTTAAAAATTCTTCCTCAATTCTTTTTGCTTGCTCATTCAATGGCAAGGAAGAAACTTTTGTGAGCAGTTCATTGAAATTTTTGGAAAGATATTTTTTCCCTGTCGTTTCACCAAACTGATCAACATAACCGTCGGAAGAAAGATAAAAGGTTGTTTTGTTGGTTAGAGGAATTTCAATTTCTGCAAAAGGGGCATCGCCTTCTTTTTTTTCACCCGCAACAGAGTAGCGATCGCCTTTCACAAAATGAAATCCAGTTTGATCAACATAATAGAGTGGGCGACCAGCTCCGGAAAAAACGGCTTTTTTGTAGGTTGTATCAATACACAACATGGCAATGTCCATTCCATCGCTGGTGTCACGTGCGTCAACATCCTTGTTCAAGGCGTGGATCATCAGCACGTGCAAACGGTCAAGAATTTGGGATGGACTTGGTTTGCCATCCTGCTCAATAATTTTATTCAACATGTTGATTCCAATAACAGAAACCAAGGCTCCAGGAACACCGTGACCTGTACAATCGGCGACAGCAATGTAAGTGCAGCCTTCTTTTTCTGCCAACCAATAAAAATCTCCACTCACAATATCGCGTGGTTTGTTTAAAATGAAAGACTCTACGCCCGATTTTTTTAGAATGCGATCATCGGGCATAACTGATTGTTGAATCCTTCTTGCATAGGTTATACTTGCAGTGATTTCTTCTTTCTGTTGTGAAATCTCCACATTCTTTTTTTTGAGGATGAAATTGTGTTTTTGCTTGTTGCGCAATATTAAAAAGATGACAACAAGGATAATGAAGAATAAAATACTTCCAGAAAGAAATAAAATTGTATTGCGTCGATTTGCTTCTATTGCGAGTTTTGTCTGTGTGTCGGCAATCAACATCAACTTGTTCTTTTTGTCCAACTCATAACTCTTCCGCATTTTTTCCACAGCTTCCGTTTGCGCCTGCCCATGAATACTGTCATTCAGATTCATGTATCTTCTCAAATTGTAAAGCGCAGGCTCAAATTGTTTTTTCTTTTCGTAGGAGAGGCTAATTCCGTAATAAAATTCCGATTCAACATCCCGAATTCCAATTTGTTTTGCAATAATTAAACCACGTTGATAATTTGCCAATGCTGAATCTGGATTTCCCAAATCTCGTTCTGTATTTCCGATTGAAAGAAAGGCTTTTGCAACACCTTCTGGATGGTTCAATTCAATATTGAGAATAAGCGCTTTTCGTGAATAATAGATAGAGGAGTCATAATTACCTAATGCTTTGAAACAATCGCCAATATTATCATAAGTTGAACCAAGTCTCATTTTCATTCCGTTGCTGGAAAATTTGGAGAGGGCAATTCTAAAATAATAAAGTGCAGAATCATGTTTATCCAATTGTTCAAACATGGCACCAATATTTCCAAGTAATGCAGCTTCCAATTCCTGGTTATTATTGCTTTCTTTATTTAATCTATATCCTTCTTCGTAGGTTTTGAGAGCATTGGAAATATCATTTTGCCTATAATAAATATTTCCAAGTGTGAGTTTACAAACAGCGATTCCAAATTTATTTTTTAATTTTTCCTGCAACTTCAAGGAACGAATGGCATAATCTGCTGCGTTGGGATAATCACCTGTGCGATTGTAAACATTTGCAATGTTTAAATCTATTTTCGCAACTTCCTCTTCTTTTCCCATCTGTTTCCATCGTGTAAGCGAGGAATCATAATAGAGTATTGCATTTTCGAATTGGCCGCTGTTTTCAAAGCTCTGACCACACATGTTATAACCATTCGCAAGTCCATGGGAATAATTTGCTTTACGCGAAATGGCTATTGCCTTTAGTGCAAATTCCTTATGTTGTATAGGATCTGAATAGCGATATAAACTTGCCAGTTGATTATACGTATTTGCTAAACTTGTGTCGTGCTGCTCAATTTTCAAAAGGGCTTTTAGACTGTCTGCTTTTTTTTCGTTTTGTCCGAAGGCAACAGAAGAGACAACCTGTATAAACAGACAAAATGTTAGAATTAATTTTAGAAGACGAGTTGTCATAAAATATAACTAAGATCAAATTAATCCACCATAAGGCCAATTACTAGTATGTCATCCACTTGTTCCAAATTACCTTTCCAATCAACGAATTCCATTTTCAGGATTTGTTTTTGTTTTTCACAATCGTGGGAATGAATTTTTGATAACAATTCCCTGAAACGGGTGTATTTGAATTTCTTTCCAGCCGGTCCGCCAAATTGATCAGCGTATCCGTCAGTGAAAAGGTACACCATATCGCCTGGGAAAAGTTGGATTTCATGATTGGTATAATTGTCGGCAACGCCATCAACATTTATTCCAATTGGGAATTTGTCGGAATTCAATTGAATGAATTCGCCCTTTGTGATGATGTAAGCCGGATTAAAAGCCCCTGCGTATTGCAGTTTTCTTGTTGAAGGATCGTAAGAACAAATGGCAATGTCCATTCCATCCTTTACGGTATTGCCCGCATCAGATTGCCGCAATAATTTGTTCACACCAAAATCCAAGTGATGCAAAATGTCGGAAGGTTTTGTCAATCCCATTTCATTTACCGCCTGATTCAACAAATTGAAACCGATTACTGACATCAATGCACCAGGAACACCATGACCTGTACAATCTACTGCAGAGAAAATGGAATACTTGTCTCTACTATCCAGCCAATAGAAATCACCACTCACAACGTCTTTTGGTTCGTAAAGGATAAAACTATTTGGAAGGACACGTTTGATTTGGTTTGGTGGAGGTAGAATGGAATCCTGAATTTTCTTGGCGTAATTGATACTGTCGGTAATTGATTTTTTTTGCATGGAAATTTCAATGTTATTCTTCTCCAGTGCAGTGTTGAGTTTTTCTTTTACACGATAGCGGTAAAAAATAAATGCAATAATGATAAGCAACAACAATATTCCAACGATCAACATGAGAATGTTTCGAGATGCTCCGACTTTTTCTGCTTTATGTTCCGCCTCGATCAATTCCAGTTTGTGCTGCTCTTTTTCCGAATCGTAACGGGATCGAAGTTGATTTACTGCATTTACACTTTCTTCCCCTTTGACACTATCGTTAAGTGATTTATAACGGTCCAAAAAATAATAGGCAGAATCAAATTTGTTTAGTCCGGCAAAAGCAATTGCAATTCCCTCATAACAACCCAAGCGCTGCGATTTGGATTCCATGATATAGGCAATACGCAATGCGTAGGAATAAAAATATAAAGCTGAATCATGATGGTTAAGGTCGTTTGATAAACTTCCAAGATTCTGAAATGTTGAACAAACTCCACTTGTGTCACCATTCACTCTTCGCAAAGTCAAACTTCTTCTGAATAATTCACCTGCCTCATTATATTTTTTTTGAAATTGACGAATGGTTCCGAGGTTATTGAGACAAACGGATAATTCATAAACGGCATTTTCCTTACTGAAAATAGTTTCCCCTTTTTGATAATAGTAGGCCGCGCTATCATAACTCTGCATTGCATTATAAACGTTGCCGATATTAGTTAATGCCCTTCCCTTAAATTCAGGTTGAGTGGGGAAATGATAAGCAATTCTCAATGCCTCACGATATTGTTTCAATGTAAGGTCAAAGGATTTTTGTTCAATCAAAACATTGCCAATGGCAAGATGCATGGCGAACTGTCCTTCATAATTGTTCAATATTTCATAAAACCTCAACGCTTGATAAGCGTGATCAACTGCTGCAGTATAATCTCCGATGAAATATTCATTGTTGGCCATGTTGCCAAGGGATTTGGCTTGGCCCAGTGTGTCATTCAGTCTTGCGTAAACTTCATAAGATTGCTGTTGGTCCTTGATTGCTTCCACGAAATTTCCACCAGTTTGATCCGCAAGTCCGAGCATCAAATATGAAGTTGCAATTCCCCAATCATAATTTGACTTTTTCGCAAGAGAAAGTGCTTGCAGGGCATAACTTCTTTCGGATGTATCGTATTGGTCATCCAATAATTTTGTGATTTTCACCAATACATTTACACGTTCAGTATCCTGCAAATTACCAGATAGGAGTTTTTTCAAACTGTCAACATTGTTCTGTGCCACAATGTTGCCCAATGAAAAACAGCAAATAAAAAAAATGATTGAGACGAAATGTTTTTTCATAATCTATGTTTTATAACGAAATCCGATCACAAGAACATCGTCCACCTGTTCCAATTTTCCTTTCCAGTCCAAAAATGATTTTTCAAAAAAATCATATTGGGCAGGCATTGGTTGTAAGTGAATTTCCTGCAGCATTTCCTGAAAACGTTTTACCATGAGTTTTTTCCCTCTGTCCCCTCCGAACTGATCGGCATAACCATCGGAAGTAAGGTAAAAACAATCGCCATCATTTAATTCTGTTTCGTGTAATGTGTAAAATCTTTCATCACCACCATGATCACCTCCAATTGAATATTTATTCGCAGGAAAAACAATCATTTGGTTTTTTCTCATCATCCAAAGTGGACGATTCGCACCTGCATAACTTAATTTTTTCTTTTCGAAATCCACAAGGCACAGTGAAATGTCCATGCCATCGCGCGTTTCTCCACCCATATCCTGGTGCAATGCCTGTCGAATTCTAATATGTAACAGATTCAGAATCTTATCAGGAGATTCAATGTTTTTTTCCAAAACAATTTCATTCAAGAGCGTATTGCCAATCATGCTCATGAATGCACCTGGTACACCGTGGCCCGTGCAATCCACACAAGCGATCCAAGTTAAATTGCCACGTTTCACAAACCAATAAAAATCCCCGCTTACAATGTCGCGCGGATGAAATAGAACGAATGAATCAGGAAATGAATTATGTATTTCTGATTGCATTGGAAGAATGGCATGTTGAATTCTTTCAGCATAATGAATGCTGTCTTGAATACCCTTGTAGGCATATTCAAGTTCAGAATTCTGAATTTCTATTTTCACTTTTTGTTCAACCACCTCGGCTGTTCTTTCTTGTACAATAATTTCCAGCTTTTCCTTTTGTGTACGCAAGCGACGAGCACTCAAACGAACAGAAATGAAAATGATGCCGAGAAAAGCAAGAACAAATAAAATGTAAGCCAATGTGGTTCTATACCAAGGAGGAAGAATGGTGAAAGTGTATGAACCTTCCTTGCTAGTTCGTCCAAGGAGATTGTACATTTTTACTTTGAAAGTATATTTTCCTTCGGAAAGATTTGTGTAACTCTTCTCAGGATTTCCTTTTACTGGATACCAAGTAGTGTCAAACCCTTCGAGTTTGTACAAATAATTTGTTTCACCATCCAATTCATAATAAGGGGCGGAAAATTTGAAAACAATCGAATTGAATTGATAGGGAATTGCCTGCGCATTGGTGAAATTGATGTTGTCGGAACCGAAATAGATCGTGGAATCTTTTCCAATTTTTACGGAAGAAATTATGGTGTTGAAAGGGATGTCGCTTGGAGGGTTGATGTTGCTGTTATAACGCAACAGAATCGAATTTGATAAAAGCCAAGCAATTCCGTTTGGTTCAGAATAGACATATTGAAGTTCGTTTCCGCCGAAACAATATCCAATAGGCAATTTTGTACGGAAGAATTTGTTTTTCGAATCCATTCCATAGAAGGTGATTAATGGAGAGATATTTGTTTGGAGAAATAAGGAATAATCAAAGGGTGGTTTTAATCCAATAAAATTCCCGTCAAAAAGCAGGTCGAATATTTCCGGCGCATTGGAAAAACATTTTGATTTAGGATCAGTAGCTCGTGAAGGAATATATCTGTAAGCTTTTGTTCCACTGAAAAAATAAGTGGAATCACCGACAACAACCATATATGTTTGTTCCATCGGTAGTCCATTTGTTGTGTCATAACGTTGAATGGTAAAATTCGTGTCGTTGACATTGAACCGGGCATGGATGACCTCCTTGAATCGATTCGCACACCAGAAATCATATTGGTCATTTTTCTTCGAAGCATAATTGATTCTGCCAATCCTGATAATATCTTCTCCAGGAATTTCATAGTGACGAATTAATTTCGGAAGGTGTCCGTCAATAAAACTGTAAACAGACATTCCGCCTTTTTCCATCGCAATGAATTCATCTGGATTAGGTGATTCACAAACACGGTTGATGTATTGGGACGAAAACTTTTCAATTTTGCCATTATGGGAATAAAAAAGCCCTTCGCTTGTGCTGATGAATAAATCGCCTTTTAATATGGTGAGGTTCCATACTTCTGTATGTGGAATTTCTTCCACCCTTTTAAATCGCAAATTGCTTGGAGAACCATTCACATTGGAACATTCAATGAATAATCCTTCCGTTGTACCTGCAAAAAGATTTCCCTGATATCGAATCAGCCATTGCAAGGTTCCGGAAAAACCCGACTGGTCGCTGAAAAAAAGCGCAGGTGAATTGTAGCTGACCTTGCTGATTCCGTTATTATGCATCAGCCAAATGTTTTTCTGTCGATCAACAAAAACATCTGCAATCGATTCATCACCGAGTCCAGATTTTTTATTCAGAATCTCAATCAGTTGAGCATTCCGATTATAAAATCCAATTCCAGATCGTGTAAAAACAGCAAAGGTGGAATCATTCACCCATTCACAACCTAATGCACCATGATAGCTTGAAAATGTATCGGCTTTTTCCGACAATGTAGAAAACCAGGTGACCGATCTTGAATTGAGTTTTGGATCCATTACAAAAAAGCCGCTGTCGCTGCTCACAATAAGACTCTTCTGATTTTTCCATGGAATCATTCCCAGAAGGCGGGTGTTTACAAATCGTTCACCACCCGGGCACAATTGCAATTTGTCATTGACAATTTCCATTAATCCAACGGTTCGTTGCCGCACGAATAATTTTCCGTTAGATTGAAACATCAATGCAAATCCCTTTTCGCGTGAAGCTTCAATAGTGCCAATTATTTTTTTCTCCTTGCAAATGAAAATACGTTCTGTTGATTGGAAATAGATTTTTCCATTTGCACCAAAAACTTTCCAGATGTCTGAAAATGTTTTTTGGTTCGAATCGAGCGATGTGGTTAATGATACAAAACCCAATTTGCCATTAACAGAATCGCGTTGCAAATATCCGAACTCACCAACTGCGCCAACATAAATAATTCCAGTTGTGCTATCAATCATGATTTGTCGATTGGCAGAACCGGATTTTACAAGAACATTTTGAAAAGTTGTACCGTCAAAAACAAAAATGGAAGACGTTCCTGCAAAATAGAGTAACCCATTTTTATCTTGCGTCGCCTGCCACATTTGGTTGAAGCCAAGGTAATCTTTCGGTGTATAATTTTTAATGTGATATCCCGAACGCTGCGCAAACACTTCCCTCCCTGAAAAAATCAGAAGGAAAACAAACAACAAACTATTCTTGATTGCAGAATTCATTTCAATTTGTCAAGTGCTTGTTCAATATCAGCCGCGATATCTGTAATGTGTTCAAGTCCCACAGAAACTCTTACAAGTCCTGCAGTGATTCCTGTTTTCTGGCGTTCCTCTTCGGTAAGTTTGGAATGTGTGGTGGAAGCTGGATGTGTAATAGTTGTGCGCGTGTCTCCCAAATTCGCAGTTAACGAACACATTTTTATACTGTCAAGAAATTTTCTTCCATGCGCAAGACCTCCTTTTAATTCGAAGGTTACAATTCCACCACCGGATTTCATTTGTTTTTTTGCAATGGCATAGTGTGGATGCGAAAGCAGAAATGGATACTTCACACTTGCTATCAGCGGATGATGCTGCAACATGGAAGCCAGTTTCAATGCATTTTCTGAATGACGTTCCATTCGAAGATGAAGTGTTTCCAAACTTTTTGAAAGTACCCAAGCATTGAAAGGTGAAAGTGATGGACCTGTGCTTCTGCAGAACAAATAAATTTCCTTGATCAATTCTTTTTTTCCTAGAACAGCACCACCAAGAACTCGGCCTTGTCCATCAATGAATTTGGTTGCCGAATGTGTGATGAGATCGGCGCCATAGTGTGCGGGTTGTTGTAGTGCTGGTGTTGCAAAACAATTGTCAACGTTCAACAACACTTTATGTTTTTTCGCCAATTGTCCGAGCCATTCCAAATCCACTAAATCTAAACCGGGATTCGTTGGTGTCTCTACGAAAATCATTTTTGTATTTTTCTGAATCAACGCTTCCCAAGTTTCAGGTTTGTTGATGTCTGCATAGGTGAATGTGATTCCCCAGCGCACCAAATATTTTGAAATGACCGTATGCGTTGATCCGAAAATGGAACTGCAGGCAAGCAAGTGATCACCACTTTTCAGAAATGCCAGAAATGATGCAACGATTGCCGACATTCCGGACGCCGTAGCAAAACCAGCTTCTGTTCCTTCGAGCGCACACATTTTATCCACAAACTCATTCACATTTGGATTTGAAAAACGGGAATAAATATTGTCTTCATTTTCATCCGCAAATGTTGCACGCATGTGTTCCGAATCATCGAATACAAAACTTGACGTTAGAAATAACGGAACAGAATGTTCATGTTCCTGTGAACGTTCGTTTTGAATTCGAATGGCTTTTGTTTCTGGCTTCATTTTATTTTTGAGTTCGGGGTAAGTAGTTACGAGCAGTTATGAAATTAGATTTCCATTCACACGAACTTCCCAAGTAATTTTTGCATCCGCTTTTTCTAACGTTGCAGCAACAGAACAATATTTTTCCATCGATAATTGAACAGCACGTTTTGCTTTTTCGGGTTCGATGGTTCCGTCGAGATGGTAAATCACGTGAACGTCTTGCCAAAGAGCGGGTTCTTTTTCTTTTTCCCTTTCACCGTCAATTTCTATTCTGAAATCTGTGATTTCCTGTTTTTGTTTTTTCAGGATGATGATGATATCAACTGCGCTACATCCACCAAGCGCCATCAATAAACTTTGCATCGGACGAATGCCTTTTCCTTTTCCTCCCTGTTCAGGAGCGATATCGAAGATGACAGAATTTCCCTCTTCACTTTTCGCTTCAAATTGAAAAGCATCGTCAAGGCGTTGTAGTTGTACTTTCATAGGAGTTTTTCGAGATTTCAAAGATAGAAAAGCTTTACTCCCCAAGGGACTTCCAAGAAGCAAAACTCATTATCTTCGACCAATCTTTCAATGAAAACAGACATTTTTCATAGCAAAAAGCCTTTTGCGACTGAATCTGGAATAACCCTTTCAGGTTTAGACTTGTCGTATTGTACTTCGGGAACCTTCATTGCAGGGAAAAGTAAAGTGGTTTGGGTTTGTCACGCCCTTACTGCAAGTGCCGATTGTGTGGATTGGTGGCCCGATTTGATTGGTGTTGGACAAGCAATTGATCCAGAAGAATATTTTATTGTTTGCATGAATATTCCTTCGTCGTGCTATGGATCTTCGGGACCGATGAGTATTAATCCCGAAAACAATTCACCTTATTTCGGCGAATTTCCGGTTTTTACAATTCGTGATATCGTGCATGCAACAATTTTATTGCGTGAACATTTGGGAATTGAAAAAATTCATTTGTTGATTGGTGGATCGATGGGCGGTTATCAATGTGTGGAGTGGGGCATCATGGAAAGTGATCGAATTGAAAATCTTGCATTGGTTGCGACGGCTGCGCGTGAGAGCGCTTGGGGAATTGCAATTCATACCGCGCAGCGATTGGCCATTGAAACGGATCCCACCTATGGAGAAAAAAATGCGAATGCTGGTGCGAAAGGATTAAAAACGGCACGCGCAATTGGAATGTTGACTTACAGAAATTATCAGGCATTTGTAAATACACAAACAGATACGGATGATCGAATAGAAAATTTCCGTTCCGAATCTTACATTCATTATCAAGGTGAAAAATTGGTGAAGCGTTTTAATGCATATTCCTATTTTCTATTGACAAAATCAATGGATTCTCACAACGTTGCGCGTGATCGCGGAAGAGTGGAAGATGTGTTGAAAAAAATAAAAGCAAAAACTATTTGCATCGGCATCAGCAGTGATAATCTCTGTCCTGTGAATGAGCAGAAATTTTTGGCAGAGCATATTCCCAATGCAAAATTTGTGGAAATCGATTCTCCGTTTGGTCACGATGGTTTTTTGGTGGAAGGAGAAAAGATTGGTTCTCTTATCATAGACTTTCTCAAGTAGGATTTTGAATGTCGAATATCGATTGCAGAATATCGAATAGCGAAGGCTCTCCTAATTTTCACTTCGATTTTCTACATTGGATATTCAATAATGGATATTCAATTTTTCAGGGCGTGCTCCCAATTCCCCCAACAGAATTGTTGGGGTTGGGAGGATCGGGCTCCCGCTATTACTCCTCGTCCCAACATTTCTATTGGGAGGGTAACCGCTACTATCCCTCACGCAAAAGAATCATTTTTAATCTGCACATCTGAAATCTGCACATCATTTTCCTCACCAAATCATCTTCACTTTTTCGGTTCGAAAAATTGTGGAAGTGCCTAGTTTCCCAACTTCGTTATTTTTTCCATCAGCACCAACAAAACCAGCTTCTCCACTTTGTTTGCTCAACATTCCATAGGCTCCTCTTCCGCCCCTTCCTGCGTATCCGCCAGCTCCTTTGTTGCCAGATTTTCCACCGCTGTTGTTGACGACAATTTTATTTTTCCATTCCACAGCAGAAGAATCAAGATGAATGATTGCTACGCCACCATTTCCACCACGACCTGCATTTCCACCATTTCCGCCGAATCCACCATTTCCGCCATTACCACTTGGGTTTTTTGTGGAATCAACACGGAGATCAATGTTAGGAGCGTAGGGTCCGTTGAACAAAACATTTTGCTGATAAAATTCTATGTGCTGAGGGTAGGGCATTGGTTCAACATAAGAAGCGCCAGCACCATCTGTACCTTTTTCTCCATTGCCACCATTTCCGCCATCACCACCATTGCCACCGCTTACGTCAACAAGAAGTGAACCTACATCAGGATCAATCAAAAAAACAGAATGAAGATTATTGCAATGATTGATTACGAGAACACTTATCATTCTTTTTTCAGAAACCATTTTTGCTTTTACGAAAACATCAGCGATACAACCATCTGCTCCCGTTTCTCCATCCGTTCCGTTTTGTCCTTGATGGCCATCGTATGATTTCCAATTTTTTGTTGTGTCAAGTCCATGAAGTTCTTCACCTGAAAGGCCATTAAAACCACCAAGACCATTTTGGCCTTTGCAATTGACAATGAATTTTGTTTTGTAGGAAATAGGCAATTCAATTTCCTGTTTCAGTTCAGGATAAAAAAAAGGTGTGACGGAAATTTTCAGAAAATCTTTTGCTATTCGCGGATCAGTTGAAACAATTATTTCCCCACGATCAAAGGTTCCCCCTTCAACATGAACGGAATAACTGTTCCAATTCACAAATCCATTACAAAGTCCACGTGTTTTTAATTCTTTATGGAAAGGCGTTTCAGCAATAACGCCAATGGAAAAACTTGTTCCTGGAAAAATTGTTAGACTGTCTGTGGTAATGATTTTGATTTTGCTTACTTCGTAATTGTGCAGCTGGTCGGAAGTAAAATCATTGTAAGGATTAATGTGATTGAAGTGAAATATTTTGCACGCAGGAACAATGACAAGCACGAACACGAATAGAAAAAATGTTCTCGGTTTCATTTACAATAAATGTAGGAAACCTGTCGGCTAATAAAAAGCTTATTTGTCAGGTGGACGGCCTTTGGCAATAATTGGTCAAGATTTAGGATTTTGAAACAAGGAAACAAGTTCACTTTATTATTACCCCTGCCAACAAAACATCATCCACCTGATCGAGCTCCCCTTTCCAATCATCAAAAGTTTTTTCAATACTGTTTTTTTGTTGAGCTAGATTCTTGCCGCTGATTGTCAATAAGGTTTCCTTGAGTTGACTGTATTTGAATTTTTTCCCACTTGCGCCACCAAACTGATCGGCAAATCCATCTGTGAACATATAGAATGCATCAAGGTCTTTCAGTGGAATGGTATGAACGGTGAAAGGTTTCAAGTGTCCCTGAAAAACACCAACAGGTTGACGATCGCCTTTTATTTCGTGCATTTCTCCATTTGTAATATAATACAACGGGTTATTTGCGCCAGCAAATTTTAACACATTATTTTCTTCATCAATGCAACAGAGGGATATGTCCATTCCGTCTTTTACACCTTTCATGGAGAGCAAATTTCCTTCGGGCCTATCAAAGTTGGTTTGTTTAAGTGCAGCAACAACCACATTTGCCATTTGTGTAAGAATTTCTCCTGGATCAGTAATGTGTTTTTCCTTTACGACTTCATTCAGTGCGGTATTCCCAATCAATGACATGAATGCGCCAGGAACGCCATGGCCTGTGCAGTCTACCACTGCCACAATTTTTGTTTTTCCGCTTTTCCCAATCCACCAGAAATCCCCACTAACAATATCTCTAGGACGGAAAAACACAAATGAACCAGGAAAAAGTTCGCGCATTTCTTCTTGTGTTGGCAGAACGGCGAATTGAATTCGTTTTGCATAGTTGATACTGTCGAGCATATCGTGATGTTGCTCGTCAACAATTTTTTTCTGCAAGGCAATTTCATTTTTCTGTTTTTCAAGAATAACATTTGCTTGTTTTGATTTTGTTGCATTTCTATAAATGACAAAAACAAGAATCACCAACAACACCAGAGCAGATCCCATAAACAGATTTCTTCTTTTCTGTTCATCTAGCGCAACAGCTTTCAGATTGTTTTCCTTGGCAAGTGATTCAAAGGCTTTCTGTCGTCTCTCCGTATCAAATTTTGTATTTAGCTCATTTACCTGTTCGCTGTTTTTTTCATTAAAAATGCTGTCATTGATTTCATAATATTGTTTGTAATAATCCAATGCCTTTTTATCATCACCTAGTTTCTCATATGCTTTGGAAAGCGATAGGTAATCAGACTTCATCATATCGCGATAGTCAAGTTCACGTGCGAGAGCGAGACTTTTGTTTTCGTACAGAATAGCCTGATCAAATTTTCCGTCTTCAATGTATAAATCTCCAAGATTATTGCAGATTAATGCAATCCCATTCTTGTCTCCAATTTTCTCACGAATTTCCAAAGCGCGATTGTAATAATCAATTGCTTTCGGAATGTTATTTTGATAGTTATAAATATTTGCAAGGTTATTCAGACAAACAGCAATGCCACGAAGATTGTTGCTTTTTGAAAAAAGCGCCAATGACTTTTCATAATAGTCAATTGCTTTTATGGTGTCCGTTAAATCCAAATACGTATTTCCAATTCGGGCATATGAATTTGCAACACGAGATTCATTACCTGCCTTTTGATATAAACGCAAACCAGTTTCTTCATAACGTAAAGCATCTTTATAATTTTTCTGATCATTATAAATGACACCAATATTCAAATAAGAATTTGCGGCTTCTTCTACATTTTTTTCTCCAATATTGGAAGTCAATGCTTGATTGTAGGAAATCAAGGCTTTGGGATAATCACCTTTCTCTCGATAAATGAATCCCAATTTGTTCATTGCAAAAATCACATTATTACTGTCTCCAACTGCTCTTGCCAATTTTATGGATTTATGAAAAATATTCAAAGCCGTATCACTTTCTCCGGAGTAATAAAGTGCGTACGCAAGATTATTCATCGCTTCAGATTTTTCGAGATTGTTCTTTCTTTTTGTTGCAATCTCAAGTGCTTGTTTCGCGAAATAGATAGATGATTTATTATCAGTTGGAGAAAGCTTCACACTGATTTGATTGCAAATTCGAAACTTTGCTGTGTCCGATCCTGCGTTTTTGACAAGTGAAAGCAAGGAATCGTTTTGGGAAATGGCAAGACGAGGAATTGCCAATAATAAAAAAAAGAAAAAATAAAATATTGCAGAAAATGGAATACGATTTGAAAGATGGAAATTCATTGTAGGGAAATTCTATTCAGATTGTGAATGTACGAATTACCTTATGATGATTTATGCTTTTGCTCAAAAGGATGTCGGTAGGTACAATGAAAAACCCCTCCATTTTTCAATGAAAGGATTTTTCAATTTTTATTTAAAAGAGTCAATTAGCTGCCACACGCTTCACATGCATCCGGATTATCCAGTGAACAAGCTATTTCAGATAATCTTTGTTCTGTGGAAATGTTTTCTGTTTCCGCTTCAACATTCGGTTGGGTCAATGCGGCCTGATCAACAGTAAACTTAATGGCGTCGGCTGCGGCTTTGGTTCGCAAGTAATACATTCCTGTTTTCAAACCTTTTTCCCAAGCATAAAAATGCATGGAAGTGAGTTTTGCGAAATTCGCGCTTGGCACAAAAAGATTAAGCGATTGTGATTGACAAATGAAAGCACCACGATCAGCAGCCATATCGATGAGCGCGCGTTGTGGGATTTCCCAAACGGTACGATATAAATCTTTTATGTTCTGTGGAATTTCCGGAATATCCTGAACAGAACCATTCGCTCCGATGATTTTATTTTTCAGATTATCATTCCACAAACCAAGCTTCACCAAATCTTTCAGCAAATGTTTGTTCACCACAACAAATTCTCCTGATAAAACTCGTCGTGTGTAAATGTTGGAAGTATACGGCTCGAAACATTCATTGTTGCCGAGAATTTGTGATGTTGAAGCGGTGGGCATTGGTGCAAGCAAAAGTGAATTGCGAACGCCATGTGTTTTTACTTCCTCTTTCAAAATATCCCATTCCCAACGTGAACTTGGAGTAACGTTCCACATATCAAATTGGAAAATTCCTTTTGACACAGGAGAACCTACAAACGTTTCATATGGCCCATCTTTTTTTGCGAGATCTTTTGATGCTGTCATTGCAGCGTAATAAATTGTCTCGTGAATTTCTGCATTCAATTTTCTTGCCTCTTCACAATCAAATGGAAGACGTAATAAAATAAAAACATCGGCCAACCCTTGAATTCCCAAACCAATTGGGCGATGCCGCATATTGGAACGACGGGCTTCTGGAACTGGATAATAATTCCCGTCAATGATTTTGTTCAAATTCTTTGTGACGTGATAGGTAATGTCAAACAAACGCTGATGATCAAATGTTCCTTTGTCAACGAATCGTGGAAGTGCAAGTGATGCCAAATTACAAACCGCAATTTCATCAGGTGCCGTGTATTCAATAATTTCCGTGCAAAGGTTAGAGGATTTTATTGTTCCAAGATTTTGTTGGTTGCTTTTCTTGTTTGCAGCATCCTTAAATAACATGTAAGGATTTCCAGTTTCAATTTGTGACTCAAGAATTGCGAACCAAAGATCTTGCGCTTTAATTTGTTTGCGGAATTTTCCTTCTGCTTCGTATCGTGTGTAAAGTTTTTCAAATTCATCACCCCAACAATCGGCCAGTCCCGGTGCTTCATTCGGACAGAACAAAGACCAATCGCCATTTTCTTTCACACGTTTCATGAATAAGTCAGGAGTCCACATAGCAGTGAATAAATCACGTGCTCGCATTTCTTCTTTTCCATTGTTCTTGCGCATGTCAAGAAATTCAAAAACATCTGCATGCCATGGTTCAAGATAAATTGCAAATGAACCTTTTCTTTTTCCACCACCTTGATCAACATAACGGGCAGTGTCATTAAAAACGCGAAGCATTGGAATGATTCCATTCGACACTCCATTTGTTCCTTTGATGTACGAACCTGTTGCACGAATGTTATGAATGCTTAAGCCAATTCCGCCTGCGCTTTGAGAAATCTTTGCACAATTTTTCAAAGTATCATAAATGCCATCAATACTATCATCTTTCATTGTCAATAAAAAACAAGAAGACATTTGTGGTTTTGGAGTTCCCGCATTGAAAAGTGTTGGCGTTGCATGTGTGAACCAACGTTCACTCATCAAATTGTAGGTTTCAATTGCAGATTCAATATCTTCCTTATGAATTCCAACAGCAACGCGCATGATCATGTGTTGTGGACGCTCAGCAACTTTTCCGTGCAATTTCAAAAGATACGAACGCTCCAATGTTTTAAATCCAAAATAATCATAACCAAAATCGCGATCATAGATTATTGATGAGTCGAGAAGCTGTGCATTATTTTTTATTATTTCAAAAACATCATCTGCAATGAGGGCCGCTTTCTGTCCAGTTTTTGGATCGAGATAGGTGTAAAGCATCTCCATTGTTTTGGAAAATGATTTCTCCGTATTCTTATGAAGATTTGAAACAGCAATGCGCGATGCGAGCAATGCATAATCAGGATGTGTTGTGGTAAGTGACGCGGCAGTTTCAGCGGCGAGATTGTCGAGTTCACTAGTTGTAACACCAGGATAAATCCCTTGAATTACTTTCATTGCAACCTCAACAGGATTGACATGCACAGCATCGAGTGCATAACAGAGTTTTTGAATGCGTGCGGTGATCTTGTCGAATTTTATGGATTCTTTACTTCCATCGCGTTTAATAACGTACATAAGTGTTTTTTATAAAATATTTTTTGAAGACTAAATTATTTCTGGACAGATCGTTTTTGAGTTACTAAAAATCCTCGTCGAGACTGAAAACATTTTTCGAACTATCTCCTGCAACACCTGCCTTCTGATATTCCGCAACACGCTTCTCAAAAAAGTTTGTTTTCCCCTGCAGCGAAATCATTTCCATGAAGTCGAATGGATTCGTTGCATTGTAAATTTTTCTGCATCCCAAGGAAAGCAACAAACGATCAGCAACAAATTCAATATACTGACACATTAAATCTGCGTTCATTCCAATTAATTTTACGGGAATTGAATCTGTCACGAATTCTTTTTCAATTGAAACGGCATTTGAAATAATATCAATGACTTGTTGTTCGGGAAGTTTGTTGTTGAGGTATTTCGTGTACAGCAGACAGGCAAAATCGCAATGCAAACCTTCATCGCGAGAAATCAATTCATTAGAGAATGAAAGGCCAGGCATAAGTCCGCGTTTCTTCAACCAGAAAATGGAGCAGAATGAACCGGAAAAGAAAATTCCTTCGACTGCTGCAAAAGCAATCAATCGTTCTGCGAAAGTTCCATTTGCAATCCAGCGCATGGCCCAATCCGCTTTGTTTTTCACAGCAGGAACCGTATCAACAGCATGGAACAAATGATCTTTCTCAACAGGATCTTTGATATAGGTATCGATCAACAACGAATACGTTTCGCTGTGAATATTTTCAATCATGATTTGATAACCATAGAAACAACGAGCCTCTGGAAATTGAACTTCGCGCATGAAATTGATGGCAAGATTTTCATTTACAATTCCATCACTCGCTGCAAAAAACGCAAGAACATTTTTGATGAAGAAACGTTCATCATCACTTAATTTATTTGCCCAATCAGAAAGGTCCGGTGACAAATCGATTTCTTCCGCTGTCCAGAAACTCGCTTCGGCCATTTTATACATTTCCCAAATATCATTGTGCTGAATTGGGAAAAGCACAAAACGATCTTTATTCTCCTGGAGAATAGGTTCACTTGATTCGGTCATAAAAATTCTAGTCTTTGGCGGGTTAGTGGATGTACTTGACGGACACTTTTATATTGTTGGCGAAAAAAGCAGGCCTTGGCCTGCTCAATTATATTATTGAATGAATTACGGTTGAGTTGTTATGAGAATATATTTGATGATTTTCTTCCAGGCAAATTTTTAGAAAATTGTGGTAACGACCAAAGAATTTCAATTAACAAAGACTCCGAGTTTTAAACACTGAAAAAAAAATCCTTTGTTGATAACGAATGGTAACCCATCAGTTCTTTAGGATTGATGCGACCTTGAACGTGAGCGAAAAGTAAATGATAAAAAATGTTGTTTCAATTTGCTTTAATGAACATTACGACAGAATGAATCCCACCAACAGAAACTGATAATTGTCAATTACCAAAGTGTAGTTTTTTAGAATAAAAAGGAGACGTGAATTTCTTAAGACTTTTTCTTTTTTTCTTTTGTCTCAATAAACTTCGCAGCAGCGTCCAATTCTTTATACCACGCCGTTCCATATTTGCGAATCAGCGCGGTCTTTACAAATTTGTAAACGGGAACTTCCATTTTTTCTCCGCATGCACAAGCGGGTTTGCAAATGTCCCATGTTTCATAATTCACCGCATCAAATTTTTTGTAAGCAGTGATTCTCACAGGATATAAATGACAAGAAACCGGTTTCTGAAATTTTATTTTTCCATCTTTCCAGGCTCTTTCAATTCCACAAAATGCAATTCCTTTTTCAAAAATGGTGTAAGCACATTCTTTATTTTCGTCCACCAATGGTGTTACTTTATCACCATCTGTATCGGTCATCCATCGCCCTTGTTTTTCAATAGCTTCAATTCCTTTCGCCGTCATGTATGGTTTGACTTTCGGATAAATTTCATCCAGGATTTTTGTTTCATCATCTTCTAGAGGTGCACCAGAATCTCCATGAATGCAACAAGCACCTTTGCATGCGTTTAGATCGCATACAAATTGTTTTTCTACCAGATCATCTGATATGAGCGTTCTTCCAATTTCAATCATACTGTAAAAGTAATTGGAATTTGGAATGTTTTTATGTTGGAACAGTTTTAGCCAATTGGTGTTGCAGAACAACCAATTTGTAAAGAAGGGACTAAAAAGAAAGGGGATAAATAATCGGCGGTATATGGAGATTCAGGCGAAATACCTGAATCTCCACATTGTTGTTCCACCGAGATGCTTGTCGCATCGACTCTACTACTTTATTAATAGACTTATTTGGTAATCAAGATTGGAATACGTTTAACTCCAACCTCGGATGATAATTGTAAAATGTAAAGGCCTTCTTCGATTGCATCAGTTGAAATAGTTGTGATGTTTTTTCCTGCTGAAAAAGAAAGATCCTTATGATATACTATTTGACCCGTTAGGTTTATTAATTGTAGAGAATAACTTTCGTTATTTAGTGAGTTTAATTCTACAAAAAGCAATCCGCTACTTGGATTTGGATACACATTGAGTTCTGATGAAATATCTAAAGAATTCACACCAACTGTGCTAATAATTGACACGGTGTTTGTTGTTGTGCAGGCATGTGCATCCGTAACAGTCACTGTGTAAGTTCCGGCAGCGAGTCCAACTGCAGTTTGTGTGGTCTGTCCTCCAGGATTCCAAACGTATGTATAAGGACTTGTTCCGCCCGCAGGTGTTGCTGTTGCTGTACCGTCAGGTGTCACGTTTGTTTGGTTAGTAGAACCCATTGTTGTTGATAGTACGGCTGCAGGTTGTGTAATTGCAACAGTTGCAGTTTGTGTGGCACTCACTCCATCTGTAACAGTTACAGTATAACTACCTGCGCACAATCCTGTAGCAGTAGCAGTGGTTTGTGTAGGAGAAGAATTCCATGAATAAGTATAAGGAGGTGTGCCACCAGTTGCACTTACCGTAGCGGTTCCATTGCATACATTTCGGCAAGCAACATTTGTTGAATTTGAAATCGCAATTCCTAGTGGGCCTGGCTCACAAGCTGCTAATGAAGCTACATAAATATAATCTCCTGTTTCATCACCGGTGCCATTCGCTGCATTAAAGCATGCATAAAAAGTGCCGCATCCTGAACCTGCTATTGGGGCTGTCCAATTGAATGTCCACGAAGCTGTATTGGGATTTATAATATGATTGTTTCCTCTGATATATTGCAATCCACCGGATGTTGTAACTATAGTTGAAGGAGTTGAAGTTAGGGTGCCAAACGATGTGCAATTGGATTTTTGTGGGCTAAGCTCGAAGTTGAAAAAATTTCGGCCAGTATAATTTATTGTTACAGTTATGCTGTATGTATTACCACCAATATATCCACCAGCGGGAATATTACTTGTAATGGATGAAGAACCTATTCCAGAATTGACAACAAAATCACTATGACAGGAAGAGCAATCACTACCATCGCAAGGCGATCCTGAATATCCTGTAGGAGGAGTAGGGTCGAAAAGCATTGACATAAAACTCATAAATGGGAGAGAAAATAAAACCAAAAGAATTATTTTCATTTTGTGAATCTTAGCGGAAAGGCTAAAACCGAGAATGTGTTTTTTAATTGTTTTCATGATGTTTTTATTAAGAGATTTTCTTTGCAGTAAAGCTCAACAAAAATGCTCTAAAAACATGTATTGACAAATGATTAAGAAAGGTTTATGGGTGGACAAATGACAAAAAAAAAACCGACAAAAGCCTGTTTTTAAAACATGCGGCACTTTTGATAACAAAGAAACCTTGCCAATTTTTTCAGCAAGGTTTCTTTTATACTCTACGATTTTACTTTGTTATTGTAATCGGCAAACACTTCATACTTCCATTTGAAGCAGTAATCTGAAGCATATATAAACCTTCACTAATTCCTTCAACAGAAATAGCATTTAGATTTTTTCCTTTTGCAATATGCAATGTTTCATTATATACAATTCGTCCTGTCATATCAATAACCTTCATCAAATAGTCTTCGTTTTCTGGAGCATTAATCGCAACAGAGAACTCGCCTTGACTTGGATTTGGGAAAACATTAACAGAAGATTGGTTTTCGATTGAAGAAACTCCAACATCTCCAACAACTGAATTCCACTTAACTTGATAAATTACATTGCTATCAGCATAATACTCGATGTCAACAATTGGACCAGCTGTATTTGAAACATAAGAATAGGATTGTGTATTTGTGTTGGCTGTAAAAAGACTAATCCAATAGTGGTAAGGTCCAACAACAATTTTTGCCCAAGTGCTGTCAATTGAATGTTTTACGATGTTCTGACGCAGGCAATAAAAACCACCATGTGGCGTGTGTACCGTGCCCCAGCCATCAATGGTTGAAGAGGTAATAATTGTTTCTTTTTCTCTTACTGAATCAACAAAATAACCTTGATACAATGCGCCATAAACAAATTTTGCATCATAGGCTGCGGTATCTGTAAAAGCAGTAAAGTAGGTTGAAGGGAAAGTTATTATTGTCTGAGGATTACTATAAACCTGCGCATTATTCACAGAGTTTCCCAATAAATCACCAGCAACTCCGTAAAAGTCCAATTTAGTGGAAGTGGTATCAAAATAAAAATAATTAGTGTCCAGATGCATACACACATTTGCATTTGTGTAATTCGACCCTAATAGTCCAGAGGACGCAGATGTAAAAGTGCTTATGATTGTATCATGCGCATGCAACGCTGTAAAGTTCCAATCGGCATTGGCACCAGCAGATCCTGGGGTAATTGTAGTGTTTGTATCAATGTATTGCGTTAGGGGAGAGCTCACATCAATATAATCACTGGATGTCACCGTGATTTGCGCCTTAACGGAAAAGGCACTCAAACCTAGAGTTGCAAGGGAAAATAAAATTTTTTTCATGATTTTTATTTTTAAGTAATGTTGATTTTTTTGAAGTCTATTGAATCTGCGAGAGTAACAATAAGTACAACTGTTTTAGATGTAGCAAAAGTGCCTAATTGTTGAATTCTCGAGAATGACATACAAAAGGTTTCAGAAAGACAGTTGGCTAAAAAAAAAGCGACCAATGTCTATTTTGTTGTTTTGAATTATAAATTATTTTTTTTTGCAACCGCGCGAACACCTGCTCTGAACTAATATTTCCGAAGATGATCAACAAGATTTGAGAAAGATTTACTGGAAGAACTCATACTCATACCTGTACTTTGCATATATTTTTCCGTATGGATTATAATCCGCCTTACCTACAAGTAAGCCATGCTTATTGTATTCATATGTTTGAGAATTCTGAACGGACTCGCCCGCGTAAAATGTTTTTTTGGCTAACAAATTGTAGTTCCCATACACATATAAAATTTTGCTAAGAACAGAATTGTTTGCGTTGTGTTGAACCGCTTCAATCAAGTTATTGTTCTTATCATATTTATAAGCCCAGGAATAAAGAAGATCTCCAGTTGGAGAAAAGGCTTCCTCTTTTATTTTAGTATCATTTTCATACGAATACTTTCTTTTTTCACATAAGCCAGACGGCCAATACCAATCAAGTCCAATCATTCTCCCCTCCTTATCATAAGAGGCAATATTGCGGTATTTATAAGTATTCACTGATAGAAAGTGAATTAATTCTATGCGGTTATTGTCACCATCATAACTCCTTGTTTCTTTGTAGGCGCTACTATCTGCAATACTTCCTTTTGTAACGATTCGGTTACCGTTCAAGTCATATTCGCATGTAGTGGAACTTTCTGTACTTCCATCAGGTGCGTATTTCGTTTCTCTTGACAGACACCCTTTGTTGTCAAAAAAGACAACACTACTGATATATTCTTTCTGATCCATTCCGGAATAAACGCTGGTGGTGAACTCTGTCATTTTTTTCACCTTGTTTGACAACATTTTGTCCCGCTCATTTTCATCATCTGTTTTTTGATGATTCGAACAGGATGGGAAAACGAAGAGGATTAGTAAGACATTTATAATGAATAATGTGGGGAATGAAAAAATTCTTTTTGCATGATCGGCAGGAGGGTTTTCAAATGCGGAAAGATTGTTCATTTTATATTTCAATTTGTTTGAAAAATTATTTTTGTTTTTCCGTGCCAAATCCAGTTGGAACCTTGAGGTCTTTTATGGTTGACATAAAAGTTCGCTTATCCACCCATTGAAATTCGCCATGCACGTTGAACACGTTTGTGTCGACAGGAGTGAATTCAACTTTTTCTGCTTGTAGCTGCATAGACATCCCATATTTGGTATGTGGATATTCCATAATCAGATAATGAAAATCTTTATAGGGACTTGCACCATAATTCATTCTCACTTTATCATAAAAATAGATATCAAATGTTTTATTGTGGGTAATGTCATTTACAATTGCTTTTCGGCACTCTACACCTGCAATTGTTTTTTTTACATCAGTGGTTTCTATTTTATACAAAGGATCGTTTTCTTGGTCTTTTACATCTTCTGGAGTATCATGGAAAGCCATATTCTGTCCCATATCGTTAATCAGAAGTGAGGAATATTTTTTCAACTTATTGTCCAAAAGATTTACCACAACCAAAAGTCCCATGCCTCCGCTGGTTACAAAACAAACTTTGTCATCCTTAAACGCCAATTGCGTTTCTGTAGGAAGAAATGGAATGTTGTTATAGGGGTTGTCGGCAGGGTAAGAAATTTTATAAACTACTTTGCCTTCAAAAATAGTAGGTACTGTTTCTTTTGTTGGACTGCAAGCGGAAATCACAGTGACAAGAAGAATGAAAATAAATAATCTTGATTTCATGTTGTAAAGTTACAGAATAGTTTCTGCTATGAAAAAATGGATTTGGCCTTTTTGCTTTTGAATAATAAGATCATCCACTATTATTTCATAATCTACTTGGCTCATTAAAAAAACAATACTCACCGAATGGGTGAGTATTGTTTTTTTAATTCTTAGCATTTGAAAGCTAGAAAATAAGTGTTAGAAGTTTTGATTTGCTGCGCCCTTCAATTGAACGTGAGGAGTAACGTGGACAGTGTTTCCGATACTTGTTGTTTTCACGTAGTAGTCTGAACGGTTGAAATCAAATTGACCTTCGAAAACAGCATACTTATTATAGGAAGTGTGTGCAAGATTCCATGCAGTATTTACTCCTTGGAATTCAAAGTACATGTCAATCTGTTTGCTGATTTTTCTGCTGTATGGTCCTTGATAACCTGGTCCAACTCCGTTCCATGCATTGGCAGAGTCAATCGCACAAACAGTTACACGAGGAGCTTCAATTTCATCGGCAGCACTTTTATAAAATGCTTTTAATGTTCCGTGTGCAACATATCCATTGCCGTATTTTTCTACGTGGCCTGTATTGTCCCAACAATTAACATAATACCATGCTGTGTCAGTAATAGGAACGGCTCTGCAAGTTGCGCGTGTGCGTCCAGATGTGTCAACCTGTAATGTTTTTGGAACACAACCGCCGTATAGGGTATCTCTTTGTGCTTCAAATGTATTAATGTGTGAAAGTAAAACGTATCCTCTGATGGTATCATTAATTGGGTGAGCTTCATCAAAATAGAAATTCAGAAGTCCCCATCCGTAATTTGGAAAGTTATTTCCAAATGTTGAAAATCCACCTGCTAATGTTGTTCCATTTATTCCTCCATTACCTGCACCTGAATATTCTGCTGACCATTCAATTTTGCTGTGAATCTCAAAAGGAACATATGCTTTTGTTCCCATGCTACCAATTGTATCTGCTTTGATGATTGTCAGAATTCTTGTTCCTGTTGGAGCTTGTGTTGCAAGCACAACGTTCTTAGTGACATTTGAATTAGCCAAAGCAACTACATAACCCAAGTCGGTTGGGTCTGTATGAAAATCAATACCATCAATTATTCTGAAATTTTGGTTTGCAGTATTGTACTTCGCGTATACATAATAGGTATTAGGAAGCAAATAAGGCAATTGGTAATTACCAAGACTATCGGCAATTGCTGTTGCAACTGGATTACCACTTACAGAAGTTCCAAGATAAAGTGAGATCAATGCACCTTTTGCTGTCACAAAGTTATTTGTGAAATCAGGGTAGGTACAATGTCCTGATATTGTTTTTCCGGAAATAGTGTCGTGAACTGTTACCACCACAATTTGTGTGTCCTTTTTGCATTGTGGAAATAATAACACCAACATAAATGCTAAAATAGCAGTTGGCACTAAGAAGCGGATGGTTTTCGCGGTTGTTTTCATGGTTTTAAATTTAATTTTTAATTTTTTGTGTTACAGGAGCTAGTTGTTTGGTGGTTGTCAATAATGTTTATAGATTTTCTTAATGAAGACTAATGGACAGTATTAACTTTTATGCTTTTTAGGTTCAATTGATTTGAGAAACAAATTTTCTACTGCACAAAATTGTAGATATCCCCTTATTTGGAGAATGATATTCAAAAGGTTTCATAAAGGCAGTTGGCTAAAAAAAAAACGGCAGATGTCTGTTTCAAGAAAAGCGAAACGAGAAGTGTTGCGTGATTTCCTATGAATTGATGGCGATAAACGGTGCAACAACGTGCTGCAACTTTTCCAAGTTCAATAAATTAATATTTTGTCCGGATGCAGTAATGAGTTTCTCCTCCTCAAATTCTGATAATTGTTTTACCAAGCGGTCAACAGAAATCCCAGCAATTGAGGCCAGGTCTTTTCGGGAGATCTTTATATTAAGTGTGCTGTTGTTTTTTTCAAGTCCAAATTCATTGATCATCATTAAAAGGCAATCGGCTGTTTTCTCACGTACATTCATTTCAGCCATATTTCGAAGTCGCCTTTCGGTTTCATTCAGCTGAATGATGTAAGTCCAAAGAATCTTCAAATGCAATTGGTGATTTTCTTGAAGCAACTGGATAAAAACACTACTGGGGATAAAATGTAGGAGTGAATCCTCTAATGCAGTTGCACAAAGAACATAGTTTGAATTTTGAATCGCTCCTCTAAATCCAATAATACCACCTTCCTTTGAAATGGAAACGATAGGATTGTTTGAATGTATGCCATCTTTCCAAAGTTTCACTTTCCCTTTTTCAATCAAATAAACGAAATGAGCGGGTTGAAAATCAAAAAAGATGGCTTCATCCTTTTTAAAGAAATGGTGTTTTGAGTTTTGTTGAAGAATTTGCTTCTGTTTTGTTGTACAGAACTCCTCCAATAAGGGTATTTTATTTATGACATCTGTGCTAATAATACCTGGCGGGGTTTTCATATTAGAAAGAAATATTTATTGAGGTTAATTTGTCCTTAAAAATAACCTAAAAAAAGTAGAGTAATAATAATTTATATAGGGGATTTGAGTAATTAATTTAAAATCCCCCATAACACTGACAATTATCAATTCCGAGCATTTTGTTGTTTATATTTCAGTGGAACTTTCCTGAAAATTTAAATCGGAAAGACAAAGTTTAAGCACTTCATGCGTGTGGGGAATAATTATTCTTTTGAATAATCGAACGGGTTGTTGTTGTTGAGCAAAAGATTTTTGCTGTGAATGAAATCAAGCGTAGGTAAAATAGTAGTCGGATGTCAATTGATGTTTTTCATTCGTAAAACTATTGTAAATAAAATGTCCTGATTTTGCACAAGAGTTTCCTATTGTTACCCACAACAGGGCTTACTTCATCACCTACTTCAATACGGATGAAGTACCAACCGAAAAAGACGAATTCCTGGCGAAAGATTTCCTAAGAATTATTATCAATATAGGGAGCAATAACTTCCTGTAACTTTTCCTTGTTCAGTAAATTAATATTTTGTCCGGATGCATTAATGATTTTCTCCTCTTCAAATTCTGACAATTGTTTTACCAGGCGGTCAACAGAAATTCCTGCAATGGCAGCCAAATCTTTCCGGGAGATTTTTATATTAAGCGTGCTTTTGTTTTTTTCTAATCCAAATTCATTAATCATCATTAAAAGACAATCGGCTGTTTTCTCTCTTACATTCATTTCCGACATATTTCGGAGGCGTCTTTCTGTTTTTTCCAATTGCGTGATGTAATACCAAAGAATCTTGAAATGTAATTCATGGTTTTCCTTAAGAACCTGAATGAAAATATTTTTTGGAATAAAATAGAGGAGCGAATCTTCCAATGCGGTAGCCGAAAGTAGATAGTTTGATTCTTGAATGGCGCCCCTAAATCCGAAAATGTGGCCTTCTTTTGCAAGAGAAACTATGGTGTGGTGCGAATGAATGCCGTCTTTCCAAAGTTTTACTTTTCCTTTTCCAATCAAATAAACGAAATGCGCAGGTTGGAAATCAAAAAAGATGACTTCATCCTTTTTAAAAAGATGATGTTTTGAACTTTGTTGAAGCAATTTTTTCTGTTTTGTTGTGCAGAATTCTTCTAACAAAGGAATTTCATTTATGAAATCCTCGCTAATCGTTAATAGGGGAGTTTTCATATTAATGGGAATTATTTATAAAAATAAGATTGTTCTAAAAATCAGTTAGTCAAAAGTAGATTTATTTTAGTTTATAAAAGGAAATTGAAACAAGAAGAAATTCGAATTCACGTAAAACTGACGAGTGTTTGTTTTTTAATATGTTCTTTATCATCAATTCTGTAAGTATTCTATTTTCTTTCATTGTTCTATCCGCAAAAAATTGGATACCTGATTCGCCTTGGAATTATTATGTTTATTTTATCTACTGACTGTCCTCCCCAAGTGTTAACCCAAAATCGTGGTCACATTTATGAATGTTGGGTTATTTCACAAAAGCCTTTGACCTGGAATGGCTCCAAGAAAAGTATTCTTTTCTAAGAAATCAATTTAAGTAGAGGCGGCGTATAAACTTGGACTTGTCGCAAATTGGAATTACTATTTCTTCAAACGATTAATATTTTTCCCAATATAAATATCAGTAGGTAAAAGTGACTGCTGAATTCTTTTCGCATAATGAATGGAGTCTAGAATTTCCTTTTGTTTTATTTCCACCAACTCTTTCTGATTTTCAACTTCCAATTTTTCTTTTGAAATGAGTTTGTTTGCTTTTCTTTTTGACTGATAAGCAAATCCAAGAATAAGTAGGATAACGCATATTGCACCTATCCCTCCAACAAGACTATTTCTTATAACTTTATTTTTTTCAGAAGTTTGTTTTTCTCTTTCATTTGACAATTGCTGTTTCAATCCAAATTCACTTTTCAACTTCATTTCATCATATTCGGACTGAAGGGAAAGCATTTCTGATTTGTTGTTTGCCTTATCAACAGAATCTTTAAGAGCAGTGCGCCGATCAAGATAAAAATAAGCCAGTTTCCAGTTTCCCATTCCTTCATATCCGTTATTTAAAAGGAAATAAATACGTTCCGTATAGATTATATAGTGATCCACTTTCTCGATTTCCAGGGCACGAAGCGCATAAGAAACCACGAGGTCATATTTTTTTTCTTCCAAAGCGATTGTTGCCAGTGACATGTAGGAATACAATTCACCTTCTCTATTTCCACCTGCCAAACGGAGTTTAAGTGCGATCTCCTGATAATATTTTGCGGAATCTATCATTCCGGCACTCAATAAATATTCGCCAAAATTTCCAAATTGCAAAGCAGAAACTTTTTTCCTTTCGAGAAAATCATAATGCATCGCTTTTCTCATGTTTGCAATGGCAGAGTCAAATTTCCCCTGTATTGAAAATAGATTGGCGCGTGTTGAATAGGAATGAGTGATTCTATAATTTGAATGGATGGCCATTGAGAGTTTCAAATTCATTGCATTCATTTCTTCCGCCTGCTTGTAATTTTCAATCTCAGCATAAAGCATTGCCAAATTACCAAGTGCCGAAAGCCATCCTGTTGTATCGTGTATTTGCTCTGAAATCTGAATTGCTTCCAGCAAAGGAGGTTGAGCGATGCGCATTCTCCTGTTGTCATTATTGTATAAACCTTTGAATTGAAGAACACGCTCATAAAGAAAAAGGGAGCCAGAACGTTTCGAATAAGTCTCGGCAGAATCAATATATGAGAATATTTTTTGTTTTGTTTCCAGTGAGGGATTATCACCATATAAATAATATACACGACTCCAACGAAACCAAATCACAGCTTCTGCAATTACTGATTTGCTTTTTCTAGCGGCAGTTATTGCCCGGGTGAATAATTCTTCAATCGTCTTGGCGTCCAAATCCTTTTTTATTGAAGTCAACACAATTGTTTTCAATAGGAGGCACCTCGACAATAGGGAGAATTGTTTTTCCTTTTCAGCTGATGCAATTCCGGCATCGATGGCAGTCATTGCCCCTGGAAAATCCTTTGCCAGGAAGCATTTCAACATTTTCTGCTGCAACGAAATTATTCCGAAAGAATTAGGATACAATAATTTTGCAGTCTTCTCCTGCTGGGCAATCAAGGACTGGGCATACGCTGAATCGCCATTGGCGGCATCTTGAAAATTATGCTCTATCAGCCAAAGTTTCCTTTCTACATTACTACAGGAGTCAATTATTCTTTTGAATAATCGACTGTTTATTGTTTGCTGAGCGAAAGCTGTTTGTTCAAGGGCAAAAACCGAGAGCAGACAAAGTAGCAATCGTATTGAAACGGAAGTTTTCATTCGTAATGCTAGTGAAAGTGAAATATCCAATTTTGAACAAAATGTTTTTTATTCTTACCCAAAACTATTATTATTCAATCACCAATTTCTTCGCAGGTGAATTTCCGATCCGAACAAAATAAATTCCTGATGGCCCCTGGGAAAGATCAATTATTTGATCAGTTGAAATTTCTTTTTGAAGAATTAATTCTCCCAACATGTTTTCCACTCGAAGCATTTCAGGATTTTGCAATGGAGAAAAAAATTGAATGGAAATGTTTCCATTGGAAGGATTTGGGAAAATGTTCCAACCTACATTGGAATTGAATTCGTTCATTCCAGTGACCATTATTGTTTGACATGCTGTATCAAAACATCCATTTGCATCCACCACAAACAAACATACCGTTTCATTTCCTGATGAAGAATAAGTGTGCGAAGGAAATTGTTGTTGAGAAGTTCCTGCATCACCGAAATTCCAAAGCCATGATGCTATGCCCCCAGTGCTGAGATCCAAAAATGAAACGTTATTGTTTCCATTAAGTGTAAATGTAAACGCTGCAACAGGATTTGGAAAAACCGTTACAACACCACTTGAGGTTGTGGTTCCACTTGCAAGTGTTTCGATTAGCGTTACGGTATAAGTTGCAGGAATGGTATAACAATGCATTGGACTCTGCAAGTTGGAAGGTGCGGACGCATCACCAAAATCCCAAAGCCAAGTAAGAACGTTAGGCGTCTGATCTTGGAAGCCTGCACACACTGGACTACATCCGCTGGATGGGGAAATGGTAAATGTCGGTTGTGAAAATCCTTGAATGGAAAATCCTGCCAAAAAAACCAAGAGGCACGTAATTTGCTTTTTCATAATTGAAAATAGTTATAAAAATTAAATTCTTATTGGTTCATGCAAAAGTGAGTATTCTTTCCTGTAAATAAAATGCGATGGTTTAATGTTCTTACGTGTTCAAACGGAGGTTGACACATCAAAACGTTTTATTGTTTTTATTTTTATTCAGACGAATTAATGTTTTTTCAATATATTTTTCAGTAGGTAAAAGTGATTGTTGAATTCGTTTTGCGTAATGAATGGAGTCAATAATTTCCTTTTGTTTTTCCTCCACGATTTCCTTTTGCATGGCGATCTCCGTGTTTTTCTGTTCGAGCAGGATGTTTGATTTATTTTTGATTCTGTAACTACGGAAAACAAAAACAAGAATCAATAAAATAGAAAGGATTCCAAACAATAATAGGTTTCGAATAAATGAATTTTTCTGAGCTTGTTTTTCGCTTTCTATTTTGGAAATATTTTGTTTGAAATCGAATTGTTCTTTCATCTGTTTCTTTTCATATGCGGACCGGATATCCCCAATTTTTGTTTTGTTACTAAGGCTGTCAAGCGAATCAATAGCAAGCTGATGTTTTTTCATGTAAAGAAAGGCCTTCTCCCAATTCTTCAGTCCTTCATATCCTTGGTAAAGATTCAGGTAGATATTGTCGTCATAAATTCCAAAATGTCGATCGTTTTCAATTGCCAATGCCTTTTCTCCATAACTCACCGCTTCTTGAAAATTCTTTTCCTTGATGGATATTCTACCCAATGAATTGTAAGAATAAAGTTCTCCTTCTTTATTTTTAAATTTAATTCTTTCTTCCAAAGCAATTTTCTGATAATATTTTGCACTGTCAATAAAACCAAATCCCAAAAGCAATTCTCCAAAATCACCCTTAACTAGCGGGTCATTGTAATTGTTTTTTGCAAGGTCATTGTACAAAATGCTTTTCCTTCCATATTCCAATGCTTTTAGGGTATCCTTGATACTTGCATAATCAAACATAACTTGATGGCAATAATTACTCAAATAGCCATAGCTTTTCAATTTTTCAGCGAGCTGAATTCCTTTCAAATTATATTTAACGGCTTCCTGATAATTTTCAACAGCTCCATAAATGCCACCGAGTAAGGAATAGGCTGTCATAAGTGATGTGGTGTCAGATATTTTCTCTGCTAGCGAAAGCATGGGAAGAATAAGTTCTTCAGCTTTGCTGTTATTTTTCTCCAAGTAATAGGCGCGAGCCTCTGAAATTGTACTCTTCTCGAAAAAGAAAGTCATCCCATGTCTTTGAAAAATGGCGATAGCAGAATCAGAAAACAGGAATGCATCATTTTGCATATTTTCAAATTCTTTTTTTGATCTTTCATTGAAACGATATTTCGAATAAACTAACCAGTACGAGCCTTCCAACATCCAATTACCTTGATCATGTGCTAGTTTAATGGAAGATTTAAAAAATGTTTCTATTGCAGGATGTTCTGCTTCATCATGAGCACTAAAAAAAATGGCAGCACGTGAATAATCAAGCATAGCTTTTTTTGCCAACAGCTCTTTCTTGTTTACAATTTGTGAAAGTGAATCAATAATCGTTCGTGCTGCTTGATCATCTCCTCTCATATGAAAAAGCAAAGCCTGCTGTTCAGCGAGCGTGTATTTTTGAAAAGCTGGATTGATTTTCTTTTCAACTTCATTGTATTGGGCACACCATTTTGAAAATTGTGTTGTATCCGTTGCACACGCATCAATAAGTGCTGCCTCAATGAGATAAAGTTTTTCACGCGGAGCTTTGGTCGTATCAATTAGGCGCCCGTAAAGTCGCTGCAACGATGTGTGTTGTGCAGATGCCTGAATGCAAATGAGGCAAAAGAAAAGATGGGCAAGAAGTAGGGTTCTTGTTTTCATTGGGGTTAGCTGTGTAATAAGGGAACTGCAATATAAATGATTTTAAAATAGTAGGCGTTAAATCCTGATGCCTATTACACAAACATCATCCAATTGTTCAAGGTTACCTTTCCAATCCTCGAAAGTTTTATCCAAAACATTTTTCTGTTCTGACATTTTCATTGCACTGATCGCGAGCAGCTTTTCCTCAAGTTGTTTGTATTTGAATTTTTTCCCTTTCTCTCCACCGAATTGATCCGCATAGCCATCTGTGAAACAATATAATGCATCGCCTTTTTGCAATTGAAAATCACGTTTACCAAAATCCTTCAAGTCTCCGCTATGAACACCCACGGGCATTTTATCGGCTTCAAGAAAAATCACTTCATTGCCTGCTACTGATTTGCGAATAATAACTGCAGGATTATTCGCTCCTGAAAATTCAATTGTATTGTTTTTTTTGTTCCATGAAAAAATTGAAATGTCCATTCCATCACGTTGTCGGATTTCCCTTCCACGCTGTTCAAGCGCATGAATTATTTTTTCACGAAGCAGATTTAAAATAAGTCCAGTGGAAAATATTTTCTTGCCGGAAACAATTTCATCGAGAAAACTCATCCCCAAAACACTCATGAATGCGCCTGGAACGCCATGACCTGTACAATCGGCAGCACACCAAACGGCGTACGCATTGGACGAATATGCCCAATAGAAATCTCCGCTCACCACATCGCGCGGTTTGAAAAGAATAAAATATTCAGGAACTATTTCTTCCCAAGTTTCCTTTTGTGTCAACAGTGCCGATTGAATTCGCTCAGCATAATTGATGGAATCGGTAATAGATTTGTTTTTTTCTTCAACGATAATTTTCTGTTTTTCAATAATCATTTTCTGTCGTTGCGTAATGCGAAAACGATTGAGAATAAAACCTAGAAACAATAGCACCATCACCAATCCTGCCGTTACCGCGAGGATGATAAGCTTTTGTTTTTTCTTTTCGGATTCATCTATTGCACTTTGTTTTTCATGGTCTTTACGAAGTGCGAGTTTTTCATTCTCATATTGATTTTGCATTTCAATACGCTCCATGCTTCTTTTGGTTTCCTCATTGTTCAGGGAATCCCTTGCCTTGATGAACTCCTTGTAAAACTTGAGCGCCTTCATGCCGTCATTTTTCTTGGAATAAACTTCTGAAAGCGTTTCACAGATTTCCTCCACACCAACCAAATCGCCAATTTCTTTTGAAATGCCCAATGCTTCCAATTCATATTGCTCCGCTTTGGGAAGGTCCTTCATTTCCAGATACAGTGCACCGATATTGGCAAGTGAAGTGGAAACGCCAATGCGGTTATTGATTTCCCTCCGCAAATCAAGTGAGAGCAAATAATATTTCAAGGCACGGTCATAATCTTTTTCCGACTGGTATAAAGTGCCAAGATTGTTGAAGGTGTTTGAGATTCCTTTCTTGTTGGTTCGAGGGTTTTCATACTCCAGTGCCTGTTTGTAATATTTCAATGCTGTTGAAGTGTCGCCAAGAACCTTGTACACAATTCCAATATTGTTGAGAGATCCGGAAATTCCTGTGGAATCTTTTTGTTGTTGCTGAATAGCCAATGCCTTTTTATAATATTCCAGCGCCTTTGTATTGTTATTCTGGTACCAATAAATGATCCCGATGGAATTGTAACAGAGCGATGTTTTCTTTTGCGATTGCATGCTGTCGGCAACATTCAGTGCGACGAATTTCATCTCCAACGCTTTCGTGTAATCGCCTAGGTCGAGAAAAATATTTCCAAGACTAAATGCGGATTCATAAATTCCTGACTTGACATTTGCTGCACGGTAAAGACGATAGGCCAATTCCGCATTCATTTTGCCATTCATGGCATTATCCGCATCTACATATTCATTGGACAATTGCAAATAATATTTTGCCTTGGTCGAATCAATTTTGGTTGCAGCAATGAGATTTTGCAGCGAATCAATCTTGTCCTTTTGCGCATGGGAAACTGAACACGTGCAGGACGCGATAAAAAAAAGAAAAAGCTGAATGACTTTTTTCATTTGATGCTGAAATTCCCAATGTTTCCGGTTTCATTTTAATTCGAAGAATGAAATCCATAGTAGGAAGGTAGGAAAATTTAAAAATCAAACTCATTTTGTTACACTTATTTGTGGAGGTCAGGGAGGCCAACAACCATTTTCTCCGAACTCCCTACTCCCAACTCCCAACTCATTGCTATCTTTGCGCCCATGGCAAATCAAGACGATCTTTTTAAAAACATCATTTCGCATTCTAAGGAATACGGATTCATTTTTCCATCATCAGAAATTTATGATGGACTCAGCGCTGTTTACGATTACGGACAATATGGTGCCGAACTGAAAAAAAATATTCGAGAATATTGGTGGAAAGCGATGGTGCAGTTGAATGAAAATATTGTTGGAATTGATGCTGCAATTTTCATGCATCCAACAACCTGGAAAGCTTCTGGCCACGTGGATGCTTTCAGTGATCCACTCATTGATAATAAAGATTCCAAAAAACGTTATCGCGCCGATGTATTGATTGAAGACGCCATGACGAAATTCGAAGACAAAATCAATAAGGAAGTAGAAAAAGCCGCGAAACGATTTGGTGAAACTTTTGATGCGGCAATGTATCGCACTACCAATCCACGCGTGATGGAGTATCAGAAAAAAATTGATGATACGAATGCACGTTTCAAAACCGCGCTCGAGAATAATGACATGGATGGTTTAAAACAAATCATCGTTGATCTTGAAGTGGTTTGTCCTGTTTCCGGTTCTCGCAATTGGACAGAAGTGCGTCAATTCAATTTGATGTTCTCTACACAATTGGGTTCTGTTGCAGAAGATTCAAATACCATTTACCTCCGTCCTGAAACTGCTCAGGGGATTTTTGTGAATTTCTTGAATGTGCAGAAAACAGGAAGAATGAAAATTCCTTTCGGTATTGCACAAACAGGAAAAGCTTTTCGAAATGAAATCGTAGCGCGACAATTTATTTTCCGCATGCGCGAGTTCGAACAAATGGAAATGCAATTTTTCATTCGACCGGGAACAGAAAATGAGTGGTATGAAAAATGGAAAGCTACAAGAATGAATTGGCATAAAGCGCTAGGCATTCCAGAATCAAAATATCGTTTTCATGATCATTTGAAATTGGCGCATTATGCAAAAGCCGCTTGTGATATTGAATTTGAATTTCCATTTGGTTTCAAAGAATTGGAAGGAATTCATTCGAGAAGCGATTTCGATTTGAAACAACACGAACAGTTTTCAGGAAAGAAATTGCAATACTTCGATCCGGAATTGAATGAAAGTTATGTTCCGTTTGTAATTGAAACGTCCATCGGTCTTGATAGAATGTTCCTGGCCACAATGTCGTACGCTTACAAGGAAGAAAAATTGGAAGATGGAAGTGAGCGCGTGGTTTTAAATCTACCTCCATTTCTTGCACCGATCAAAGCAGCCATTCTTCCATTGGTAAATAAGGATGGTCTTCCTGAAAAAGCAGAAGAGATTATCAATATTCTAAAATTCGAACACATCATTACCTCTGAAGAGAAAGATTCCATCGGAAAACGTTATCGTCGACAAGATGCGATTGGCACTCCTTACTGCATTACAGTTGATCACCAAACATTGACAGATAACACTGTTACCATTCGTGAGCGCGATACCATGAAACAGGAACGCGTGGCGATTGATCAGCTCTCAAAAATTATTGGAGAGAAGGTGAGCATGAATAATGTGTTGAGAAAGTTGTAGCTTTAATCTATTCTGAATTTTGAGTTCTGAATTCTAAATTGAAAAAGGAATTCAAAATTTAGAATTCAAAATTCAAAATTATTTTTCATGGACGCAAAACATTGGGACAATCTCGCCGCAACTTTCGAATCGGAAGTAATGAGCTCTTTACATGCCGACAAAAATCGTGCTTTGGAAAGTGCAATAAAAAAATACATCAAGAAAAAAGATCATGTAGCTGACTTCGGTTGCGGTGTTGGAGGATTTCTTCCCTTGCTTTCCAAAGTTGCTGGAAAAATATCAGCTTGCGATTTTTCTATCAAATGTATTGACATTGCCAAGTTGCGATTTGCGGGAATGAAAAATATTGATCTTTTCGTTCATGATCTTACAAAACCATTGAAATTGAAATGTGATGTTGCAGTTGCTGCGAACGTTTTGATTTCTCCAGAACCGGAAAAATTGAAACAAATGTTGAAGACGATGGCAGCCACTGTAAAAAAAGGTGGCTACTTAATTGTTGTTGTTCCCTCAATGGAATCGTCGCTTTTTGTTTACCAAAAAATCATGTCAATAAGGATGGCTGGCGGAGAATCAGCTGCTCAAGCAAAAAAATATATTGAAGGAAAAATCAATTCAGATATAATTTCCCTTTCCGATGGAGTGGTGCAGGTGGGAAGCGTTCCAACAAAACATTATGTTGGAGAAGAATTTGAATCGCTGCTATTGCAATTCAAAATGGAAACGGTAGATCGAAAAAAATTGGAATACGATTGGGAAACAGAGTTGATCAACCCTCCGAAAAACCTAAAAGGTCCATTCCCTTTCGATTGGATGTTTGTTGCTCAGAAGAAGTGACGAGTGTCATGTGACAAGGGAAAATATGTGCGGCTTATTTTAACCCAATATTTGCAAATCTTGACCATTTATGGTAAAATTATATCCCGAAAGGACCAATATCCTACCTAGTTCGGCCTTAATTTTATTTGCTCATGAAAGCCCTTCCTTTCAAAATTCCAATTCCAGGCGAAGCGTCGATTGTTGTTGAAGAAGAAATTCAACCACACTTTTACACTTATTTGCATCAGCATCAAGAAGTGCAACTCACTTGGATTTTAAAAGGTGAAGGAACTTTGCTTGCGGGTAATTATACGGGGCATTTTGGTTCAGGTGATATTTATTGGTTAGGACCGAATCAACCGCATGTGTTTCGCTGCGATCCTGTTTATTTTCAGAATAAAAATTGGTTGAAAGCGCAATCGATTTCTGTTTATTTCGATGTGTCGGAAACGCGACAGAATTTATTGTCTGTTCCTGAATTAGAAAATCTGAAAAAGTTTTCATTGCGTTCTTCCAAAGGATTTCGAATTGAGCCAGTAGATTATGTGGCCATGACGGAAGCGTTTCTTCGTGTGCGTGTTCAACAAGGCTTACAACGACTCACTTCATTTCTTCAACTTATTGATCTCGTTTTAAATCACAGCAAACATTTTCCATTGTCAGATGAAGAAGTTGGTTCTGATTTATCTGAAAAAGAAGGAACACGCATGCACGCGATTTTTGATTTCACCTTGAAAAACTTTGACAAGGAAGTCAGCATTACCAATGCAGCTGATGTGGTGCACATGACACCTGAAGCATTTTGTAGGTTCTTCAAAAAACATACGAGAAAAACATACGTCACTTTTCTCAATGAAGTTCGAGTGGAAAAAGCATGCAGGAAATTAAAAAGTTCCGACGATAAACTCATTGCCGAAATCGCGTATGCTTGTGGATTCGGAAATGTTTCTCACTTCAATCGTGTGTTCAGAAAGGTCACAGGAAAAACACCGAGAGAATATCAAGCACATGCGGCAGCAAGAGTGCAGAGGTGATGTGAAAATTTCAAATGTGCAGATTTCAAATTGTTTTGACCGCGTCGCTGGTTAATTCTATGAAGCGCAATGTTCGGTACAATAAATTTTCTGTGAAATTATTTTAGAAAGTAACAATTGGAAATCGGCAATTATCAAATTGGAAATCCTTTTCTACTTTCCATTATAGTTGGTCATCGTAAGACCAAGACCAATCGTACCCAAGGCACGAATCGCATCACTACATTTTTCTAAACGCTCTTCTAATAATTTTTTCTGCTCATCACTCCATTTTCCCAAAACATATTCCACCTGTCTTCCTTTTGGAAATTCATTTCCTACCCCAAAACGCAAACGCGCATATTCATTTGTTTGCAAAGTTTCTTCAATGTGTGCAAGTCCATTGTGTCCACCTGCTCCGCCTTTTGCCTTAATGCGAATGGTTCCAAACGGCAAAGCAAGATCGTCGCAGATGACCAGCAAATTTTCTTTTGATATTTTTTCCGCTTGCATCCAATACTGAACAGCCTTTCCACTCAAATTCATGAAGGTTGTTGGCTTAATCAAAATAAAATTTCTTCCCTTGAATTTGTATTCTGTTACAAACGCGTGTCGGTCATGACGCCAAGAAAGTTTTGCAGCAGTAGCGAGATGATCAAGCACAGAAAATCCGATGTTGTGTCGTGTACCAACATATTCATCACCGATGTTTCCTAATCCTACAATTAAATACTTCATTTCAGAGAATAAAGATAATTGAAAAATAGCGGCAACGTTTAGTCGTAGCTTGCGTCAGTCGCAATAAAAAAACCACGATGAAATTCATCGTGGTTTTAAAATTATTCTGCGTAAAAAGAAATTTGTCAGCGAGTGTCCCAACAGAATTGTTGGGATGTATCGAAGCCTATTTCTTTTTCTCAGCTGGTTTTTTAGCATCTGCAGCTTTTTTAGCATCTGCAGCCGGAGCACCAGCAGCAGCTGGAGCAGCAGCACTTGATTTGGATGACTCGTCTTCAACAACGTTACGAGTAACACGAACAGTTACGATGGTAATGTTCGGTTTGTCGAGCAATGTGAGACCGTCAATGGTAACATCAGCAACACGAACGGTATCTCCGATTTCCATTTTGGAAACGTCGATCGTTAATGCATCTGGTAATTTTTCAACAGGACCGCGTACAGCAATTTTCCGCAATTTACGAATAAGCTTTCCGCCGTTACGTACGCCGGGAGCTGTTCCGTCGAATCTTACTGGAAGTTCAATCGTTACTGATTTACCAGCAACAACTTCAAGAAAATCGACATGCAGAATCTTGTCAGTAACGGGATGCAACTGCAACTCCTTCATGATTGCATTGTGTTTCTTTCCGTCAACTGTTAGTTCGACGATGTGGACATCCGGAGTGTAAACAAGTGGTTTGAAATCTCGCTCAGCTACAGCGAAAATCACTTGCTCCGATCCACCATAAAGAACACAAGGTACCATGCCGGTAGTTCTCAGTCCCTTCGCATCTTTTTTCCCTACGTTCGTTCTTGACGAACCGCTAATGGCTACTGATTTCATTGTGATTTTGGATTTATGGTTAGTGAATAAAAAAATTACAATATAAAATGTGAACTGATTGATTCATGATTTACGACGCGATGAAAAACGTCGGCAAACATATTTGTTACTGATAACACTTTTATTTTAGGAGTTTCCTCTCTCAATGGAATAGTATCGGTAACAATCAATTCGGTGATTTTTGATTTTTCTAAAACGTCATATGCTTTTCCAGAAAGAACAGCATGTGTGCACATTGCACGAACACTTAATGCTCCGCGATCCATCATCATATCAGCAGCTTTGCAAAGTGTTCCGCCAGTGTCAATGATATCATCGATGAGAACAATGTTTCTTCCTTCCATTTCTCCAATTCCAGTGATGGAATCAACGATGTTCGCTTTGGTACGTGTCTTATAACAAATAACAATTTCACTCTTCAAATGTTTCGCATACGCATTTGCGCGTTTGGATCCGCCCATGTCAGGCGCGGCCATTGTGAGATTCGGAAGTTTTAATCTTTCGATATACGGAATGAAAATTGTCGAAGCGTAAAGATGATCTACAGGAACATTGAAAAATCCCTGAATCTGATCGGCGTGCAAATCCATTGTCATGATGCGATCAACTCCTGCGGTGTACAATAAATCCGCAATCAACTTTGCACCGATAGCAACTCTAGGTTGGTCTTTTCTATCTTGACGAGCGAAACCGAAATATGGCATCACTGCGATAATCTCAGCCGCGGAAGCACGTTTCGCAGCATCAACCATCAACAACAATTCAAAAAGATTGTCGGTAGGTGGAGTAGTGGACTGAACAAGAAAAATTGTTGAGCCACGAACTGTTTCTTCGTAATTGGTTTGAAACTCACCATCGCTGAATTTCTGAAAAGTCAGTTTGCCCAAAGGCTGTCCGTATGACGCGGATAATTGCTCCGCGAAATGTTTCGAGGTTGAACCGGAGAATATTTTTACTTCTGAAGTCACAGTTTTTTTCCTTTTTCTAGGGGTGCAAATGTAAGGAAATAGCTACAGACAGGCAATAGAAATCAGCGGTTTGTAGGAATGAGTCGAAATCAAGCAATTATTGTAAAAAAGGACGAATTTTCTTCAATTTACGCTCAAATTCACCAAGAATCACCCGAATATGCCAGGATTCTGAATGCGCAGTCGGGGTAATTTGAAGGATATTTCAATCGTAATTTACCCCAATAGTTTGTTTTGGAGGTAATATGACCGATTTCTTTTCCAGGAATTCTTGTGTCATAATAGGCAACGTAATAAAGTTGATTGGAACGAAGTCCATTGATTTGAAAAGTTTCCCCTTCTCTGTTTTCAGGTTTTTCCGCTTTGTCATTGTCTTTCGGCAGAAACTTTTCTTTGCCAAATCGATCGCGACAATCGGTCATAATATTTCCCCACCAATAACTTTGATTGTGGATCCATCCGATTGCACCATCTGCATTTTTTGAAATTTCAAAAAAAGTTTCAATACCATTTCCAGACCACATTTTTGATTCATTCTCGAACAACATTTTTCCTGCAATTGAATCCATGAAAAATCGCAAAGCAGGAAAATTGGCAGAACGATTGGAGTCGGATTTCCATTGCCACCAATAAATTCCACAACCTGCATCGCCCATAAATAAGGTTGCCCAAAAAGTATTGTGATAATTGATGTCGTTGCAATGTTCAAAATCATCCGCATCACTATTGTTCTTCGGACCATTTATCATTCCCGTTTCTCCGAATAGAAAGGGTTTGTTTATTTTTTGATAAGCACGTTCATGAATAATTTCAAATCGGTTTTCATTCGACAAAAACTTGTTGCTGTAATGGTGAATGTCAATGAAACTTATTGCAGGATTGTTGAAAACACTGGCATATTTTTTTTCGCCACAACTTGTTGAAAGCATATGCACATGATCGCCCAATTCATTTCGCAGGAGATTATTGATGTGTGTGATGTAATTTCTGAAGTAAATTTCATGATCGGAAAATCCATCCCAATAATTCTGTTCACTTACAATTTCAATTGAGGAAATGGCGGGAGAAAAAGCCCATCGCGCATAAACGTATCGGAAATAATTATCAATTGCTTTTAGTGCTGAAGTGTCATTCAAAATATCTGCAACAGTTCCTCCTTCTTTTCCAAACGCTTTTCGATAAGGATTCCATTCTTCTTTTGGAATATTATTTCCAAAACCACTATTGATTTCAATGGAAAGTTGAATGTGCAATCCGCGCGCTTCTGCAATTCGCACCATGCTATCGAGCGCACACGCACGCTCTTGTACATATACGCCTAAATCTTTCCATTCAATTCCCGTACTCCAAGGTGCCATGAAACAACGCACATAATTTCCTCCATTATCTGCAAGATTATTCATGTAATGGTAAACATCGTAATAGCCGCAGTTGTATGCAGGAAAAGGTCCAGCATATCCATGTAGAATTGGCTCGTCGGCCCATGCAATATTTTGTCCCAATGGAAAAAAATAGGTTCCATCTGTAAATTGAAAATGTCTTTGATCGGCAGCCACATTCAAATAGCCATGATTATTTCCAGCAACACAATTAAAAGTAATTCCGCAAGATTTCGGAACCGACATTTCTAGCGTTTCTCCAATGAGAAAATTGCATTGCCAGTTTCCTGTATCAGGAACAGCAAACCGAACACGCCAAGGCCATTCCGTTTCTGTTGTGACATATTTATTTTGTTTTTCATCGGCCTTTGCATCTTGCATATAGAAAGCAGAGACAGCATAAGTTTTTTCGTGACAAATGAATTGCAGTCGTAAAAAATGTTGTGAATAGGGATTTGCACCAAGTGAATGATCGTCAAGAAACAATTTGAACAAGCGCTCCTGTTCAGGAATTCGAATCCCGATTTCTATGGTTTCATATTTGGCAATTGTGCCATTTGGAGCTCCATGGAGGATTTTTGTTTCATAATGTTCCTGTGAAAAAACATAAATGGGTAATAATAGGGCAAAGAAGATGATTTTCAGAGGGGAATTCATGAATGCAATTTGGGGAAATAATGGCAATATGTGAATGTTGTGATTTATTTACGTTTGTTTTTTGTGTGATCGATAAGAATAGGTAATTTCGCTTCCCCTTAAACGGGATTGTGAATCTACTACCGACGCAGGATTTACTCTTAAAACAAAAACGCCCAGCTGGCGGAATCGGTAGACGCGCTGGTCTCAAACACCAGTGCCTTCACTGGCATGCCGGTTCGACTCCGGCGCTGGGTACACCTCTAAAGCCCCTGATTATCAGGGGCTTTTTTTGTTGATCCTGAACGGGAGTCGAACTTTGAAATTCCCATTGGTAAAATCGAAATATTTAATTGGTAATTCAACTAGGATTGATGTTGTTTCGCATTCAAAAAAATGGAAACAAATAATTTAAACCGGAATGATTATTACAGAAAAAATCGTTTGACAAAAGATGAACTTAGAAAACACGAAGGGTTTGAAAATATGTCGGATGAAGAATTGGAGAGAAGAGTTGCAAGGCTTCTTGAACTTGCTTCTGTGTTGGTTGAAATTTATTTATATCAACAAAAAACGAGAAAAATTATTGATTAATAAAACAGACGGAAACGATGGTGTATTTCTGAAATAAATTTTCCAGGTATAAGCGGAAGCTCAATGGGGGTAATATGACGTCGTGAGTTATTAATCAAAAGGTGAATATTTCTCAAGAATGCATTGTAAAAACAGAAAGAATTAGTTGCAATTCATCTCCAATTTGGAGATATTTGGTTGACTAACACTTTTGAAAAAATGCGACGAGCCTTGTTGATAACGTTGATTATTTCTTGTAATACATTTCTTGAAGCGCAAAATTGGGCGGCAGCAGGATCAGTTTGGCATTTTAATTATTCTAATCTGACTTTTGACGGTTACATTAAAATTGAAAAAATTGGAGACACTTTGATAAGTGGAAAAATTTGCGACATTCTTAAAAAAACAAGAATTGGATACAATTACATTTCAAGTTCTGACGATACGATTTATCTCGGAAGAGAGTATACTCGATTAAGTAACGACACAGTTTATAATTTTAGAAACAATCAGTTTTTTATTTTGTACTGTTTCAACGCTGTTCCTGGGGATACTTGGTTGGTTGCTGGGAATAACACCAATTGTAATCTTACTGATAGCATCAAAGTTGATAGTATAGGAACAACCGTAATAAGTTCCACGACCTTAAGATACATTTGGACTAGCCCATCAATCAATATTGGTTTGCAATTCACCGGAAAAGTTGTAGAAAAAATTGGGTGTATTGGATATATGTTTCCAGAACCATTTTGTCTAACCGATCTTAATGAAGGAGGTCCCTTCAGATGTTACAGTGATAGCAGCTTATGGTCATTTCAAACCGGGATTGTTCCCTATTGCGATTTTACTAACCAAATTGCTGAGCAATCTCTAACAAATAGAATTGGGCTTGTTTATCCAAATCCGTTTTCAAAATCCACAACAATTTTTCTTCCAAATCAGAAAAAAAATTCAAAAGCAGTTTTGAAAATCTTCAACGCTCTTGGTACTCAAGTTGCAGAATATTCCAATTTCAGAAATGAGCAACTTATTGAAGGAGATTTTTTAAGTGATGGAATTTATTTATGGATTATTTATAATAATAACAATGAAATTATTTCTTCTGGGAAAATTATAAAAAATTCGCAACTAAACTTAATACCATGAATCAGCATTTTCTAAATCTTCCGAAAAAACTTTTACTTCTACTTTTTCTAAATGTATTTATTACAAGGATTTATTCCCAGAATACAATCCCTGATTTTTCTAATGATGTTGCTCCGCCACCGTCGATTTCTCCTACCAGCGGAACTTGTAACAATACTTTAACGAATACATCACCTGATTTTGTAAATAAATATCGGCCACTAACTTTTTGGATACCTACAGCAAACACTCCTGTCAAAACCATTCAAATTGCAATGCATATTTTTACCGGAGGAAATTCATTGACAAATACTCCAGGTGTCATTGCGTGGTTGAATTCTGTTGTCAATCAAATTAATTTTGACTTAGCGCATAATTGCACTCCTGGTCTTCCCACCGTTCCAAATGTGGTTGATTTGGCTGATACTAAAATACGCTTCGAACTTTCCAATATTTATTTTTACAATAACACGACACTTTACAATTCGCAAAACACCTCCGCGATGCTTTCATACATAAGTGGAGTTGACCCAAATCGATTGAATTATCTCTCTGTTTTAATTCCGACTGGCGGACAACAGAATGCAGCGACCCCTTACCCGTCCTACATTTCTTATGGCTCAAGTGCAAATGATTTATATGTATATAATATGTTTGCTATGGTTCCAGCTGACAATACACAAAATTCGGTTTTTTATAATATTTTAAAACATGAACTTGGACATTGTCTTGATTTATTACACACTTATTCGGGGTGTTGTTATCCCGAGGATTGTCAACCCTCACCTGATTACTTGTCCGACGTTTTTGGAACAGCTTTTAATTCCAATTGTTGGCTTCAGGGAGGATGGAACTGTAACCCTTATTTAAGTTCACTTTGTACAAGTAATTGGATGGGCGGATGGGCTGGAGCCTGCTATCTTTCTCCATTGCAAATCGCAAAGATTCATCGGGCGTTGTCTTTAAAAACAACAAGACGTTACGTTAAAGATGTTGCCTTGCCTTCTACTGTTTATGATATTGCATCAAACGAAACTTGGGATTTCGATATTAGATGGTATGGTGATATACATGTAAAAGCTGGCGCAACTTTGACTGTGAAATGCAAAATACTAATGTCGGCCGGGGCAAAAATTGTTGTTGAACGAGGGGGAAAATTGATAATTGATGGAGGAACGATAACAAATAGTTCTAAGGTTTTATGGAAAGGAGTAGAAGTTTGGGGCAACCCTTTTGTCGGCCAATCAAATACTACATCGAACGGTCAGGGACAAGTTATAATACAAAATGGAGGAACAGTTGAAAATGCTGAAATTGCTGTTGCTGCAACACAGCTTGATCCACAAGGCCAACCTAACTTTCTCTGGGATGGCGGAATTATACGTGCCCAAAATGCCGTTTTCAGAAACAATATTATAGGAATTCAACTTTGGTCATACCACGGGACAACCACACAATTGAATTACAGTTATGCGAAAAATTGCACATTCGAAACGACTTCAACATGGCCTAATACAAGTATCTATCCAAAGTATTTTGTGGATATGTATGATGTTGATTATACTTCAATTCTTGGCTGTACTTTTCAAAATTTAGTTCCAAACAGTTTTCCTGTTGGTAACAGAGGCGAAGGAATTTTTAGCGTTGATGCAAGATTCAGAGTTGGAAATTTTTGTACCAATACTCAATGCACTTTATTTATTCCAAGCGCATTTACTAACCTTACTTATGGCGTAGACGCTTCCGCTTCAATGCCATTGTTAACATGCGCAGTTGATGGCGCGGTTTTCAGCAGTTGTGACAAGGGCGTTTCGATTCGAGGATTAGATTATGCAACAATAACACGAGGTACATTTAATATTACTCCAGGGACATTATCAATTCCGCACTTTGGAATTTATGCCGACAATTGCACCGGATTTCAAATCGACGGAAATACTTGTACCGGTTCAGGAAGTCCTGCATATGATGTTGGTGTTCTCATTCGTGATTCACGTGACATGTCGAACATCGTTTATAATAATTCGTTTACGAATCTACATGTTGGAGAAGAAGCAATAGGAGATAATGATGGTCCAAATATTCCTGATGGTCTAAGATTCAATTGCAATGATAATTTGAATAACCTCTATGATATTTACGTTACGAATCCTACCAGTCAAAATAACATTACAACTGACATTGGAAAAATTCAAGGACTGCTTGATCAATTATATCCTAATCCGCAACAATTAGTACGAAATACGTATTCTGCTCCTTGTGTAGCTTCAAATGAAAATCGTTTCAGAATGGACAAAGTGAGTTCGCAAACTGCGACACATAACAATCATCTTACTCCATCTACAACTCCTGTTCCTTGCAAGGACAATCTTGTTATAACATCAAATACGAATTATACTTTCAATAAACCTCTTGATTGCCCATCAAGCTTTGGAGGTAATCCGAGTTTATCAGCTCTTCAATTGCAGTTGTCTTCATACACAACTCAAATAAATTCTCAAAAAGTAATTGTTGATGGAAATAATACCCAGGGGCTTTTAACTATTATTGCTACAAGTTCATCAGGTCAAATAAAAAATTCTTTGCTTGGTGTTGGCCCATATCTTTCTGATCAGGTTTTATTAGCAGCCATTGCTAAAAATCTTCCCGCAGGAATTCTCAAAGACATCATCATTCCAAACTCGCCAGTAACACTTGCCGTCAAACAAGCAATCGATGCAATTAGTCTTCCACCGGGAATCAGAAACCAGATCAATGCAGCACAAACAGGAGTTTCTCCTCGTGCAATACTTGAAAATCATATTGATCAACTACAATTTGAACGTGACCTTCTTCTTAGTTCAGAAATCCGTTTAATTTTAAATGATACAACTTTCATTGACCCAATTGGCAAGGTGATTTCAATTATTAAAATTGAAAACATTCCTGATCAAAAATGCAAACTAGCTTCTGCATATATTGCGAATAAGGATTATGTAAAAGCGGATTCGGTCTTAACGGTAATTGAAGCTGAGCAGTCAGGTATTCTAGATAACTTCTGTCAACTAAATAGGATTCTTATTGATCTTCGCCAATCAATACAAGGTTGTCTTGTCTTGCATGCTGATTCAATAAAAAAGGCCGCTGTGGAGCAAATCGCTGTTCAGGTTGATAAGGATGGTTGTTCAAATGCACAAGCACTTCTGATGAAAGCCTTTGCTTCTTTTTATCCGGAAGATGTTGTTTTCCCTAATGATGGAATTAGTTATCGAGTTATCCAGCCTGAACTGATACAACCAAATCAGGTGATTAGCGATTATAGGGCATTTCCAAACCCAGCAATTGATAAATTAAATGTGGAATATAAACTTCCCTCTGGTGTAGTAAATCCAATATTGATTGTATTTGATATTAATGGAAAGACAATCATTCGCCAACAAATTTCTTCAGATGCGGGCACAACTCAGTTAAACATTGCTGAATTGCCCTCCGGTTTATTTTTCTGGCGAATTGAAGCTGACGGAGAGATTTTGCACTCTGATAAATTCTCAATAGTCAGGTAATATGCGTTTCAGAATTTATTTTATTTTAATATTTTTCATTGCAACAATTTCCTTGTCTGCTCAAACTTGGTTACAGAGAGCGGATGTCCCATTTAATATCCAGAATAGCGAAGGAACTTCATTTGCCATAGGAGATAAAATTTACATCGTTTGCGGAGTAATAAACAACAACTACTCCAATTTTTGCTGGGAGTTTAATACAACAACAAATATCTGGTCTCAGAAAACAAGTTTCCCCGGTTGCCCGAGAAGATGGCCAAGTTCATTTTCAATTGGAGGGAAAGGATATTTTCTAGGTGGAGAAGATACCATCGCCGGAACTAATAATGATCTATGGGAATATGATCCGGTAGTTGATTCATGGACTCAGAAAACTTCTCTTCCGAGTTCCATACGTTGTGGTGCGATATCTTGGGTAATTAATGGAAAGGGATATGTTGTAAGCGGAGCCCAATCATTTGGTATAGTTTTAAATGATTGTTGGCAATATGACCCCATCCTTGATTCTTGGATTCAGAAGAGTTCAATGCCATGCACAGGACGAACATTTGGTGCTGGATTTTCTATTGGGAATAAGGGATATGCAGGTTTAGGATCTGATTACTCTCAAAATTTAAAAGACTGGTGGGAGTATAATTCAATTTCTGACTCATGGACTATCAAAGATTCTCTGCCTAGCATTGCTGTAAATATTGCAGCATTCTCTATTGATAGTTTCGGTTACGTTGGGCCTGGCGACTACACATATATTTTGGGCAGTTCATTTTTTCAATTCAATCATGTTTCTGGCCAGTGGTTACAACTTGCAAATTTTACTGGAGCTCAATATTTTAGCCCCTATTCAGTTACTTGTAACGGAAAAGGCTATGTCATTTCCGGAAGTAGCTTTACTACTTGCCAAAAAACAACATGGGAATTTACAGCACCTGTTGGAATAGAGGAATATTCAGGAAATTCATGTTCTGTTTTTCCGAATCCTTCGAGTGATAAAGTGAGGATTAAATTAGATCAAAATATTATTTCATCTGGCTCCGGTTATTCCATCGAATTAACTGATGTCACTGGGAAAGTTGTTCGACTTGAAAGTGGCCTGAAAATGACGGACTCAATTGAATTAAGTAAAGAAAACCTTCAATCAGGAATTTATTTTTTTGCTATTAAAAATGATGAAAAGATTTACGGGCGAGGCAAAATTGTTTTTGAATAAAATTTAGTTGAGATTGATTTTGAAGTCTATAATTCTTTCAATTTATCCCAATCCTCCCAAAAAAAGTTCGATATTTCAAGCCTTCTGTGTACAAAAAACAGAGTGAGAAACAGAGCGCCCCGAAGGGGTCCCTACGGGAAGAGCGAAGTTTCGACCTCTGTTTTTTTCTTCACACTCATTCTCATCTCTCACGCTAAAAATCAGCACCACTATGTTCGATTTTCAAAAACTCGAGGTTTATAAAAAGGCAAAGAGTTTTCACGTTGATTGTAAAAATCTAATTCTGACTAAGAAGTTGGATACGTATGTGAAGGACCAATTGGGGCGAGCTTCCTTTAGTGTGGCATTGAACATTGCCGAGGGGTCAGGTAAATTTTCAAAGGCAGATCGAAAAAATTATTTTACAACAGCCCGTGCTTCGGTCTTTGAGTGTGTAGCGGTATTGGATATACTTTGTGATCAATCAACAATTTCAAAGGATGAGTTTGATCCATTGACATCTTCGGCTGATGAACTTTCTCGGATTTTGTATGCGATGATCAAAAATCTTTCCTGAAAATGTTTTTTTCTTCATTCTCATTCTATTTCTGATTAATTGCAAATCAACAAGAAAGTTCGATAAATAAAACCCCTTGGGTACTGAAAAAGCTTCTCATTTTTGATGAGCCTTTTTTGATTTTATTAAAAAGGAAAATCTATATTGTTACCTAAATGTGTTTCTTAATACAAGAACTATCCCAATTAATACACAAAGAAGAATAATACAATCTCAATGAAAATAAAATCCTTCCACGGTTTGGTGTTGTTGTGCCTGTTCAATACAATGGTGCACGCACAAAAAATTCAAGCGACTTATTCTTCAAGTTCATTTGCTGGACCATTCTCAGGAAAAGTCATTTTATATCTTTCAAAAGAACTTCATTCACCCAAAGATGCGGTCGACAATATTCCTTCGTTCTGCTGTTTTGCCATTACCGTAAAAGATATTCAACCCAACTCCCCAGTTGTATTTGATGATGCCGCAATTTATTTTCCGGTAAAGTTGTCCGATATTGAACGTGGTGAATATTATGCGCAAGTAGTTTGGGATCGCAACACAGGCGGTCGCAACATTGGAAGCTGCCCCGACAATATGTTCAACGCTTCAGTGAAATTCAACTTCACAAAAAAAATCAAACAAACTTTTTTGATCAAATGCGATTCTGTCATACCGAATCCAACCTTCGTTGAAGTGCCGTTCATGAAAGAACTAAAAGCACATTCTGATTTGCTCACTGCATTTTATCATAGGGAAACTACTGTTGATGGCGCTGTCAATCTACCTGCGGAATATTACACCGATCCTTCGCGCAAATTTCCAGTCGAGTTCGTCGTGCTCGGTTATGGTGGCGACTATCATTGGAATTCAGAGGATACGCTTAAAGCATGGCCACTCGATTCTTTTCCCTGCATTCGCGTTTTCCTTGATGGCAATTGTCCGTGGGGCCACAGCACGTATGCAAATAGTGTGAACACGGGTCCATGGGGAGACGCACTTGTGAATGAATTCATTCCTGCATTGGAGAAAAAGTTTCGTTGCAATGGCGCACGTTTTGTTTCAGGTCACAGCAGTGGAGGTTGGAGTTCATTGTGGCTGCAAGTAAATTATCCGAAAACATTTGCAGGTTGCTGGTCGAGTTCTCCTGATCCTGTTGATTTTCGCAATTACGAGATGATTGATATTTATAAAGAAAAAAATATGTTTTATGATCAGGATTCTTCTTTGCGTGTGGACGGTGCTATTGCTGGATACAGCGGTATGCCTTGGATTTTTTTCAAGGATGATTATCGAATTGAAAATGTGTTGTGGCGTGGTGAACAGTATTGGTCATGGAATGCAGTATGGGGTGGAAAGTTGAGTAACGGATTACCGGAAAACATCTGTGATCCCAACACAGGAATTATTGATAGCGTAGTTGCATCGCACTGGAAGAACTACGACATCTCTTTAATTCTTCGAACGAACTGGAATGAATTACAACCAGAACTCGATAATAAGATTCGAATTACAGCTGGCAATTCTGATAATTACTCTCTTGACAAATCAGTGAAGTTGTTGGAATCAGAAATGAAAAAGTTGAATGCAAAAATGGAATTCGTCTATTATCCAGGCGATCACTTTACAGTCTGGACAAACCCAACTTTTGTTGTTGATGGCCAGCATTTCCTTGCTCAAAAATATGTGGAATGGTTGAAGCTGCATCCTGAGTCGAAGAAATAGTCTGTAAGGTAATTTCTGATTTTGTTTTTTCATAGCACCCAAATCTTTTCACATAATTTTTTTGCTGATAAGTTTATTCAGTAAGGTTGAAATATTCCTGAAATGAGATTTAAATTTGCAATTGTAAATGTCATTATACTTTTCCTCCATCAATTCAGGCAGCAATGGGAATTGTTATTACATCGGTAATAACGAGGATGCTGTATTTGTTGATGTGGGATTGTCGTGTAAGGAAATTGAAAAGCGGATGATTCGTTCAGGATTATCCATGCAGAGGGTGAAGGCAATTTTCATTTCGCATGAACACATCGATCATATTCGTGGAATGGAAGTGATTTCCAAGAAATATGAAATTCCGGTTTACATCAATGAAAAAACATTGGCAAACTCAAGAATGAAATTGAATTCACACTTGGTTCGCACCTTTGCAGATGAAGAAATTATTTCCATTGATTCACTGCAGGTAATTCCATTTATCAAATCACACGACGCTGCTGATCCTTACAGTTTTTCTGTCATTGGTAACAATGCTCGTGTTGGCGTGTTCACGGACATCGGAACGGTTTGTGAAAAACTGAGTAATCATTTCAGTCAATGCCACGCCGCTTTTTTGGAAGCAAATTATGATGAGGCAATGCTGGAAAATGGAAACTATCCGATTTATCTGAAAAAAAGAATTCGGGGAAGTCATGGACATTTATCCAATGATCAGGCCTTGGAACTTTTTAAGGAAAACAAATCGGAAAATCTCTCATTGTTGTTTTTAGCACATTTGTCAAAAGAAAATAATTCTCCCCAGTTGGTTCAGGAATTATTTCAAGAACATTCGAACACAACAAGAATTGAGATCGCAAGTCGACATGAAGAGTCGGCTATTTTTAAAATAGATGCTGCTGGTGTATTGGAAGAGATTGACGTACAAAAACAATTTATTTTGCAGATCTGAACCAGTCTCAAATGGCTCGATGTTACAAGTGGCCACTTCAATAAATTTGTGAAGAGCTAGATCTGCTAATCTAACACTAACTGAACAATAAAAAACACGACCTTTGCAATTCCTCCAAGGGAGTTCCTTCGGAATAATTTTTACCATGCCAACAAAAACAAAACGCCTTTCTTTCGACGAGATCTACATGGAACTTGCGGAAAACCTCGGACTTCGTTCCCATTGTGTAAAAGCAAAAGTAGGAGCTGTTCTAACAAAGGATACTCGAATCATTTCGCTAGGCTACAATGGTCCGCCAGCGGGTACACATAATTGCGATGTTGAATGGCCCGACGAAGGTTGTCCTCGTGATTCAAAAGGATCCTGTTCACTTGCGCTGCATGCAGAAATGAATGCGATTCTTTACGCATCAAAAAACAATGTACCGTTGGAAGGTTGCACTTTGTATGTAACACTTTCACCTTGCATTTCGTGTGCGCGTATCATTTACACTGCGGGAATCAGACACGTTATTTTCAAAAATTCTTATGCTGAATACAAAGGCATACCAACTGATGAGGGAGTTGAATTCCTCCGCAAGTTTGGCGTTACAGTTGATCGATACATTTCCAACGACAAAAAATAAAAATGCGAAGGCTGATTGTTTTATTACCGCTTATTATTGGTGTTTCAATTGCTGCTGGTGTTTTATTGGGCAGCCGCATTGGACACAAATCAAATGATGATTCGGATGAAAATTCATTCGGAAAAATAAAGGCGGTGCTCAGCTATGTTCAGGCAAATTATGTGGATTCTGTCAATGCTGAAAAATTAACGGATCTTACTTTGGAAGAAATGTTGCAACATCTCGATCCGCATTCAGATTATTTTACCGCTGAGGAAACAAAAGCAATGAACGAACCTTTGAAAGGAAACTTTGATGGGATTGGAATCGAATACAATTTTGTTCGTGATACACTTGTTGTGATGGCTGTAATTCCTGGCGGCCCTTCTGAAAAAGCCGGTTTGCAAACGGGAGATCGTATTGTGCGAGCGAACGACACTTTAATCGTTGGAAAAAATGCAGGCGAAGACTTTATCAGAAAAAAACTTCGTGGACCTAAGGGAACAAAAGTTACCGTGAAAATAAAACGTCCGACAAAAGTGGCAATGTTCGATGTGAGCATCACGCGTGGAAGCATTCCGATTCACAGCGTTGAAGGTTCGTACATGTTGAACGGTGAAGTTGGTTATGTAAAACTCAATCGTTTTGCAGAAACGAGTTACGATGAATTTGTAAATGCATGCGATTCACTTCTTAAACTCGGCATGAAAAAAATCGTTCTCGATCTTCGTGGAAATGGAGGAGGATATCTTAGTGCAGCTACTTCCATCGCAGATGAATTTTTGTCGAAAGGCAAAATGATTGTTTATACAAAAGGCCGAATGGATGGTGAAGAAAAAAGTCTCGCTACTGATAAAGGCAATCTAGAAAATATGCCACTTGTAATTTTAGTGGATGAGAATTCCGCATCAGCAAGTGAAATTCTTGCGGGCGCCATTCAGGATAATGATCGCGGTGAAATTGTTGGAAGAAGAACATTTGGAAAAGGATTGGTGCAAGAAGAAAAACAATTGAACGATGGTTCAGCATTTCGTTTGACCATTGCACGCTATTACACACCAACAGGACGTTGCATTCAAAAGCCTTATGATAAAGGATTGGCAGCTTACGAAGCGGATGAACAGAACCGTTACAAACATGGAGAATTTGTAAATGCCGATAGCATCAAATTCCCCGACTCCTTAAAGTTCAAAACTCCCGGTGGAAAAATTGTTTACGGTGGAGGAGGAATCATGCCCGATCTTTTTGTGCCGCTGGATACATCAGAAGGTTCAAAATTCCTTAATGATCTTTTTTACAAAGACATTTTCACACTTTGGTCGCTTGATTATGTGCAGAAGAACAAAGGAGAACTTTTGAAATTGGGATTATCGAAATTCAGAACCAACTTTGTGGTTTCAGACGCGATGGTGAATGAATTGATTGCGATCGGTGGAAAAAATGGAGTAGAAAAAAACGAGGCTCAATTATTCCGCTCCATCGTGTTGGTTCGTAAATACATGAAAGCTGCCATTGCAAGAAATGTGTGGGGCAGTGCTGGTTATTTGCAAATTTGGAATCAGGACGATACGTTTCTGCATGCCGCATTGAGCACCTTCAAAAAATAAAGCGATTCCCTTTTCAGGAAATCGCTTTCAAAAAATTCTGAATATTAATTGTTATTTCTTTTTCAGTTTTGCTAGTGAATCTGCAAGATGAATTGAATCTGCTTTTTTCTGAGCTTTATTAGCTGCATCATTAGCCGCATTCATGGAGTCGATCATGTGATCTCCCGTATTATTCATTTCTTTTTGGGTGCTATCGTTCTGTAAAGAATCTGCTTTGATATCTGTTTTAGATTGTCCACAGGAAATTGCGCTTAAACAAAGCGTTGTTGCAAAAGCGAAGGCAATGATTGTTTTCATTTGTTTGGATGATTTATATTTATTTGGCTGCTAAATTAATGAAATTCATCTTCTTCTAAACAAAACGCCCTAGCGCATTTCGTATATTTGCACAATAATTTTATTTACAACCCTCCGCCGCCGCGGACAAAAACCAAAACTTATGGCATTCGAATTACCGAAACTCCCTTATGAATACGCTGCGCTTGAGCCTCACATCGATGCTCGCACAATGGAAATTCATCATTCAAAACACCATCAGGCTTATATCACTAACCTGAATAATGCAATCGCTGGTACCGAAACTGAAAAAATGTCGATTGAAGACATTTGCAAAAACATTTCCAAGCAGCCAATGGCTGTTCGTAATAATGGTGGCGGTCATTATAATCACTCCCTTTTCTGGAACAACATGGGCCCGAATGCTGGTGGTGCTCCACAAGGTGAACTCGCTGCTGCAATCGATACCGCTTTCGGAAATCTCGACACTTTCAAAACACAATTCGCTGCTGCAGGTGCAACACGTTTCGGTTCAGGCTGGGCTTGGCTGATTGTTGGCACAGATAAGAAACTTGCAATTTGTTCTACTCCAAATCAAGATAATCCTTTAATGGATATTGCAGAAACAAAAGGCACTCCATTGCTCGCTCTTGATGTTTGGGAACACGCATATTATTTGCATTACCAAAATCGCCGTCCCGATTATATTTCAGCATTCTGGAATGTTGTAAATTGGGAAGAAGTTGCAAAACGTTTGAAGACAGCTTAATTTTTTCAGATCATCTTCAGTAAAAAATGGACGGTCTCGGAATTATGGGACCGTCTTTTATTTTTCAGAATATCAATGATGAAATATTTTTTCTTTTTAGCGATTTTTCTTTGTGTAAGCATTCACGCATCCGCAAATAGTTTTCCGGTTGTGCTAAAAAACAACCCCACTTTACAACTGATTCAAATTGAAACCTTGAAAATTGATTCTGCAATTATTTTTTTCAAGGGCGATTCCGTTCAAGTAAAAATCACAAAGGCAAAAAAGGAAAACACAAAATTAATTGCAGCCATTTTAGCTTTCCCTATTCCATTTGGTTTTATGGGCCTTCATCGAATTTATCTTGGAGCGCCGCCATGGATTCCTGTTGCCTATATGGTAACATTGGGCGGAGGAATGATTTTACCACTGCTTGATTTTATCGCCATCATTTGTGCGAACGAGGACGAGTTAAAGCAAATGGAAAACAATACGAATTTATTTATGTGGGTGAATTGAAAAACAAGGAGCAGGAGGCAGGGGAAAGGGAATATCGAATAATGAATTTTGCCACATTGTGGTCCCTTCGGGAAACAACGAATTTCGAAAGGTGACAAATAAATTTTGTATTTCGATTTATTTTTTTGCGTGAGGGATAGTAGAGGAAAGCCCACAGCGGAAGAGAATTATTTTAAAAATAAACTTGGCGAGGACTTGGAACGGATAGCCCGGCCTGACGTAGGAAGGGCACGCCCTATTACTAATATTAAATTTTATTTTTTGACTGCCTCCTGCCGCTTCTTTCCTGCTGCACAAATTATTCCACCGTCACACTCTTCGCAAGATTTCTCGGTTGATCCACATTGCATCCACGCATTACCGCAATGTGATACGCTAACAATTGCAATGGAACAACAGAAACAAGTGGTACCAATTTTTCATCGGTTTCTGGAATTTCAATAACGTAATCGGCCATTGTTTTCACAATCATATCGCCTTCTGATACAACGGCAATAACTTTTCCCTTACGCGCTTTCACTTCTTGAATGTTGCTCACCACTTTTTCGTACGAGGTTCCTTTGGTTGCAATAACAACAATCGGCATTTCCTCGTCGATGAGTGCAATCGGCCCGTGTTTCATTTCGGCTGCAGGATAACCTTCAGCATGGATGTATGAAATTTCTTTCAACTTCAATGCGCCTTCCAATGCAACTGGGAATGTATAACTGCGTCCGAGGTACAAGAAATTTTTTGAATCCTTGAAAACGGAAGCAATATTTTTTAGTTGATCGTTGAGTTTCAAAACTTTTTCAATCTTCGCAGGAATTGCTTCAAGTTCACAAAGCATTTCATGATAATGACTTTCCGTAATTGTTCCGCGACGATGACCGAGTAATAAAGCCATCATGGTGAGAACGGTTACTTGGGCAGTGAATGCTTTTGTAGAAGCCACTCCAATTTCAGGTCCTGCGTGTGTGTAAGATCCACCATGCGTATGACGCGGAATGGTTGAACCAACAACATTACAAACTCCAAAAATGGTTGCACCTTTTGATTTTGCCAATTCAATTGCCGCAAGTGTATCAGCAGTTTCTCCAGATTGTGAAATGGCAATGACAATATCCGTTTCGTAAATGACAGGATTGCGATAACGGAATTCAGAAGCATATTCCACTTCAACAGGAATGCGCGCAAGATCTTCGAAAAGATATTCTGCAACCAAACCCGCATGCCAAGAAGTTCCGCAACCGATAATGATGATGCGTTTTGCATTTTGGAATTTTTGCAAATGATCGTGAATTCCTCCGAGTGCAACAATTCCTTCTGTTGCATTCACTCTTCCCCGCATGCTGTCTTTAATGGAACGTGGTTGCTCGTAAATTTCCTTGAGCATGAAATGTTCGAAGCCGCCTTTTTCAATTGCTTCCAATTGAATTTGCAAAGCTTGTATATAAGGATCAACTTCCTTATTACGAATGGTTTTGATTTGCAGCTTTCCCTTGCGATTCATCACCGCAATTTCCTCGTCTTCGAGATACACTACATTTTTTGTGTATTCCACAATTGGAGTTGCATCGGAAGCAATAAAAAATTCATTTTCTCCAACACCAATTACCAAGGGGGAACTTTTTTTCGCAGCAATGAGCAAATCAGGATTCTCTTCTGAAAGAAGGACAATTGCATAAGCGCCAATCACGTTATTCAAAGCAATGCGAACGGCCTCAACGAGATCAACTTTTTCGCGGTCTTGAATATCTTCTATCAGGTGAATTAAAACTTCAGTATCGGTGTCACTTTCGAATTTGTGTCCGCGCTTTTTCATTTCCTCTTTCAAGGGCGCATAATTTTCAATAATGCCGTTGTGTATTAACACAAGTTTCTTGCTTCCTGAATAATGTGGATGAGCATTTACATCATTGGGTTCACCATGCGTTGCCCAGCGAGTATGTCCAATACCAATGGACCCACCAACGTCTTTTCCTGAAGTGAAATTTTCAAGATCAGCAACTTTCCCCTTGCATTTGTAAACGGAAAGCTTGTCGTTGAACATTGCAACACCGGCACTGTCATAGCCACGGTATTCCAGACGGTGAAGTCCTTTGATGAGAATCGGGTAAGCGTTACGGTTACCGATGTAAGCTACAATTCCGCACATAATGTAAAACCGTTAAATCAGTTGATGCGAGTATATACAAGATGAAGATACATCTTGTAAGATGGATTGAGATGACTTCCTAAAACTGCTCTTCTTCCTTCTGAATCCGGATTGAATTCTTTCAGATAAAGACCGTTATTTTGTTTTGTTCCATTCATCATTTCTTGAAAATATCTTGCGATATTAATTTTATAGCAATTTGAAACAGTGTTAACAGAGCCTCCAAAATAAGTGCTGCTTTCGTACATGTCAGTGAGTAAAACCTGACGTCCAGTACTGTCAATTGACACCACATATAATTGCTTATTCAATGGAAAATCATTCGATACGGTTGAAGGATCAGCCTTGATAATTAACTCTGCTTTATTAATGGCAATGGCATAACCGAGGTTTTTCAAATTATCAAGATATGGGAATTCAATTTTCGTTTTTACTCCTGCACACGCAGAAACATAAACCTCATTGGAAATATTTACTCCTGGATTATTGAGTTGTGAAGTAAGAGTAGTGGACGCACTGGTGTAATCATGTGTAAAACGACTGTAATAAGCGGTACCTGCATTGATGACAAAAGAGAATTTTTTTGTTTCTGTGGCCGTGTGATAATACAAAGTCAATCTTGACAAAGTGTCCAGCAAATTAAAATGTAGAAGTGCCCCTGTTCCTGGTGCAGAGTTGTCTGATTCAATGTATAATCCTTTTAGGTATTGAAGGAAATTCGCATTGCTAGCAAGATTTGATCCGCCCGATTGACTGAAAATCTGCTGTGCAAAACTGTTCGCGATTGGAATGCGCAGGTTAGCGGGAAGCGTATCTGTTCCCACAACAGTTTTTGATCGTGGATGTGGTGCTTGAAGTGCAGTGCTTCCAACTTCAATTCTACTTTGAAAAGTTGGGTAGCATTGTGTTATGCGATTGGAATAATAAACACTGTCGTGATAAATTCCTTCTGTCATTTGATAAACACGGAATTGTTGTGCTGCCAAAGTGTCGCCGTAATAATCATAACTGTATGCAAGACTCAATGCGGAAGAATCCAGAACAGCAGTTGCACCGAAATCGATATTCAACAAACCATTTGGGATAACAACCTGCGTGAACAAACTAGCATTCGTGTTTCCGAAAACAGCATCATTGATATTTCCGATTTGAATGATGGACGCTTCGTCGCTGCGAAGTGAGTCTTCTTTTACGGTATAAGTAAATAGAGAAAGAGAATCTGTAGCCTGAAGGCTGATCAAATCGCTGTCAGGTTGAATATTAGATCCTATTCCACTTTCTTTCTTACAGGAAGCTGCGAGAAAAATAATTCCTATCAGGAAAAATTTCGTCCCGCTGAATGAGCGGGACAAAATTTGATTGTAAAAACGTGATTGTTTTTGATTCATAAGATTAATCGACGAGAAGCGGCTCTTCAGCCATAACGACATCGTAAAATTCAGAATAAGCTGCGATATATTCTTCAGGCGATTTGTATTCAAGAACATTTTTCCCTGACTTCTTAATGTGTTTTTCGACATCGGAATTGATTTTCGGTGATGCTTTGATAACGGCGTCCGAATAATCGATAGCCAATTTGTTGACGTTTGCGAAAGATGGAACTTTTGCAACTGCATCAACATCTCCTTTTTCAACTCCTTCTACAAGAATTTTCTTTGAAAAGTCTTTATTGAGTGGATTCGGGAACTCGTCATCATAAACTGAGTATATGACGCGTGTATCAGCAAAAAGTGGGTTGTCGTGGAAAGCTTTTTTAATATAAAGTGGCAAAAGCGCTGTAAACCAGCCATGACAATGGATAATATCTGGTGCCCAGCCTAATTTTTTAACCGTTTCGATAACTCCGCGTGCGAAGAAAATCATACGCTCATCGTTGTCAGCGAAATATTCGTTCTTTTTATCGGTAAGGATGAATTTGCGTTGGAAATATTCCTCGTTATCGATAAAGTAAACTTGCATGCGTGCAGCTTGAATAGAAGCTACTTTGATGATCAAAGGGTGGTCTGTGTCGTTGATAATCAGGTTCATTCCTGAAAGGCGGATGACCTCATGGAGCTGGTTGCGGCGTTCGTTAATGCAACCATACCGCGGCATGAAGGTTCTAATCTCTTTTCCTTTTTCCTGTATTCCTTGTGGCAGGTAACGTCCAATGTGACCCATTGGAGTTTCATCCAAATAAGGTGTAATTTCCTGTGACACGTAAAGTACTCTGGCTTTTTGTTTCATATGAAGGTGGGAGCTATTTAGAAAGGAGTACAAAGATAATAAAAAAAAAACCGACAATTACCAAAATGTCGTAGTTTCATCCCCTTTATCGCTAGTAAAATCAAGCCTTTCAGCGTGGAAACAATTACAAAACGCAATTTGTTATTGAATATTCTCAACCGATTTAGATCGGAGGGGAAGGTGGTTGGTTTTGTTCCCACAATGGGTGCCCTACACGCGGGGCACATTGCTCTTGTTGAGAAAGCAAAGTCGGAGAACGATATTGTTGTTGTAAGCATTTTTGTAAATCCAACACAGTTCAATAACAAGAACGATCTGTTACATTATCCTCGTACGTTGGAGCGCGATGAAGAATTGTTAAATAATGCAACTTGTGATTTTCTTTTTTTACCTGATGTGAGTGAAATGTATCCTAATGGTGTGGAAGAAATAATGTCACCCATTAATTTAGAGGGATTGGATGCAGTTATGGAAGGTGCACATCGCCCTGGGCATTTCGCGGGTGTAATACAGATAGTGAAGAAACTTTTTGATGCCGTAGGTACTAGTAAGGCTTATTTTGGAGAGAAAGATTTTCAGCAATTGGCGGTGATTCGAAAAATGGTGAAGGAATGGAAATTGCCAATAGAAATTGTTGCTTGTCCCATTGTGCGTGAAGCGGATGGACTTGCGATGTCTTCTCGAAATACACGATTGAAACCGGAAGAAAGAAAAGTGGCTTCTACTATTTCACAAACGCTTTTCAAGGCAAAGGAATTATGGAAAGATCATTCCGTTGACGAACTAAAAAAAATTGTTGCTGAGTTAATCAGTTCTGAAAAACAATTGCGCTTGGAATATTTTGAAATTTCGGATATTCAAACTTTGCAAGCAATGAAAAATGGAGAAAAGAAAAATGCCGTAGCTTGTATTGCAGTACAACTTGGAGAAGTGAGGTTGATTGATAATGTTGTTTTGGGGTAATTTTTTTTACAAAAAGTAGCAGGTAATATTTTTACAAGTACTCTGCTTATTCAAACGTCACCCCAATCATGATATCCACTTCACCACGTTTTTTTCCTGGACTCCAATTCGGCATTGAATTTATTACACGCAATAATTCCTTGTCAACTTCAGGTGAAATTCCAAATGAAAGTTCAACACCGGAAATGGCTCCTGTTTTTGAATTGACAACAAATACAAATCCAGTTGAATAGCGTGTGAGTTTACTTCTGTCGGTTAGTGTTGGCTTGAAATTATTGATGATATAATTTCTCAGCGCTTCAGTTCCTCCAGGGAAAAAAGGCATTTCATCCAATTCAAAAACAGCACTCGAACCACCTGATCTTCCCAACTGACCATCCTTTGCATCATTACGTGCTTGTTTGTCATTGTGCGTCACGGCTGGATAAATCTGAACACTCCTGATGTGTATGGGTTGATTTGCATTGCCCGTTCTTGTGTTTGGTCCATCACTTGATTCTGTTGTGTTTGTGACGGGCGTCGTAACCGTTTCCTCTTTTACTGCAAGTGTGGTATTTGTTTGACCAGGAGTAACAGCAGGAAGATTCTGTGATTTGGAAGAAACCTTTCCATAAACTACTTGGTTGGATTTGTTTTCATTTACGTCTGATGCAACAACATCATTTGCATTTTGATTTTCAGTTGGGATTGAAACATTGGTTGTTGACTCACTAGAAGATTCGGGTTGATTGTTATGCTTGCTGCTTGTTGAATTGGAAACAGGTTGAATGTTTTTCGTTTTCGATTGAGCAACAAACCACCAAGTAGAAAGACTTCCAATCACGACAGTGCAGGTAATAATGAGAAAACCGAATCGGCGAAAAAAAGAAACCTGTGGAGGAGTGTTCATGTAAACTGCAAGTCTGCGCTGAATGTGCGAAGAGAGTTTGTCAACTTCAACAATTCGTTTTGAATTCAAGCCATCAACCGCACCAGAACACAAATTACACTCGAGAAGATGTTTCTCAACTTCGTGCATGCTTTTCTTGTTCAGCTTGCCGTCATTGTAGAGCCTCAGTGCGTCGAGTGATAGGCACTCGCCTTTCGAGAAAATACGCTTGAGTTCTTTTTCGGTCATTATTCATTGGTGACCAGATATCCTTTGAGATTTCTTTTTCCATTTTGGAGGTAACTTTTCACCTCGTTAATGGAGAATCCTGTGAGATCTGATACTTCTTTGTAGCTCTTCTCTTTAAAATAGAATAACTCGATACATTTTTTCTGCTCTTCAGATAAACGCACAAGCGCATCTTGGAGTTGTTCGAGTTTTTCTTCCAGCTGAATCGCCTCAATTTTTGGTGATTCATCAGCGGCCATATTGTGGAGTACTTGATCCACATTAGTAACCAACATACTGTTCTTCCTGAGTTTTTTCAAACACAAGTGTTTCGTTACGGAATAAACCCAAGTTTTAAAATTGTTGACTTCATGGTGTTGCAGATCGCGAAGGATAATCTCGAAGACTTCCATAACAGCATCTTCAGTATCCACGTTGTTCTGCAGGTAGTTGTAACTAACCGCGGTGATCAACTGGGTGTAACGACGGAACAGTTCGCCTGCATACCAGGAATTGGAAGTGCTTTTGTACTTCTCAATTAATTCCTGATCGCTCAGCTGGGTTTCCTTTTTAGGCCAGAGAAAGCGTAAACGCACTGAAATTAGGATTTACAAATGAAACTATGTGATTGCCAATCCTAAAGTAGAACATTTTTATTAAAGCGCAAACTATGGCCTGTCTTAAAGGGAAAATTCCACGGGTATTCCATATGAAATTGAAAAAAAAACACACATTCGCCTTGGTTTTATGGTGTTTCACCTCTCTACAAAAGACACACAATAATTTAATTCATTGATTATCAGCAAACAGTGTGTTTTTTAGAAAAAAGATTGCTTGGCTTGTGTGGAATTGGCCCCTTTCTCGCCCTATTATTTTGTAACCCAATTTAACCCTATAAACCGCCAAAGTATGAAAGCAACCATCGCCAATTTTGTTTCGAAAAAGGGAATCATTACCAAAACCGTCATTGTTGCTGGTTTTATTATGATCATTCTTCCTTCTTGTAAACACAGTGGTGGTACTTGCGATGCATATCAAGGTTCAACACGCTCGGTGAAAGCGCATTCTCACCACTAAATTTGTACTCCTGAAGGGCGAGTTTTCTCCCGAAAGCCGTTCTTCCTCTATACATGTGTTTCATGTGTTTGCCACAAAACTTCCTGCTACGGCAGGAAATTTTGTTTACGGACGTTTCATACTCGTTTTCTGCATGACGATTTCATTAAATTTGATCGATGTATAAACGCCTTCTCTTTTTATTTTCCATCCTTTCTTCTTTTTCCATTCTTCACGCCGGCGGATTTCAAGTGAATGCGCAAGGGCAAAAACAATTGGGAATGGGCCACACTGGAACAGGACTTTGTCTAGATGCCTCCTCGATTTTTTTCAATCCTGGTGCAATGGGATTTCTTGACAAGAAATTTATGATAAGTGGTGGAACAACACTTTTGTTTCCCCGCAGCGTTTATCTCGAACCTGCACCTGGAATATATACAGAGACAATGGTTCACCATGTTGGAACGCCGTTTAATCTTTATGCGAATTGGAACAGTGAAAAAGTTTCTTCGCTCTCTGTTGGTGTTGGAGTTTACACACCATTCGGTTCACGGGCACAATGGCCGGATGATTGGAAAGGACAATTCCTCATTCGTGAAATTGATTTGCAAACCATTTTCATTCAGCCAACAGTTGCGTGGCAATTGAATGAGCATATTGGTTTAGGTGCAGGATTTGTTTATGCAACAGGAAGTTTTGATTTGCGAAAAGGGATTCCAGTTCAGAATAGTTCTATGGATTATGGTGAAGCAAAATTACACGGCGCCGCAAGTGGGATGGGATATAATGCAGGAATTTATTTCAAGGCAAATGAAAATTGGTCGGCTGGTATTTCTTACCGTTCTACTGTAAACGTTGAAGTGAAAAATGGAAGTGCTGATTTTACTGTTCCAACTTCACTTGCGAATTATTTTCCAAACAATACATTTTCCACCGCAATAAAACTTCCTTCCGTTATCAATGCAGGAATAGGATATTCCATTGGTAAATGGAAATTCGCGAGCGATGTAAATATTATCGGTTGGCATACTTATGATACTTTGCGGATTGATTTTGCAATCAACACCGGTAAGCTGGAAGATGTGCATGATGCACGTTGTTATAAAGATGTTTTCATTGCGAGAGTTGGTGCACAATATAAATTGAACGATCATTTTGAATTTCGTGCTGGCGCATATTATGATGTTTCTCCTGTAAAAAACGGGTATTTGACACCTGAAACACCCGATGCAAATCGTTTGGGTTTGACTTGCGGAACAAGCGTTCATTTCGGAGAAAAATTTTCAACTGATATTTCCTTGTTGTATATTGAGGGTATGAAACGCACCGATACAAATATTCAAACGGGTTTTTCCGGAACTTATAAGTCGCGTGTTATTGCTCCTTCCATTGGTGTTCAGTATAATTTTTAAAAAATAAAATAATTTTAAAATGAAAAAAATCTACGTTTCCATTCTGATAATGATTTTATCAGTTCCAGCATTTGCTCAATCCTGCAATGGACTTCGCTATCGCGATTTTATGTTTCAGGATAGTTCTGTTACGAATGTTGTGTACGGATCGAATGTCAATTTGTCCAATGTAACCACATCTTTGAAAATGGATGTTTGGATGCCGAAAGCTGATACAGGAACAAACAGACCTTTGATTATTCTGATGCATGGAGGAAATTTTCTTGCGGGGTCGAAATCAGGAAGTGATGTATTGCAGTTTTCAAAAGATTTCGCGAAGATGGGATATGTGGTTGCTTCCATTGATTACCGTGTTGGAATGACCAATTTCCCATTGGGAACTCCTGATAGTGTTGATGCAACAGGATCTGTAATTCGTGCAGTGCACGATGGAAAAGCGGCGGTTCGTTATTTCAAAAAAGATTTTGTGACGAACGGAAATCATTTCCGAATTGACACTGCGAATATTTTTTTCATGGGAGTTTCTGCAGGTGCCATTACTGCTTTGCACATGGCCTACATGAATACACTAAGCGAATTCCCAGTTTATGCAGATACTGTTAATCATTACGGATTGCACGGTGGAGTGGAAGGACTGAGTGGAAACCCTGGATACTCTTCTTCATTTCGTGGTGTAATTGACATTTGTGGTGCATTGAAAGACACTTCGTGGATTGCAACAGGAAATATGCCTGCGATGTTGTTCCATGGCAACAATGATCAAACTGTTCCTTATGGTTCTGCGATGATTTATTTATTGAGTACATATCCATTGTTAATGGTGGATGGAACACATTCAGTAGAAGCACGCTTGACACACTTGGGAATTGAACATTGTTTCAATGAATACATTGGACAGGATCACGTTCCTGAAGTTGGGACTTCTGCAGCGGCCTTGGCGTATTATGACACAACACTTATAAAAACAAGAAATTTTTTAGTGCATTATGTTTGCGGCGATCCTTTGGATTGTTCTTATACAACAGGTGTTGGCGTAAATAATCTTTCCGCTTTGCCAAGTGTGCTTGCAGTTTATCCAAACCCTGCGGAGAATAATTTTTCTGTCAATCTTGAACGACTTGCTGGTTCTGATTTCTCTTTAGAGATATATGATGCACAAGGAAAATTAATCGAAAGCAGAAAGAATCTTGGGAATGAGAAAGTGATCATTAGCACTGAAAATCTCCCTTCCGGAATTTATTTCATTAAGGTGAGTGATGGGGAGAATGTTTATTTGTTGAAGGAAGTGGTGAGATAAAAAATAGTTGAAAAGTTGAAAGGTTTGAAAGTTGAAAGGTTGAAAAACTCTAAAACTTTCAAACCTTTTTTTATGGTAATAATTTTAGGGGGCTTGCATTAAAGTTTTGCGTGAGGGATTGAAGCAATCCCCCCAACAGAATTATTGGGGTTGGGAGCAGAGCCCGACCCTTGGGGCACGCCCTGATAAATAAAGAAAAGCGGCAGGAAAATGAGCGGCACGGAGCAGTCGAAAAATAAAATTCTCTAGGGAAAAATTACTCCGTTGCAATCGGTGCAATTGAGTGTTGGAATTTTTGCGTTGTATTTTTTGTTGATGGCGGAGATAAATTCATTGGTGATCAATGCATAGCCATTTTGATTGGGATGATAGCCGTCGAGTGAATAAAATCCTCCCGTAACAAACTCGGTATTAATGTCAACACCATTCCATTTTATTCCAGTGGCAACCGTTTTGAAATAGGCATTTGCATCGACCAATGCCAATCCGTATTGATTTGCTTTTTGTGCAATGACATTGTTGTAAGCGGAAATCATTTGGTCGAGATATGCAACTTCGGAACTATCGAGCACATAACGATTCGGCATGGTAGAAAAAAGAATTCCGAGATAATCACATTTCAAACTATCGAGCGGAACACCAAGTGTGATGAATTCGCCATTGTGCATTTGACGGTAGCCATTCGGTGCGTTTGGGTCGGTCAAAACAAAACCGTTAGCGCCGGAAACGAAACTTATGTTGGTCAATCCCGCTGTGGAATAAATGTTTGTCAATGAATCGGCTTTGCTTTGCGTGAGTGTTGCGCCATTCCAAGGAACTAATGTATAGAATGGAAAATTTCGGAAATCAGGAATGTTTGCGATGACACCTTTTGCTCCGTTGTGTGTTAATGCAACCAACACAGAATCGAGGTAAGTTGAAAAAGTTGCTGAAGATGCGATGGTCATTCCAGCTCCACCGTTGCTTGCGTACTTGTAAATGTCTTCCATTCCCAACCAAGCGGAGAAAAATGTGGCGTTGGAATTTTTTGCATCACCGATTACCGTGGAAGTTCCGGGATTGGAAGCGATGCGGTGGTAAAATGGATTTGTGTTTTGAGAGGAGGAATAATTCCCGAATGTTGGAGAAAATAATTCCTGAATGCTTGCAAATGGAATGGAGAAATTGCAATTGGAGGTGGAATAATAATTTGAGAAATAACTTGTCGCTGAAGTTCTGCTTACAGAGTCCCAAATTGGCATCAATGAATTCACACCTTGACAATCCGTTTTGTAATTCAATTGGGAAGCGCCCACAAACCAACTTTCCCATGATTTGGGATTCCAACCGCAACCGATATTGTTTGCCAATAATTCCTGTAAAAAATCACTACCACCAGCCAATTTCAGTTGTCGACCGAGTAGTGCAGGAATACAACGGTCTTGTCCGTCGTGAAATAATGAACCATCCTGATATCCTGACATAAAATCTCCACCGACAGCAATACATTTTGTGAAATCGGCATCGCCAGCTCCAGGTGTTGGAATGTCAAGTTTGGGAGTGCAACTTGTAATTAGAAAAGTTGCGAAGAAAAATTTTATGCTATTGGAGATTTTCATTTCTGCTGGAATAGAAAGCTAAGATAAGTTGTTTAGAATTAAGGAGATCATTGATCAAAATTGACTTTTAACTTTTATTGTATAACATATGGCATGGAATTGGCGTTACATTATACATATCTGAGCATTATGCAGCATAAATACATGAACCAATCCTATTTGAAACATGAAAACGCTGCGAATTCTTGTGCTTCTACTTGGAGCTTCCTCATCACTTGGTGCGCAAATAGTTGACGTATCCAAGCTTGCCACCATTATCAAAAATGCTAATGTCGATTCAACTGAAAAGACAGAACGATTAGCTGCAATTTATTTCCACGAAAAAATTAATGAGTACCGAGTTTCCAAGGGAAAGCCTGCTCTTTGTTGGGATGATACCTTGTGGCTTGCTGCTCGTAATCATTGCAATTGGATGTTGGCAAACAATGAACTTTCGCACATGGAAAAAAAGGGAACTCCAATGTTCAATGGTGTAGGTCCTGGCGATCGTTATGAATTTGCTTCAAAGGATAATGGCACTTCCAGTTGGTCGGGTGAAAATGCGCTTTACAATTTCAGTAACATAAATGCAGGATGCTCGAAAACAGCAATGGAAATTGCAAATTATTCCTTCGAGCAATGGAAAGCGTCACCAGGTCACAATGAAAATATGCTCAACGAGGCAAGTCGTGTGCATGGTGTTGCATTTTTGATTGATAAAAAGGATGTTGGAAAAGTTTGGGCAACGGATTTGTTTTGTTACAAACCTTCTTATTCTCCATTGGTGAAAAAGCCAGCACCAATGTTTTCAAAAGCAGGGATCGCTTATACTTATACGCCTGTTGAAAATACAGTTGCTTCCTATCCTTCAGAGACTGTAGCATCCAATTCAAATTCAAAAAAAGTTGTCAAAAAAGACAAATTTGTTTCCGCTTCATCGAAATATGTGAAGATGGATATTGAACAAACTGCAGCTGATTTGGAAAGTGCATTGTATTCTTCAAGTGTAATTCATCAGAGCAAATCTTTGAGGAAAGCGGCGCAACATCATGCGGAATATATGGCTGCAAATCAGAAATTTTCTCACGACGAAAAAAAGCAGAAAAGAAAATATTATGCGGGAAGTCCACAACAGCGAATTGTGAAAGCATCGCGCGGTGCAAAAATATTTCACAAAGTCTCCATTCATTTTGTGGAAAGCATTGCATTGATTTCTGCAGACGCGGCTGCATTTGATATGGAAGTTTTATCGAAATCTGTTATGGAAGCTTTGGATAAGGAACGTGCTTCGGTAGAAGGAAATACCACTGCAGTGGGATTTGGCGTGGTGATCAAAAGAATAAAAAACGAAATGAAGGTTTATGTTGTGCGGGAAGAAGGTGTGAAGAAGTGAATCCTCACTGCGCGCTTCGCGACTCTGCGGCAAAGAAACTATAAATTAGTTTTTGCCGCAGAGACGTTGGATGCACGGTTTAAATTGACTCTTCCATTTCCTTATCCAAATGCTGCTGAACAATATCAATTGCATTTGTAATCACATCGCTTAAGGCTGTGATAAAAGTTCCTTCTTTTGCAATGTTGATCGCGTGTTTGATGGCGTCCGTTTCTTTCGGAATGATTTCGTACGTGACGGTTTTGCTTTGGCGAGTAATTCCTTCAATGATCAGATTGATGATTTCCTCTTCAGTTCTTCCTCGCAAATGTTTTTCCTGACGAATGATAATGTGATCAAACATTCTCGCTGCGATTGTTGCACATTCACGAATATCTTCATCACGACGATCACCAACTCCGGCAATGATTCCAACTTTGTGATCTGAATTTACGCTATGCAAGAAATCCTCGATGCCCAAATAGCCGGAAGGGTTGTGTGCAAAATCGATCATCACCTTGAAATGTTTGAATTCGAAAATGTTCATGCGACCAGGAGTTTGTGCTGCACCTGGAATGAATGTTTCCAATGATAATTTGATATCATCCGTTTTGAATCCCCAGAGATAACTTGCCAAGGTTGCAGCAAGGACATTCGCGATCATGAATTTTGCTTTTCCGTTTAAAGTCAATGGAACGTGAATTGCTTTTTCAACTCTCATTTTCCAATCGCCCTTTTTTATGGTGATGAAACCATTTTCATAAATCGCCGCTATGCCACCTTTTCTGCAATGATTCACGATGACATCACAATGTTCATTCATGCTGAAATAGGCAACTTTGCATTCTAGGTTTTTTGCAAGTGCAACACAATTTTCATCCTCTGCATTCAATACCGCCCAACCATCTTTCTTCACGCTATTGACAACAACCGCTTTTACACGAGACAAATCTTTCAAATCATCAATGTCATTCAAACCCAAATGGTCTTCTTGAATGTTGGTGATGATTCCAATATCGCAACGTGAAAATCCCAATCCAGCTCTCAAAATTCCACCACGCGCAGTTTCCAAAACAGCGAACTCAACAGTTGGATCTTTCAAAATAAATTCTGTGCTGACAGGCCCGGTTGTATCACCTTTTTCCAACATATGGTTCTGAACGTAAATTCCATCTGATGTGGTGAAACCAACTTTGTATCCATTGTTTTTTACAATGTGAGCGATCAATCTTGTTGTTGTTGTTTTTCCGTTTGTTCCTGTCACTGCAATGATTGGAATGCGTGAAGGTTTTCCTGGAGGATACAACATGTCAATAACCGGCGCTGCAACATTTCTTGGCAAACCTTCAGATGGTGCAAGATGCATTCTGAATCCCGGCGCTGCATTTACTTCTAAAATCACACCACCATTTTCTTTCAATGGTTGTGTTAGGTTTCTTGCCATGATGTCAATTCCACAAACATCCAATCCGATGACGCGGGAAATTCTTTCAGAGAGAAAAATATTTTCAGGATGCATCATCTCTGTTACGTCAATGGAAGTTCCTCCAGTACTGAGATTGGCAGTAGATTTCAAATAGACAATTTCCTTTGCTGGTGGAATGGAGTCAATCGTGTAATTTTTCTTTTCCAACAAATCCAAGGTATCGCGATCAACCGTAATTTCTGTCAATACATTTTCATGACCGTAACCTCGGCGAGGATCTCGATTCGTTTCATCAATTAATTCCTGAATAGTATTTTTTCCATTGCCAACCACATTTGCAGGAACACGTTGTGCAGCGGCAACAATTTTATTGTCAATTACCAAAACCCTGAAATCAAATCCAGTAATAAATTTTTCTACAATTACTTTCCGTGAATATTTTTTCGCGAATTCCAAACCTAACAATGCGTCTTCCCATTTGTTAATATTGATCGACGCGCCTTTGCCATGATTTCCATCCAATGGTTTCAACACAATTGGATAACCAATTTTGTCAATGGTTTTTTTCAAATCCTCTTCATCAATAACAATATCTCCCTTCGCAACTGGAATGGAAGCATCATACAACATCTGTTTTGTAATTTCCTTGTTGCACGCAATGTCTACTGCAATGCTTGAAGTTTTACAAGTGATTGTTGCCTGAAAACGCATTTGATTGACGCCATATCCCAATTGTATCAAGGAATTTTTTCCCAAACGAATCCATGGAATATCTCTCGCGACTGCTTCATCAACAATACTTCCGGTGCTGGGTCCAAGACGAACCTCTTCTCGGATCTCACGCATTTTTTTCAAATCAGCATGCAAATCGTAATCAACATTGTCAACCAAAGCTTGTGCAATATTCACTGCAGATTCTGCCGCGAACAATCCAACTTTATCCTCTACATAACTGAAAACCACATTATAGATCCCAGGCGTTTTTGTTTCGCGTGTTCTACCAAAACCCGTTTCCATTCCCGCGAGCGTTTGTGTTTCAAGCGCGATGTGTTCAATCACATGACCCATCCAAGTGCCACGATCAATTCGCTCAAAAAAACCACCACGATGTTCTTCTGAACAACGATGTTCAATCATGGAAGGAAACATTGCCTCCAGCCGCTCTCTGAAACCGGGAATCTTATTTGTTGGAAGGCTTTCCAGATTTTCCAAATCCAAACGCATTTGAATTAATTTTTTGCGTCGAACGCTCCAGATATTTGGCCCACGTAAGGCTTGAATGGTAAGAATTTTCACGGGATGATGTTTAAGACAGATTTCTTTTGTGAATAGAACTATGTCTGTAAGATACTTGAAATAATTTTTAAAGTGAAAGAAAAATTGAAATTGGGACTTAACCCAAAAACAAACCGCTATTACAAGAGGTTCAGATGGAGATGCCAGACTAGAGAAATGGTTATGGAAATGGCTAAGTAAAACACAAAACATTTATCACCAATACATTTTAATAACTCTCCGATAATGTTTGATTTGCTTATTGCTTTTTGAGATATTTTTATACCATGAATCCAAAAGGAAAACTCATTGTAATTGGCGGCGCTGTAGATAAAGGCAGTTTTACCGAGAAAAATTTTGACAAACAGGTAGAGAAAAACCTGAATTTTTTCGAAACAGGAATTTTGAAACGCTTGATGATCGAATCAAAGCACAAGGAAGATTCTCAGGTGGAAATCATTACCACTGCTTCAAAAATACCGCGTGAAGTAGGGCCTGAATACGCAAAAGCATTTGAATACCTCGGCGCAAAAAATGTTTCCGTGATGCATATTGAGAAAAGGGAGGAAGCGGATAATGTTGAATTGATTGAGCGAATCAGAAAAGCCGATGTGGTGATGTTTACAGGTGGTGATCAGTTGCGCTTGACAAGCATTCTTGGTGGCACTGACATTCACAATTTGATTCTCGAAAAATATAAAAACGAAGATTTCATTTTTGCAGGAACTTCTGCAGGTGCTGCTGCCGCTTCGAGTAGCATGATTTATCAGGGCTCAAGCAGTGAGGCATTGTTGAAAGGTGAAGTGAAAATCACGTCGGGACTTGGCTTGATTGACAATGTGGTTTTTGATACACACTTTGTGCATCGTGGAAGAATAGGTCGTTTGTTTCAAGCTGTTGACGGCAATCCGAAAACCTTGGGAATAGGTTTGGGAGAAGACACCGGCTTGCTGATCACCGATGGAAAATTCTTGAAAGCCATTGGTTCAGGACTTGTGATTTTAGTAGATGGAAGATTTATAAAAGACACGAATATCACAGAAGTGGAAATGGGTCAGCCAATTTCAATTAAGAATTTGGTGGTGCACGTAATGAGTCAGCACGATCATTATGATTTGGAAAAACATGAAATGACAATTCATGTAACGGAGCATACGCAGTAATTAATGATTAAGAATTAATAATTAAGGATTAAAAATTGTATTTGTTATTTGGGCGTGGCTCCCAATCCCCCCAACAGAATTGTTGGGGGGATTGGGTAGGGCTATCCGCTACAAGTCCTCAGCTGTAGTGTCGGGTTTTCAAATCCGATAGTACGACTTCCGGGCTTTTTCCCGAAGGGAACACTTGTGGCACTACTATCCCTCACGCAAAAATAGGAGTTCAATAATCCACTTTGTATTATTCTGAAAACCTCCGTGTCGCTGTGCCTCCGTGGCAAAATAAATGTTTTATGAAGAGTTCGTTTTATTCCATAATTTTCGTTTTGCTTTTTACAAGCCTATTTGCATTTAAAAGCAAGGTTGTGTTTTATTACAAACAAACTTTCAAAACTTCAGACACAACCACTTCCATCCATCCAGAAAAATTCCTTGCCACACTTACATTCGATGGAAAAGACGGTTTGGACAATGGTGAAACCTGTTTTCCGCAGTCGTTTTCTTTTAATACAACCCAAGATGCCAACAAGGATGGAGAAATAAATGTGGAAGATAATTTGGAAAATCTTGTGCTGTTTTCCATTGGTAATAATATTTCTGGAATGGGAAGAACGGGTTTAACAGAGTGCGGCCCAAATGACCAAAGACCTGCAATTTATTTTCATTATGCTACTGCAGGGATTTATCAGGTATATGAATACTGGCTTTATTATGCCGATAATGACTGGCTCAATAACCACGAACACGATTGGGAAAAATATTTTGTGTACGTGAAGAATGATGTTCCGAAGTTCATCAAGTTGAGCCATCACAATTCTTTCACGACTTATACTTGGGAGCGTTTCTCGAATGAGAATGGATTCCCAATCATTGGTGTTCATCGCGGTTCACATGCCATGCATAATGTAGCGCAAGATGGCGTGAAGATTTCCCATGAAGGAAAAATTACGGCGAACAATGGGAAATTGTTGGAAGGAAACAATCAATCTATTCCTTGGATTATTTATTCGAATGATAAAAATGTTTCCGGAGCAATTTTGTTTTCACAATCCATCGAAACATTTTATTACGGTGATCCAAGTTATTTTGGAAATGGAAAGGAGTGGGGTGATCCGAATTTGTCTCCATGGAAGCGTTTGGAATGGAGCAACCCTCCTTTGCTATGATGTTTTGCCCCAGCGGCGCAGCGACACGGTTAAAACGCCGTGCCTCATTGTCCCTGTGGCAATTCTTTTTTGCGTGAGGGATAGAAGTGGAAAGCCCACCCTCCCAACAGCATTGTTGGGATTGGGGGACACGCCCAACCAATTATTAATCAGTACAGCATTAATTATTAATTCTTTCTCAAGAAGAAATTTCCATTTTTATTTTTCTATTTTTTATTTTCTCATTGCGGATATTCTCCAGCGTCTTCGAAATTTTTGTAGCCTTGATCGCGGCATAGGCAGAATGATCGAGTACATCAATTTTTCCCAACTCCTCTTTTTTCAATCCGCCTATTTGCAAAAGCATTCCCACAATATCCATTTTATTGATCTTGTCTTTTTTCCCTGCTGCGATGTAAAGCGTTTTCCATTCGCACATTTTTGGTTGAATGAAATGATCGGGAAGCGTTTCAATTTCCGGTTTCACTTTCAGGAATGGTGGTAAATAATCTTTTTCTTCCAATAGAAAATAGGCAGTTCCATTTGCATGCATCCTTGCCGTTCTTCCATTGCGATGAATCATGATATCTTCCGATGTGGGCAACTGATAATGAATGATGGCTTCAATTTCAGGAATATCCAATCCACGCGCAGCCAAATCGGTGGTGAGTAAAAGTTGAATGCTTCCGTTGCGCAATTTGATCAATACTTTCTCGCGATCAATTTGATCCAAACCGCCGTGATAAATTCCGTGTTCCACATTTCTGCTGTGCAACAATTCACTGATCCTTTCCACTGCATCACGGTGATTGCAAAAAATAATTTTTGATTGTGAACCCAATTTACCAATGAGTAAAAGCAATGCGCTCAATTTGTCAATGCCAACCGCACGCACTTCTTTTATTTGCAAAGCGGCATTTGTTTGATGCTCTTCGCTCTTTGTAAAATTCAATTCAATCGGTTTATTCAAACGCACGAATGGTGGAATTTCTTTCAGCAATGTAGCGGATGTCAAAACTCTTCTTTGAAGTTTATGGAGATTTTGAACAATGAAAGACATTTCTTCCTTGAATCCGAATTCAAGTGACTTGTCAAATTCATCCAGAATCAAAGTATGCGTTTCACGAACAACAACATTTTCATTGCGGATGTGATAGGCAATTCTTCCGGGTGTACCCACAAGAACAGCAGGTGTATGTTTGAAATTATTTTTCTCGATGCGAATGGCATGGCCGCCATAACAACAATTGATTTTGAATTCGGTTGTTATTTGTTTGAACACGGTTTCAATCTGCAAGGCTAATTCGCGGGAAGGCACAAGAATCAATACTTGAACGCCCTCTTTTTTTGGATCCAATAATTCCAAAAGAGGAAGTAGAAACGCAAGTGTTTTTCCGGAACCGGTTGGTGAAATCAAAATCAGGTCATTTCCCTTGGGAATAATATCCAAGGTGGCTTGCTGCATTTCATTCAGCGCTTCGATTTTGAAATTGGTGAGAATTGATTTTAGATTCATAATTTTTTTCTTAATTCATAATTTGTACTTCTTCCACCGGCATCTTCCTTCACCAATATTTTTTTTGCGATCAAATCTTGTATGTCCCGCAAGGCTGTGTCAGGAGAACTCTTTGTCATTTTTGCCCATTTCGATGAGCTTAATTTTCCATCGAAGCCGTCTAACAATTTATTCAACATTTTTTTCTGTCGACTGTTGAGAGAAGAGGATGTGTGTTTTTCCCAGAATTTAGCCTTGAACAAAACATTTTCCAACAAGACATCCGTTGCGTATAAAGCACTCAACAAACAATTCAGGAACCACTTCAACCATTCCGTGATATCCATTGTTCCTTTTTGTGCACGTTCAAGTTCTTCATAATAAAAATTTCTCCAAATGAGAATTTGTGCCGACATGCTGTAGAAACGCTGTGTGCTTCCGTCCGCACGAGCAAGTTGCATATCGGCTATTGCGCGTGCTATTCTTCCGTTACCATCTTCGAAAGGATGCAAGGTGACAAAATAAAAATGCGCGATTGCCGCTTTCAAAACGGGATCGAGTTCATCATTGGCATTGAACCATTTCAGAAACGACACCATTTCTTTTTTCAATCGTTTTGCATCAGGAGCTTGAAAATGTACGCGCTCTTTTCCCATTGCGCCCGAAACAACTTGCATGGGCCCTGTTGAATCATCACGAAAATCTCCGACGATCACTTTATGCATACCTGATCTTCCAGTTGGAAATAAGGACGCTTGCCAATTGAACAATCTTTCTTTTGTAAGTTTCTTTTCAAAATGTTGTGTTGCATCCAACATCATTTCTACTATGCCATCCACGCTCCTGTCCGATTTGACAAGTCCGGGAACATTCATTCCCAAGCGGCGCGCCACGGAAGAACGCACTTGTTGAAGATTTAGAAATTCACCCTCTATTTCATTTGACTTGAGAACATCTTGCGTGAGTGTTTCCAATACTGCTTCTTCCTGCAAATCAAAACCCAATACTTGCATACGACCGAGTATGCGCCCTTGCATGTGCCGCACTTTCCCTAATGGAACAGCTATGGCAGCGTGATCCCAAGTGAAATTCGGCCAATCCTTACGTTCGTGTATGTATGTAAATAATCTCCGCATGATGTGCGGTAAATGTAAGGATTATTCTCCGCATGATGTGCGGGGAATGAGGAATTATTCTCCGCGTTTTTGAAAACTGAAGATGAAAAGGCCGGCAATACAACCAGGCTTTTTTGTGGTCTCGGCAGGAGAGCGAGCAAAGCTCGTGATGCTTCTGTCGTCGACAGCACACGATTCCTGCAGGAATATTTTATATTTAATAAATGAAATTGCAAATTACACTATCTGTCTTGCCCTCCTTCTTTTCGCAAGCGTTTTTCTGTAATTGAATGGTTTGCGGGGCAAGAAAAGATTTGCAAATAGGAAGTTGGCCACAGAAAATATTTTTCGTTTCCATTTGGGAAAATGGAGGATAGTTGTAATTCATTGGCATTAATAAGTTGGCAAAAACGCAGATGATACATTTTCATTTAAAAGCTGATTCAAATCATCATTCAGATGATAGGATATTTTGAAAGTTAGAGTGTTGGGTGTAAATCAATATGGGGAGTGAGTGAAGGGGATATATCATATATTTACACAAATGAAAAACTCTAAACTTATGAAAAAGAAGAAAAATTATTTCAAGATACTTTCAATTAGTACTATTGTGGCAGCGTTCTCCTTGACGGGGTGTGCCGCTTTTTTGGAGAGTTTGCAGTCGCAACCTAAAGCGCCACAAGATGTAATTGTATCAGAAGAAGGTCCTTTGAAATTAACTCGCTTTACCGATCCAAGTTCTGAAGCTGTTGTAGGCCCTGGTATTTATGCGAGTTCTGGAAAAATCCGTTGGACATTGGGGAAATTTATGGACCTCGGTCCAAATGATGAAAAGTTGTATTATTTGTCAATCAGAAATGGGAATACAAATATTTACGAAAAGGAAATTTCAGAAAACAACAAATCCTCTTCACCAAAAACCTTTAGAAGTAGTATTGGGTGCCTTACCGTTTCACAAAATGGCAAAGAGGTGCTCTTTGTGGACAATAGTTCTTCCAATCCAAATATTTTTTCAACCTCACTTGATGGAAGTACGGGGCTAACGCAAGTAACCTCAGATTACGGTCTTGAAAATCACCCATGCTATTCAAATGATGGAAAAACGATTTATTACACAGTAACGGAGAGCACTGCTGATATTAATGGAAACAATGTGCCAAGATATTATATCTGGGGTGTTGACATCAAAACGGGAACAAGAACCCAATATATCGAAGGAATGGAACCAACAACAATTCCTAATTCTGAAGAATTATTGGTAACAAGATTTAATTATACGAATGGCTTCTTTGAAATTTGGAAAGTTGATTTGAATAAGGGAAAAGAAACCAATTTGTTTTCAAGCACTGAAACATCTTACGCTAACCCTGATGTTTCACCAGATGGAAAAAAAATCGCTTTTGTTTCACAATCTCCCAAAACAAAAACATTAAGGGCGAATTTGGATATTTTCGTTTGCAATGTTGACGGGACGCAAAAACAGCAATTGACCTACCACGGAGGAGCTGATTTGTGCCCAATTTGGAATAAAGATGGCAGCTACATTTATTTTATCTCTTCGAGAGCCAATAAGGATGGAAATTTCTCTGTATGGAAAATGAATGTTCCTAAAAGCAACATTCAGTTATAAGAGATTATAGTAACATATAATGCTTTGTTTTTGTGGTCTCGGCAGGAGAGCGAGCAAAGCACGTGATGCTTCTGTCGTCGACAGCACACGATTCCTGCTTGAGTTTTATGTGATTATTCTTTGGGGGAGGCAGGTGGCTTATTGTCGAACTTATTCTTTCAAGAGTTGGGGGTTTTGATGGGTATGTTCAATAGAATTAGATAAAGCGTTTTTTATTTCACTTGCAACGGATGTGTTGGAGTAGGAGCGAAGTAGAAAATTGACATGGGAAAACACACACTTCCAAAAAAACTACAATTAATTTAATGGTGTGAACTATTAAGTCAGATGAATATTAAAATGTTTCCAATTTTTGGAAAGTCAGTGTGATTGTAAATTAAAAATGTTGA
>CAIQQJ010000058.1 GCA_903873905.1 uncultured Flavobacteriales bacterium
TGGTAATCCACATCAATTCCTTTTTGTCGCCACTCAGCAGAAATATGACGGATTGCATCGATTTGAATTTGTGAAAGATCGCGTGCATCAGCACAACCGAGAAGAATATGAACTTCGTGTTCTTTAGTGTTTGGCATGGCGGTCTATTGAATTGCTATTGTGAAAATAAGGAAATAATAAGTTCAAATGTTGTGGTCGGTGCTGTGTGCAAAGTGCTCTCTTATTACTGTGCACACAGCACCGACCACATTTTTTTTCTATTTCAAAAATAAATCTTTTACAGAATGTGGTTGTTCTGTATCTCTCCATCGAAAATCTTTCAGTAATGATTCTTTGGGAGAAATGTCGAGTGGGGGATAGAGTGTTGCTTCAGGGTGATTGTAAAATGTGATAGATGTGACCTCTTTGTTATTTATGCGAATCAAAAGACTGCTGCAATCCGCTCGATTGACACCCATGATTAAATCTTTGTCTTTTGCATAGTATAATGTTTGTCCGTTTCCTTCCACAAATATTTTGTACAATTCATTATTCTGAAAATATCCAGTCATTTGTTTTCCCTTGATCTGATTGAATCTTGAACTGTCTTCTCGAGAAATAATAAATGCATTCTTTACCATCTTGAGCTGATAGATTTCTCCATGTGAAGTGATGATGGAAATATTATCTGCAGTCAATTGATTTCCTCCAGACCACAAAACAGGATCGTTATACATTCTCATGGTGGAATCGACAGATGTCCATGCAAGCGAATCACATTTACCTTGCAAATCTTTTTTATAAAAGCGCACATTGTGGTATGCTAATACAATTCGTTTTGGTGGTGTCTTCAGTGAATCAGGAATTACTTTTATTTTATTTTTACCTTTTGGTTTTATTTTTGTTTCAGTACTGTCGTGCAGCGTAATGGATTTCAACGTATCGGCATGAAGGAAAAGTGAATCACCTTCGAAAGCATTGATGAAAAGTGCATGGCCAGTTACAAGTGAAACATCAGTAATTTCATTGTGTACTGCATAATCTCCCCGGATAATCATATTTTGTGTGGTGTCAATAATTTCCACATTCATAAAAGCTTTTCCCAAACCCATATTGCGATTGTACCAAATGCTATCGCCTTTCAGTGTTTTGTCTTCCGTAATGATATATGCGTTTTTTTCGAATTGACATTCATCCTTATTGGTATCGTAAAAACCATTTTCGCAATAAATCAAATTTGAATTATTGGTTGCCTTGATGGTTGTGGGACCAAGGAAGTAAGAAGTTTTTGAAAGCGGCAAATATTTTAATGTGTCGCACTTCATTACATATTCTGGATTAACAAGCACAACATTTTTTTTGAACGTCAGCACTTTTGTCTCAGTGGAATAGGCTCCAATCTTACTCGTGAGTGTATTTTGCTTATTGACTATTTTTCCGCCAGATGAATAACTTGCTATTTTTTCAGTGAGATCATAAACGACAGTATCCGTTGTTAAGGTCATATCCTTATCAATCAACTTCACATTTTTTGTCAAGTTCGCTTTTCGAGTAGTGCCATCATAATGCAAAAAGTCGCCATAAACATTTATGGAATCTCCTTGCTGAATATGTACATGGCTAAACGCAATTACGGAATCTCCAACAGTAAATAAATGGGCGCTGTCGCAGGTAAGAATCATTCCCTGTTGTTCAAATTCAACTTCCCCAATTAATCGTTGGTAACCATGCCGCTGATCACCTTTTAAAGTGTTGGCATGTTTCAAATTAATATGATTTCCACCTTGTGGCGTTTGCGAAAAAACGACCGCAGGGACAAGCAGAAACAAA
>CAIQQJ010000059.1 GCA_903873905.1 uncultured Flavobacteriales bacterium
TGTTGAAGGATAAAAATAATTTGGAGCAGGGAGTTTTCATTTTTCATCAAGTCCTCACCTGCTGTCCGCTTCAAGTCCGTCTGCGCACAGCCATCCCATTCGGGCTTTCCACTCCCATCAGGGCTATTTTCGAACACTTCAGTTTCAAACGAAAAAAATCGCGCAAAATCCTACCGCACCAATAATGCCACAGCGGCACAGCGACACAGCTTATAATCTGTTTCAGCTAATAGATATTCAATCAAACATCAACTATCAAACATCAAAAATTCATTATCATAATTAACATTTTTTTGGAACAGGTGAATTTTCTTCACTTCAGATGAACCTACCTTTGAAAACACACTGAAATTACCCTCTTATGACAATTGCAACAGCCGACATTCAAGCACTCAATGAGCGAATTAAACAGGAAAGTTCTTTCGTAGACAAAATCAATAGCGAATTGGATCACGTTATCGTGGGACAAAAAACCATGATCGAACGTTTGCTCATCGCATTACTTTCCAATGGGCATATTCTCCTCGAAGGCGTTCCTGGTCTTGCGAAAACATTAGCGGTAAAATCACTTGCTTCAACCATACATGCCGATTTCAGCAGAATTCAATTCACACCCGATTTGCTTCCAGCCGATTTAGTTGGCACAATGATTTACAATCAAAAACAGGATTCTTTCACAGTGAGAAAAGGTCCTGTGTTTGCAAATTTTGTTTTGGCTGATGAAATCAATCGTGCTCCTGCAAAAGTGCAAAGTGCATTGCTAGAAGCCATGCAAGAAAGACAGGTTACCATCGGTGATGAAACGTTTAAATTGCCCGATCCGTTTTTGGTACTTGCCACCATGAATCCAATTGAGCAGGAAGGAACTTACCCGCTTCCAGAAGCGCAAGTCGATCGCTTCATGTTGAAAGTGGTGATTAAATATCCAACACGCGAAGAGGAACAAGCAATCATTCGCCAACAACTCGCTGCCGTTCGCATTCCACCAAAACCTATTCTCACACCAGAAGATATTCTTCGCGCAAGAAAAGTTGTGCAAGATGTTTATCTCGATGAGAAAATTGAAAAATATATTGTCGATATCGTTTTCGCAACACGTTTCCCTGCTGAATACCGCTTGCAGAAATTACAAAACATGATTTCTTTCGGTGGTTCTCCTCGCGCATCCATTTCACTTGCGCAAGCATCTAAAGCCTATGCATTCTTGCAACATCGTGGTTTCGTAATTCCAGATGACATTCGCGCCATTGCGTACGATGTGCTCCGCCACAGAATCGGTCTAACCTACGAAGCGGAAGCAGAAAATATCACAACAGAAAATATTATCAGAGACGTTTTAGCTGCAGTACAAGTACCTTAAGTGGTGGCATGTGGTAAGTGGCAAGTGACAAGTAAATTTTTCACTTGCCACCCGTCACCTGTCACTTGTCACTTTTTTAAATGGAGACAATAGACATTCTCAAAAAAGTCCGTCAGATTGAACTGAAGACACGTGGCCTCACCAACCAAGTTTTTTCGGGAGAATATCATAGTGCTTTCAAGGGACGTGGAATGACTTTTTCAGAAGTACGCGAATACCAACCTGGTGATGAAGTGCGAACAATTGATTGGAATGTTACTGCGCGTTTTAATCATCCTTATGTAAAAGTTTTTCAGGAAGAAAGAGAACTCACTGTGATGTTGTTGGTGGATGTAAGTTATTCCGGCGCATTCGGTACACATGCACAATTGAAACAGGATCTCATAACAGAATTATCGGCAACACTTTCCTTTTCCGCAATGTTGAATAATGATAAAGCGGGCGTTATTTTTTTCAGCGACATAGTAGAAAAATTCATTCCACCGAAAAAAGGGAAATCGCATATCCTTCGAATCATTCGTGAATCATTGCAATTCAAATCAACAGGAAAAGGAACAAATCTTTCTGCCGCATTGGAATATTGCACCAACGCAATCAAGAATCGTTGTATTGTTTTTGTCATTTCCGATTTCATGAGCGCATCCTTTGATGATGCGCTGAAAATTGCAAATCGAAGACATGATGTTGTGGCATTGCACATTTATGATCGTCGTGAATTGGAATTGCCTGATATCGGTCTTGTGCAATTAATCGATTCTGAAACCAATGAATTGCTTTGGGTGGATACATCTGATTCAGCCGTGCGCGACAGGTATGCACGCACAGCGAGAATGCATCGTTTGTGGATGGATGATCTTTTCAAAAAAAGTGGAGTGGATTCTGCACACATTGCCACGGGAGATAATTATATAAAAACTTTATCCGCACTTTTTCGCAAACGTGAAAAGCGCCGCTGAAAAATGAAAACGAAAATTCCATTTCTTATTTTTCTGTTGCTTTTCATAGGCAAAACAATACACGCCCAAAATTCCGAGGCAGAAGCTATATTGATGCGTTCACAAATAAAAATTGGCGAACAGGTTGATTTGAAACTGGCAGTGCGTTATCACGAGGGGACAAAAAAAAGTGTTGTCACTTGGCCAGAATTAAAGGACACGCTTTCCAAAGAAATTGAAATCATTAAAATGGACAGCATCAAAACTGTTCTCGCAAGTCGTTCTTCCGTTTTGTATGAACAGGCAAGAACAATCACGATTACTGCTTTTGATTCTGGAACCTATATTATTCCTTCCCAAATCTTCATCGTCAACAAGGATACGATTTACACCAATGAACTGAAGTTGTATGTTAACACAATCCCAGTTGACACCACCAAACCGATTAGGGACATCAAATCAATTTATGATGTTCCCGGAGCTCCTATAGTGGATGAGCCCAAAACTTCCAATCAATGGATGTGGTTTGCATTGGGCGGATTACTGGTAATAACTGCTGTATTTCTAATAATTTATTTTACGCGCAAGAAGAAGTTGATTCCAATGATTCATTCTCCACAAAGAGAATTATTGCCACATGAAAAAGTTTTGGAACAACTTGCTGAACTCGGTCGGAATAAACCCTGGTTGCATGGCGAATTAAAACAATATCACATTTCCATGACGGAAATTCTTCGTGCTTGGGTGGTGGAACGTTTTCGCATTCATGCAAAGGAAATGACGACTGGAGAAATTATTTATTTGCTCAATTCAAATCGTGCTGATGCAAGTGCAAGCATGAAACTTGAACGTGTTTTACGCACAGCTGATATGGTCAAATTTGCAAAAGGCATTCCTGAGAATGAAGAAAATGAATATTGTCTGCAACTAGCAATGGATTTCGTTTCAGCAACTGCAATTTACCCTGAACCTTCAATACCTCAAATACAATGATTGAATGGTGGGATAATATAATTTTCGCTGAAACTTGGGTACTGTGGTTCCTAACCGCAATTCCTGCATACGCGATTTTGATTTATTATCTAGGTGGAAGAGGTCGTCCTGCATTGACACTTTCCTCCTTCCATTTTTTATCAGGAATAAGAGTGCCTGCAAAAGTAAAATGGAGATCAGTCCTTTATTTATTGCGGTTTTTAATTGTCATTTTATTGATCACAGCATTTGCTCGTCCTCAATCGAAAACAGGATTCAAAAGAAAAAAAGGAGAGGGTATTGATATCATGCTTGTTCTTGACATTTCCCAAAGCATGGATGCGCAAGATTTCAAACCATCACGAATGGAAGCTGCAAAAATGCAAGCAATGCATTTTGTTGATCAACGTCCTGATGATCGAATTGGAGTTTGTGTTTTTAGCGGAGAAGCATTTACAGTTTGTCCTCTTACTTCTGATCATGAAGCATTGAAAATGCTCATCACGAACATTGAAAGCAATCAGGGAGAATTGGAACAGGGAACTGCAATTGGAATGGGTTTGGCCAAAGGTGTGGAACGAATTAAAGAAAGCAAGGCGAAAAGCAAAATTGTGGTTTTGATCACTGACGGAAGCAATAATAAAGGAACCATTCAACCATTGGATGCAGGCAGAATTGCGAAAACTTTTGGAATAAAAACGTACATCATTGGTCTAGGTGCTACACAGGGAAAAGTTCTTTCTCCCACCTCTCAAAATCCCGATGGAAGTTATGTGATGCAATATCAGGATGTGGATATTGATGAAAGTACATTGATGGAAATTGCCCAAACCACAGGAGGAAAATATTTCCGTGCATCCGACACAAGAAATCTTGAAAATATTTATGAAGAGATAAATAAATTGGAAAAAACCGAATTTGATAAAAACGGAACAGAAGAACGTCAAGAGGAATTTCTTCCGTTTCTGCTTGCCGCACTCATTTTGGTTTTGGGAGAATTCATTTTACGTTACACCACATTCGACAGCCTAACATGACCTTCGATTATCCATATCTTCTTTTTTTGTTGCTGCTTGCTGTGCCCCTTGCGCTTCTATGGAGAAGGTCCGTGCAAAGAAGGCAAGAGCGAATTCGGAAATTTTCAGAAAGTGCTTTTACTGAAAAATTACTGCTTGGAAATAATCCCAAATTACGTCGCTGGCATTTTCTGCTTTTCTTTTCAGGATGCGTCCTATTGATTTTCGCAATAAGCGGCCCGCAAATTCCAGGTGGAAAAGAAAAAGTGAAATCAACTGGAATTGATATCATGGTTGTATTGGATGTTTCAAACAGCATGCGTGCAAATGATATTCAACCAAGCAGGATTGAACGCGCGAAATTGGCATTGGGACAAATGGTTTCAAAAATGGGAAGTGATCGTTTGGGTATTGTTGTTTTTGCAGGACAAGCTTACACCTGCCTTCCACTTTCCGATGATCATGCCGCTGCAGAAATGGTCATACAAACCGTTTCTACCGATATGATTTCGATGCAAGGCACTGCAATCGGTAATGCAATCGACAATGCAATGGCATCCTTTTCAAATGCAGATAAGAATCGCGGAAAGGCAATCATTCTAATTTCAGATGGAGAAAATCACGAAGACAATGCTTCCGATGCTGCGAGTCGTGCTGCAGAAAAAGGTGTGGTTGTTTGTAGTATTGGAATTGGTTCCCCAGAAGGTTCAACTATACCAGAATTCGATGCCACAGGAAAATCTTTGGGAAATAAAAAAGATAGTGACGGAAAAGAAATTATTTCAAAACTCGATGAGCAGACCTTAAGAGAAGTTGCCAATGAGGGTCGAGGAATTTATACCAGAGCAAATAATTCTGATTTAGGAATAAGCAAAACCTATTCGATGTTGCAAGGGTTAAATAAAACAACAAAAGAATCTTGGAGTTATACAAGTTACACACCCATGTTTCGCTGGTTTCTTCTTGCTGCATTATTGCTTTTTATGACAGAAGCCTTATTGCCAGAAGGAAAACGAAATGAAACAAATGCACGAATCTCATGATGAACAGAACAATCATTTCGCTCTTGTTATCGGTTTTTGTTTTGCAAATGAATGCGCAACAAATTCCGAAAATACCAAAAGACGGATATAAAAATACTCGTAAAGGAAATGAGAGTTTTAAAAAACAGGATTACGCCAGTGCAGAAAAATATTATCAGGGCGGAATACAAACCGACACCAATAAAAATGCTGCCTATTATAATCTTGGAAATGCGCTATACAAACAGAAAAAATTCGATGAGGCTGGTCAAGCTTATGCGAATGCTACTGCTGGAAAAAATTCCGATTCCCTTTCACGTACTTGGCACAATTTAGGTAATTCGATGATCGAGCAAAAAAAATATCAGGAAAGCATCAACGCTTACAAGCAAGCCTTGAAATTAAATCCGAATGATGAGGAGACACGTTACAATCTTGCTTACGCACAATCGAAATTGAAACAACAACAAAAACCTCAGAAACAAAATCAAAAAAACAATCAGCAACAAAAAAACCAACAACAACAACAACAGCAGCAGCAAGATCAACAACAGCAAGATCAACAAAAACAAGACCAACAGAAAGATCAGCAGCAAAAACAAAACATGAGTAAGGATGAAGCGCAACGCATGTTGGATGCCTTGAAGGATGACGAGAAAAAAACGCGCGACAGAATGAATAATCAGAAAACCAACCGTCGATTTTCCAGAAGCAAGACCAAAGACTGGTGAGAACTTTTAAATTCATAAAATCCCGATTTTTTACAGCATTTATTTTTTTTCTGCTGAGTGGAATTATTTTGCCCGCTCAGCAAATCCATCTTTCACTTGATAAAGACACCATCAGTTACAATGAAAATGTTGTATTGACTTTGAGTGGTGAAACTGGAAATCAAAATATGTACACTGGAATTCCATCGCCTGATGGAGTAATGGTTGTTGGCACAAATGAAACAACATCCTTTAATAGCAGCAGCGGAAAAACAAAATTCACCAGAACCTATACACTTTCTCCTTATGAAATCGGGACTTTTACCTTTGGCCCAGCATGGGCGCAAGTCGGAAGTCACCGCTTTTATTCCAATAAGGTTACGCTTGTCATTAAACCAGGAAATAAATCTTCGAAAGACTCCGAAATTTTTCTGCGTTGCGAATCGGACAAAAAGAAAGTTGTTCTTGGCGAACAAATTACACTTTCACTCATGCTTTATTCAAGAGTGGAAAGATCTCTTGGATCCGAACGACCAATTGCAAAAACATTTAATGGCTTTTGGTATCATGAAGGTGCACCAATTCAAAGAGTAAAAGATACTTTGGTTTTTGTCAATGGTTTGCCTTATCAACGATCAACTATTTACAAGGAATATGTTTTCCCAAATGTCACAGGCAAACTGTCCATTCCCGCCTACACTTACACTTGTTTCATTAAACAAAATCCCTATCCAACTGGAGATCCGCTCATTGATGATGTGATGAGCATGCCCACACAAATTGAATTGACTTCACCTGAAAATTCCATTGAGGTTTTGCCCGTTTCAAAAAACAATCAACCTGCCAATTTCAAAGGAGATGTTGGTGAATTTTCTCTGAGCGCAACAATTGATCATGATAAAATAAAAGCCAATGAACCGGTCATTCTCAAAGTTTCAATCCGTGGAATTGGAAATATCAATTTTATTCAATTTCCTCCAACAAAATTTCCAGATGGAATAGAAAATTTTGCACCCGTTTCCAATGACACAACATCGGTTACTGAAAAAGGAATTGAAGGTGAAAAAACATTTTCAGTTACACTCATTCCGAAGAACAAAGGAAAATTCACCATTCCAGGAATTTCATTTTCCTATTTTGATCCGCGTAAAAAAGAATTTATAACACTTCATACACCTGAATTTCCACTCACTGTCGAGCAAGGTGATACGACCAAAGACATTTCTGAAAATAACCTTCCCGAATCTTTTCTCGATGCCACTTCAAATGGAAAAAATATATTTAAACTATTTCTCATTTCCATTCCATTGTTGGCACTAATTCTTGTTTTGTTTTTCATTTACCGAAAAAAGAAAAAGAAGAATGTAGAAGGAAATGGATTACTGAATAAAAATGAAAAAACAGAAAACGAAGAACCTATTCTTCCACAAAAAAAATCCACAGATATTCAAGCAATGATAAATGTTGCGGAACATTTTTTTATAAGCGGAAATACTAAAACAGGAATTGCGCAATTATACGAATCGCTGTTAACTGCACTCTGCGAAAAAACGGAACTCTCCAGAGAAGAAGCTTCCATCAATCAATTGCGTTTCAGATTGGAATTGAAAAATTATTCGAAAGAATTCACCTCTGAAATACTTGCACTTGTGGTTCAACTTTCGGAATTGAGATATTCAAGTGTCGAATTAAGCAACCAAGACCTTTTTGAAAAACTCGGCAACACAAAAAAATTAACACTGCTGCTCAAGAGATAAAATTGGATTTAGTCATTTCCCCAGCCTATTCGTCTGATAGTGTAAAAGATACGAGAATTTTTATATCTTTGAATCAGGCAAATACTACATGAAAATACGATTACTACTCTCTGGAATTTTCTTCCTGACTTCTTTTTGCGTAATCGCACAGGGCGGTTCTACACCATTAAGTGGTCATAATCCTGTTGCCACAACCTCCACTTTAAGATCTTCTGACCCCAATACTCCACAGGATGGAAGTGCCACGCTTGGTGCAACCTATTCTTACAGTGCTTGCGGTCTGAATTATACAACGGCTAGCCAAAAACTTGGAATGCGTTTCCCTCTTCTTAATTCACCAAGTTCAGTTCAACCAGCAACATTTGCTATTGCTGGAATTCCTCCTTCAGCAGTTATTCAAAAAGCATTTGTCTGGTGTGACGCATCAGGAAATGGTGTTCCAATTTCCCTTAATGTTACTAATCCATTTGCAGTCTCAGCAGCATTCAACATGACCATGATTGGACAAGATCAGGATAAGTGTTGGGGGTACGTGGGAACGTTCACTTATCGTGCTGATGTCACTTCACTTGTTGTAGGAAATGGAAATTATACCATCAGTGGTTTTCCAACTAATCCACCAAATACATTAAATGATGTGGATGGAGCAACCATGATTGTAATCTGGAGTGACCCAACACAAAGTTGGCAAGGTGATATCAATATTTGGGATGGTTGTTTGGTTATTAATGGTGGAATTACAACTCAAACCATTACAGGATTTACCGCATGCGCTGGAACCGTAAGCAATGCAAGAGCATTTATGGCAGAGGGAGATTTGCAAGGACTTGCATCTCAAATGACTTTGAATGGAGTTTTCCCTATTACTTGTAATGAAGATTGGTGGAATTGGATTGACGTTCCAACTACCGTAACTCCTGGTCAAACTTCATCCGTATTTGGTAATAATTCAGGTGGAGATTGTTATAATTTTTGTGTGATGGGATTGTATTGGCAATCGAACTGTTCTACTTGTTGCGCATCGCCATTTACACTTAACATGGATTCCATTCCAAGTCAATGTTCTGCCTCGAATGGAACGGCTACTGCAACACCCGTTGGTGGAATTGGACCATTCACGTATTCGTGGAATACAGTTCCTATTCAAACAACACAAACTGCAACTGGCCTTCCTCCTGGCGTATACATTTGTACCGTACAAAGTCAAGCAGGATGCACATTCATTGATACTGTTACAGTAATGGGAACAGGATCATTACCATTTACAAGTTCTTCAACCAATAATCTTTGTTTTGGTGACACCATCGGAACTGCCATTTTTAATCCGACTGGAGGAACCGCACCTTATACCTACGTATGGTCCCCGAATGTCAGCACAACAAATAGTGCGATAAATCTTGCAGCAGGAGTTTATTCTGTGAATGCCACTGACAATTTTGGTTGTCAGAATTCAGCAACATTCACAATTACTGAACCACCAAACGTACCGATCAATGCTTCAATAAATGGTATTTCACCAATATGCTGGGGTCATTCTACAACACTGACAGCAAGTGCTACAGGCGGTGCTCCACCTTATACTTATGCATGGATCACTCCCGCTGGAACAAATCCTGTTGTTACAGTAAGTCCTACTGTTACCACAACCTATTCCGTTGTTGTAGCTGATGCCTGTTTTACAATTCACGATACAGCAACATTTACAGTTGTTGTAAATCAACTTCCTATAATTTCATTCACCGGTGATTTACTGAGTGGTTGTGCTCCAATTTGTGTTGATTTCACAGCACTTTCCAATCCTGGAGTTTCAAGTTGTCTATGGACTTTTGGAGATAATACTAGCTCAACACAAATTAGTCCATCACATTGTTTCTACAATTCAGGTCAATATTCAATTGGCCTTCATGTAACTGACATCAATGGTTGCATTGATTCCACTAGCCTATTAAATTATATTTATGCCTACCCAAATCCGATTGCTGGATTTAATGTTATTTCTGAAAATCCTGCGACACTTTTAGAACCAACTGTTATGGTTGATGATATCAGTACAGGTGGAGACACTTGTTATTGGGATTTTGGTGATGGAAATTTGTTGACTGTTATTGGATGCGGAGACGTTTCAAATCAATATGCTGACACGGGTGCTTATCACATTATTGAAATTGTGGTAAACAATTTCGGTTGTTCAGATACCGTTGCCTATGATGTTTATATTATTCCATACACAACCATTTTCGTTCCCAATACATTTACACCAAATGGAAACGGTAACAATGATGTGTTTCTATCTTTCGGAGAATATGTAGATGATTTCCATATGATGGTTTTCGACCGTTGGGGAAATTTAATTTTTGAGTCGTACGATCAAGATAAGGGCTGGGATGGGAAAGCGAATGGTGGAAAATATTTAGCTCAGGAAGACACCTATGTTTGGGTAATTACCTACACTGAACAACATAGTAAAGCCAAGCACAAAATAATTGGTCACGTGAATCTTATCAGGTAAATTTCTTAAAAGATATCCATTGAAGGTCAAGACATTGTTTTGACCTTTTTTTACGTCTAGTGTTAGGATGATAAGATTCCAGAAAATTATTTGGATATCAAGGCAACTTACCCTAAATTGCGTATGGCTAACACTTAGAGAACCCTTTCACTACTTAATTATTGGACGATATGAGAAAACAATTACTCAATTCCATATTGTTCGCGTTGTTATTATTGCCGATTTTTTCAATCGGACAACAGCTACCGACGCGTTCAACTACTGATTGTCCAGGAGTACCTGGGGCATGCGGCTATACTGGTGACAGCACCAATGCCATTGCACGAAGTGGACCACAAACTCCTCAAAATGGAAATGGTACACTTGGTGTTTGTTTCTCAATGACAAAATGCGGATTGGATTTTACATCTGCATCGCAACGTCTTGGTCGTCGCGGTTCTTTGGCAGGAGTTCTTCAACCTGCTCCATTTGTTATTTCTGGAATTCCAGTTGGTGCCGTAATTGAAAAAGCATTTTTGTGGGCAGAAGGTTCTGGAAATGGTGCAGCACAAACAGCAACTGTGAACGGCCCTCTTGGACCAGGAAATTATCCAATGGCAGTCGTTGGTCAAGGTCCTGACAAATGCTGGGGATATTCAGGTTCCTATACCTATCGCGCTGACGTTACTGCAGCTGTAAATGGAAATGGAACATATAACATTAGCGGAATTCTAACAAACCCTCCAACTGCAGGAAATGATATGGATGGTGCGACACTTGTTGTAATCTGGAGTCAGGCCTCAATGGCTTGGCGCGGAACAATAATTCTTGCTGATGGAGCTTATGTAGTAAATGGAGGAACAGCAACATACAATATGCCATATCCTGCGGTTTGTGGCCCTACATCTGGTGCAAAGGCATTTTTCTGTGTTGGTGATATTCAATTCAATCCAACTTCATGGTCTGCAAATGGAACAGCAGCTCCATTGTCTTGGAATTGGTGGGATTATAAACAGGTCAATACAACAGTGGCAGTTGCACAGGCTAGTTCTGCATTCATTGTAAACACTGGCGGTGATTGTTTTAATTTATGCGTAGCAGGGATGTATTATAGAACAACTTGCATTTCATGTTCCCTCTGTACACTTGTGCTTACAGGTTCTACCAACCTTGTCTGTAATGGACAATGCACCGGAACAGCAACAGTGACTTCAACTGGAACTGCTCCCTTTACTTATGTATGGTCGCCAATTGCTGCCAATACTACAACAGGCTTGACCAATACAGCTACGGGATTATGCGCAGGTGTATATACCTGCACGGCCACCGATGCTACAGGTTGTATTTCAACACAAACTGTTACAATTACTCAACCTACAGCACTGACAGCTACAACATCATCTGTGAATTCAACATGTGGAAATCCAAATGGAACTGCAACAGTTGTTCCTTCTGGAGGTACTCCTAACTACACTGTACTTTGGACTCCATCGAATCAAACAACATTAACTGCGACCAATTTACTTGCCGGTCTTTATACTGTTCTTGTAACCGACTTAAATGGTTGTACCTATACCACAACTGTTACAGTTAACAATACAGGCTCTCCAACATTAGCGGCTACTGCATTTACGAATGTAATTTGCAATGGAGCTTGTAATGGAACGGCAACCGCAACAACATCGGGAGGAACTGCACCTTTCACTTATGCATGGTCTCCTGCTTCTGCAAATACAACAACAGGAAATGCAAATACAGCAACAGGATTATGCCCTGGAGTTTATACTTGCACTGTTACAGATGCTAATTTATGTACTGCCACTACCTCTTTTACTATTACAGAACCACTTGCTCTTTCAATTGTTCCTTCTCAAGTGGATGTTCTTTGCAATGGTGTTTGTAGTGCAACAGCCACTGTCGCCGTTTCTGGGGGAACTTTGGGTTACTCTTATTTGTGGACACCAACTGGCCAAACAACTGCAACCGCCACAGCACTTTGTGTAGGCAACTACTCCTGCCTAGTTACTGATGCCAATGGTTGTACTTTAACACAAACCTTCACTATTACAGAACCTCCATTACTAACTCTTACATCAGCAGGATTTAACGTTTCCTGTTTTGGAGTTTGCGATGGGCAAATCGTGGTTATTCCTGCGGGAGGAACACCTACATATAATTTTTCTTGGAGTACAGGATGCACAACAGCAAGTTGTAATAATATTTGTGCAGGTACTTATATTGTAACTGTAACTGACCTAAATGGATGCGTTGCAACATCTACTGCGACTGTTACTCAACCAACAGCTGTTGTTGTCACAGCTACTTCAGTGGATGCTCACTGCGGATTACCCGATGGGTCTACAACCAGCATTTTCAGTGGAGGAACAGGAACCTTAACGCCAGTTTGGTATAACCCAATGACACCAGGGGTAGGCTTAACTAACGTTATTGCAGGAAATTATTTTGTGGTTGTGACAGACGCAAGTGGTTGTGATGATACTGCAAATGTTATTATCAATAATATAGCTGGAGTTACTGCAACTGCTGGTATCATAACACCTGTTTCTTGTTTTGGTGGAAATAATGGTGCGGCCGCAGTTAACGTTACTGGAGGAACTGGAATAATTACTTACGCGTGGAATTGTTCTGCGAGTATTACAAATTCCGCAACCAATCTTGTTGCTGGTCCATGTAGTGTTATAGTTACTGATTCTGCAGGTTGCACTTCAACAGTTAGCGTCACGATCACTCAACCAACACAGCTTACGGTAAATGCAACAGCTGTTCCACCTGCAATTTGCGTCGGACAAACCTCTACAATCACAGCTATTGGAGCAGGTGGTACACCAGCATATAATTATGGATGGACACCAGGACCAATGTTAGGTTCTTCGCAAACTGTTTCGCCAGCAGCAACTCAAGTTTATACTGTTATTATTACCGATGCAAATCTTTGTGTTGATAGTACAACGGTAACCGTTAATGTGAATACCAACCCAATTGCAATTCTATCAGGAGATTTACTTTCTGGTTGTGCTCCACATTGCGTTAACTTCTCTGATCTTTCCACCATTCTTTCAGGAACTATTACACAATGGTCATGGGATTTTGGAGATGGTTCACCATTATCCTCCACTCAAAACCCAACACATTGTTATCCGATTTCGGGAACTTATTCCGTTACGCTTACAGTAACTACTTCCATTGGTTGCTCGGCAACGATAATTATGCCTAATTACATTCAAGTCTTTGCAATTCCTGTTGCTGAATTCTCAGCGAGCCCACAACCAACAACAGAATTGAATCCAGTAATTTCATTCACGGATTTGTCATCACTTGCAAATTCTTGGAACTGGGGCTTTGGAGATATTCTAAATGGAGGATCAACTTTGCAAAATCCTTCATTCGATTATGGTGGACCTGGATGTTTTGATGTTGTACTTACGGTTACTTCAATAAACGGTTGTGTAGATTCCACCATGCATCAGATTTGCATTGACCCAGATGTAACATTATTTGTTCCGAATGCATTCACTCCGAATGGAGATGGTTCAAATGATTTATTCTATCCACAAGGAGTTGGTTTGGATCGCGATCATTTTGAAATGTGGATTTTCGACCGTTGGGGAAATATGATTTACTACACAGATGATATCACAAAAGGTTGGAATGGTGCAGTACAAGGGCACGAAGATCTTTGTCAACAGGACACCTATGTTTGGAAAATTAAAGCCAGAGATTTGATGGGTGGAAAACATAATATCATCGGGCACGTTTCGTTAATTCGATAAAATAATTTTTATTTCAAATCGGTCATCGACATACAGTTGATGACCGATTTTTTTTGGAAACGGTTGAAAAGGATTATTGTGAGCAATCGATTCAAATGATCACCTTAACATGAGCCTCATCTATCCTTATAATAATTCAGACCTTTGTATGAATGCAGCGAAAACTCACATTGATACAATAAATTTTTATGCGACGAATTGCATTACTTTCTGATACCCATTCTTACATCGATCCGCGTATTCTTGAATACTGCAAACCTTGCGATGAAATTTGGCACGCAGGTGATATCGGAAATATTAAAGTTGCCGATACTCTTGAAAAAGCTAAAACATTCCGCGCTGTTTATGGAAACATTGACGGACAAGAAATTCGAATTCGATATCCAGCAACCTTACGATTCAATTGTGAAGAAGTTGATGTGATGATGACGCATATTGGAGGACGACCAGAACATTACGTGTCGGAAGTAAAAGAAGTAATGAAACTAAATCCACCGAAAATTTTTATTTGTGGACATTCGCATATTCTATTGGTGAAATTCGAAAAGAAAAATAATTGTTTGCATATGAATCCCGGAGCGGCGGGGATTTCTGGATTTCATCAAATGAGAACGATGTTGCGATTTACCATTGATGGAAAAGATATTCGCGATTTAGAAGTGATTGAGTTGGGGAAGAAATAGTTGGGAATAGTTGGAAAGTTGAAAGGTTGAAAAGTTGGAAGGTTGGAAGGTTGGTTTTTTCTGAAATCTTTTATGGTTATGTGGTGTTCATTTTTGTGCGAGGATTTGTGCGTTTTTATTTGCGTGAAGGATAGTAGTGCCACATAGTGGTCCCTTTGGGAGAAAGCCCATCCACCCAACAGAATTGTTGGGGTTGGGAAGGACTTGCAACGAATAGCCTGACATGAGGCACGAGGGACACGCCCGGAAAAAATTTAAACGACAGTAAGAAATCTGAAAATTATCTTAATCGATCGGCTGCTTTTACTAGATCTTCATCTTTTTTAATGAAGTAAGCGGCAAATGCAAATAACACGATGTTGACAGGGAATAAATAGGCGCCATTTCCAACTTGCAAATTATCTCGAATCATTCCGTGAATGAAAAACTGTGGAAACACAATTGCATTAACTGAAATCAATAAGGATAAAATCAAACCAATTCTGCATAAAACTATTTGTCGAGGACGATTTTTATAATTAAAAATTGTGAAAAGAGCAAGCAGTGAAATGCAAGCAGTTGGAATTAATAGAAGTGGAATGAACAAAAGTTTGCCTGATAATTGTCCGTCGATGTTTGATGTAACTTTAATTTCATAAATCGGCATGAATAGCAAGAGGATAAATACCAGGACAATAAGTGCAAGAAAAATCGATTGTTTACGCTGTATCATAGCAAATATGTTTTGTGCTACAAATTAACGCATTCTTAAGCTTACCTAAAACCCTAAAAAAAGACCAAAATTGTTTTGGATCGGAATAATCTTCGTATAATTGCAGTACAGAATTCGTGTGAGAAAACCATGTTGGTTTTCATTTCCCAAAAAAAGTATCTTAAAATAATCATGCATAACTAATTCATTTTCCAGACGTGGCATTTGCCTATTCCCTCCTGTACGCCTCGCTTAAATTCCATCCAACAAAAAAATAAACCATATCATTTTATCAATTTACATATCAACACATGTACGACATAATTGACCTGAACAGCAAACTGGTAGGCGAACTTCGTGAAATTGCACGTGAGCTCAGCGTTCCAAAATTTGAAAGCTTAAAAAAACAAGAACTCGTTTACAAAATTCTAGATCAACAGGCTATGAGTGGAGCGAAAAATTCAACAAAAGAGTCAGGCGATGAAAAGCCTAAAAGAGGTCGCAAACCGAAAGTAGAAAATGTGGCGGAAGAAAATCCTGCTCTTTTTAAAGAAGAAATCAAAGTGGATTCCAGATTTGTTTCATTGGAAGATAAAACTGAAGTTCCTTCCGACAATACAAAACCTGCCGATACCAATTTGAATGTCACAAGCAATGAAGTTCCAAAACCCAATCCGCACCCGGTAAATCGCCCACATGCGAAACCAAATTTTCCACAGCAAAAGCCTTTTCAAAAACAGAATCCTTATAATAAAAATACCCCTCCTCCACCTGCTGCTCCTGCGTACAATCAACCTCCGGCATTCATTCAGGCGCAAATGGGAAAAGATAATTTTCAGAAACCAACAGATCAGCAAAACGAAACTCCTAAAAATACTAGCAACAAACCTACAGGTGAAATAAACACACCACAGCAAAATCCAAATCAAAACCAAAACCAAAATCAGAATCAAAATATAAATCCAAATCAAAACCCAAATCAGAATCAAAATATAAATCAAAACCAAAATCAGAATCCAAATCAGAATATAAATCCAAATCAAAACCAAAATCAGAATCAGAATCAGAATATAAATCCAAATCAGAATCCAAATCAGAATATAAATCCAAATCAGAATCCGCGTCCCCCATTCAATCAGCAACAACAGAATAATCCTCAACAACGTCAACAATTTCCACAACAACAAAATACACCTGGCGATTTTAACCGTCAGCCTTTCCAACAAAGCAAACCAGTTGAAGAAATGTACAATTTCGACAACATTGTAGTTGCTGAAGGAGTTTTGGAAATTATGCCTGATGGATATGGTTTTCTTCGCTCATCGGATTACAATTATTTGAATTCGCCAGACGACGTTTACGTTTCACAATCACAAATAAAACTTTTTGGATTAAAAACTGGTGATACTGTTAAAGGTGCGATCCGTCCTCCTAAAGAAGGAGAAAAATATTTCCCATTAGTAAAAGTTGACAAAATTTCCGGACGTGATCCTGCATTCGTTCGCGATCGTGTTCCGTTTGATTTCTTGACTCCACTTTTCCCGAAAGAGAAATTCAATCTTTGCGGAACAGGAAAATCAAAAACAAATATGTCGATGCGAATCATTGACATGTTTACTCCAATCGGAAAAGGTCAGCGTGGATTAATTGTCGCACAACCTAAAACCGGTAAGACAATTTTGTTGAAGGAAGTTGCCAATGCAATCGCAGATAACCATCCTGAAGCATATTTGATGATTCTTCTTATTGATGAACGTCCAGAGGAGGTTACAGATATGGCGAGAAGTGTCCGTGCTGAAGTTATCGCTTCCACATTTGATGAACCTGCTGATCGTCACGTAAAAATTGCCAACATTGTTTTGGAAAAAGCGAAACGTATGGTAGAGTGCGGACATGACGTTGTTATTCTTCTTGATTCCATTACACGACTTGCACGTGCCTACAATACTGTTCAACCAGCTTCAGGAAAAGTTCTTTCCGGTGGTGTGGAAGCAAATGCATTACAGAAACCAAAACGTTTCTTCGGTGCTGCGCGAAAAATTGAAGGTGGTGGTTCATTGACAATTATCGCAACTGCCTTAATTGATACCGGTTCGAAAATGGATGAAGTAATTTTCGAGGAATTCAAAGGAACAGGAAACATGGAATTGCAACTCGATCGCAAACTTTCCAATAAACGAGTATTCCCTGCTATTGATCTTGTTGCATCTTCAACACGGCGTGATGATTTATTGTTGGATAAAGAAGCACAACAACGCATTTGGATTTTGCGTAATCACCTTGCCGATATGAATCCACAAGAAGCGATGGATTTCCTGAAATCACAAATGAAAAACACACAATCGAACGAAGAGTTTTTGATTTCGATGAATGGGTAAAAAAGGGACGAGGGACATGGGACATGGGACATGGGACATGGGACATGGGACGAGGGACATGTGACAAGTGACATGTGACATGTGACAAGAAAAAAAATGATTGTTTCAGTAAACTGTTTGAATTATAAATGAAATTCCCAATACTTTTTGGATTAATAGGTGGAGTGGTAATTGCTTGTCTCCAATTTATTTCAATGACGCATGAACCTGGAGGAACATTCGGGTGGTTATTGTTTTACAGCCCATTGATTTTATATTTCATGTGCATTTACATGGGAATAAAAAAAGTGATGGTGGATGGCGTTCTTGATTGGAAAACAGGATTGAAAGCAGGTGGCTTAACCGCACTATTGATTTCCTTTATTTGGGGAATTGGAATTTTTGTTGGGATGACACATATTGATATTGCATCTTTGATTCATTACAAAATACAACATCACGAAACTGCTGACATTCCACACGTACTTAAAAATTTCACACGTCAGGGAATGTTCGATCAAACAAAGTTTTTCACCTTCCCTAATTTTTTATTGGGCTTTGTAATGACCGTTTTGGTGACGGTAGTTTTTCGCTTGAGAGGAAAAAAAGCGAATTGATAATTCCAATACCATGTTTTCTGAAAAGTTGAATCTCGATAATGGCGATGATGAATTCAACTGCATTTACCCTGCGCAAATTCAACAATTAGCAATTCGTCATTTCACACCAATAGCTGTTGCGAAAATGGCTGCTGATTTCCTTGTTCCATTTCCCAAAGCAAAGGTCCTTGACATTGGTTCAGGCGCTGGAAAATTTTGTTTTGTAGGAGCCCTTTCAACTAAAGGAATCTTTACAGGAATTGAACAAAGGGAAAAACTTGTTCATCTTTCAAATGAAATTGCTTTGCAGCATGGAATTTCAAATGCACAATTCATCCAAGGAAACATTACAGAAATTGATTTTTCAGAATATGATTCCTTTTATTTCTACAATTCATTTCAGGAAAACATTGAGAAAGCTGCGAAGATGGATAGCAGTTTAGAAACCGATCCAAAATATTATGGAATGTATTCTGATTATGTCAGCTATGCTCTTTCAAATCAAAAAACAGGAACGCGTTTAGTAACCTATTGGAGTTCGTTGGATGAAGTTCCTTCCGAATTTGAAATTCAGTTTACCGCATTTGACGAGCGATTGAAATTCTGGAAGAAAATAAAATGATCTTACAAGAGCAATTTTACATTGAAAGTCCTGCTGCTAATTCTGCAAAATCCACTCCATCAAAATTCCCCGAAGTCATTAGCAGCAAAACAGAATTATCCCATTTTCTAGATTTCAATTCTTCCATCAGTTTTTTTGAATCGGTAGAAACTTTCAAATCATTTCTTGCAAAAGCATCTTTCACTTGCTCAATTGAAATTGCAGAAAGTTTTTTGTGTTCAATGGTATGCGGATTGAAATAAACAAAAGCCTCATCAGCTGTATTCATTGATCCATTGTACTCTTTTAGAAAATCGGCAGTCAGCGAACTGAACGTATGCAACTCCATACAGGCAACGATTTTCCTATTGGGGAATTGCTGTTTTACGGCAGCTGTTGTCGCTTTCAATTTAGAAGGTGAATGAGCAAAATCCTTGTAGCAGGAAAAACTTCCTTCCTTCCGTACCAATTCCAAACGTCGCGCAGCACCTTTAAAAGACTGAACGGCTTCATCAAAAAGTGAATCGCTCACTCCCATTCCACCACACACGCGCCTTGCTCCTTCGATATTCATGAGATTATGATCACCAAAAATCAAAAGTGGAATTCGTTTCCCATCACGAATTAAATAGGTTGTGCCTTCTACAATTTCATTTGGTGGAACAGCATATGGTTTGCGAATAATATCAGGTCGCGCATTTTCACAAACATTTTTCAACACTTCATCCGCTTCACAATAAACCAAAGTTCCATTTTTCTCAATGAGATTGATGAAAATCCGAAATTGCTCAATGTAATTTTCAAACGTAGGAAAAACATTAATATGGTCCCAAGCAATTCCACTGAGCAAAGCAATATGCGGATGATACAAGTGAAATTTCGGTCGGCGATCAACTGGTGATGCAAGATATTCATCTCCTTCCAACACAATGAATTTTGCATCCGAAGTAACCTTAACCATCGTTTCAAAACCGGCCAATTGCGCTCCAACCATATAATCGGAATCAATATGGCAATATTTCAATACATGCAACACCATTGCTGTGATCGAAGTTTTCCCATGACTTCCTCCAATAACAACGCGCGTTTTATTTTTACTTTGTTCGTATAAATATTCCGGATACGAAAATATTTTCAAACCCAATTCTTGCGCACGAATGAGTTCAGGATTATCGGCACGCGCATGCATTCCAAGAATCACTTCATCAATATTTTCTGAAATCACTTCAGGCCGCCACCCCATTTCCGTTGGAAGCAATCCATGTTTTGCCAACCTGCTCTTCGAAGGCTCGAGGATTTCATCATCAGATCCCGTTACTTCATGACCTTTTAATTTCATTGCAATGGCCATGTTATGCATTGCACTTCCCCCGATGGCGATAAAATGGATTTTCATTGGCAAAATAGTTTCTTCGAAGCTACATGCATTACGTAGACCAAAATAAATATTCTCACCCATTTTTAAACATGATTATGTTAATGCCAATATCCACATTTGAAATCTGAAATCTGCACATCAGTTTATTTGCAAATCTGAACATCCTTTCCCTACCTTTAAACAAACAAAAAACACTGTTTATGAAAGCGCTGTCCATCATAGGAATCATCATGAGCATAGGAGGATTACTCACATCTCTTTTTGTGATGACCGAAGCAAAAGCAAATTGCTATTGCAATGAAGATTACCTGTATAGTAGCGGATCAGTTCCCGACGAAGCCATTTCTGGTTCTCTAATTTCCATGGTCATCTTTGTTTTTTTTCTTGTTTTTTCAATTGTAAATACAGCCAAAAGCTTTGGGAAAAACAACAACGCACTTACACAAAGCATTCCTCCTTTTCAAGCAAATCCATTTCAGAATTTCCAGCAACCTTACGGACAACAATTTCAACAACAGTTTCCTCCGAATCCTTATCAGCAGAATCCTTACCAGAATCCACAGCAAAATCCAACGCCTCCTTCTACTCCACCTACTAATCCATGGGAACCACCAAGGCAGTAAATTGTTACTAACGGACTTCAAATTATTTTTACGAATAAATCATTATGAAACTACATACAATCGAAACCGGATTTTTTAAATTGGATGGCGGCGCTATGCATGGTGTTGTTCCAAAAAGTTTGTGGAGCAAGGAAAATGTCCCTGATGAAAAAAACATGTGCAATTGGGCCATGCGTTGTTTACTTGTGGAAGATGGCGAACGATTGATTCTCATCGACAATGGAATGGGCGACAAACAAGACGCAAAATTTTTCGGTCATTATTTTTTAAATGGAAATGATTCACTTGAAAAATCATTGAAGGCAAAAGGATTTGATTTTTCGGATATCACCGATATGTTTCTCACACATTTGCATTTCGATCATTGTGGTGGAAGCATAAAATACAATTCGGACCGTTCGAAATTAATTACTGCATTTCCAAACGCAACCTATTGGAGCAATGAAACTCATTGGGAATGGGCCACGAAACCAAATGCACGAGAGAAGGCGAGTTTTCTGAAAGAAAATATTTTACCAATAAAAGAAAGCGGACAATTAAAATTCCTGAAAGAAGGAGAAGATTTATTTCCAGGTTTCAAAGTTTTGTGGCTGAACGGACATACAGGAGCGATGATGTTGCCACAAATTTCCTACAAGGGAAAAACCGTTACCTACATGGCCGATCTCATGCCAAGTGTTGCACACATTCCGCTTCCATGGATCATGGCCTATGATACGCGTCCACTGTTAACACTCGCAGAAAAAGAAATCATTCTTCCCCAAGCAGCAAAAGAAGAACACGTTTTTTTCTTCGAACATGATGGATTAAACGAATGTTGCACCGTGGAAGAAACAGAAAGAGGTGTTCGTGTGAAACAGAAATTTTCATTGGCCGATTATTTTGGAAGATGAGAAATGGTATCGGGTATCAAGTATCTGGTATCTGGTAAAATAATATAACCCATACCCGATTTTTGATACCAGATACCAAAATTACAAATGAAAAACTCCTTAGTTCTAAGCGGTGGTGGTGCAAGAGGATTCGCTCATCTTGGCGTGTTGCAGGCATTTGAAGAATTGGAAATCCCCATTGACGAAATAGCGGGCGCGAGTGCAGGTGCGATTGTAGGTGCATTTTATTTTGCCGGACATAAACCAAAAGAAATTCTGAAATTAATTTCCTCCTACAGAATTTATCATTGGGCAAGACCAATTTGGAGAAAGCCGGGATTTATGCACATGGACAAAATCGCGGAATTATTTTCAAAATACATGCCCGACACTTTTGAAAAATTGGATCGTCCACTTACAGTTTCAGTCACAGATATTTTACAAGCAGCAACTTTATTTTTTAATTCAGGTCCGCTTGTTCCTGCTGTTTGTGCTTCCGCTTGCCTTCCTGTTTTGTTTGAACCTATAAAATTCGCAGGTTCTCAAATGGTCGATGGTGGAATATTGAATAATTTTCCCACTGATCCATTTATAGGAAAAGGAACAAATATCATTGGCGTTCATGTCAATCCCGTTCCTGGTGGACTTGAACATATTCATTTTAAAAACATGCCTGATCGTACTATAAATTTGCTTTTACGCAGGGAAGTTTTGGAGAAAAAAGATCAATGCACTGTTTTCATCGAGCCGATGGAATGTTGGAAATATAATATTCTTGATATTGGCGAGGGAGAAACCATTTTCAAGATTGGTTATGATGCAACGATGTTAATGAAAGATGAATTATTGAAATTGAAATGATTTTTCGGTATCATTTTTGCAAACCAATATTTATGAAAAGGCTATTACTTCTGTTTTACGTGTTTTTAGGATCAAGTTTTTTGTTCGCCCAGGAATTCACTCCTCCAGATTCCGTTGCCATTCGAAAATCAAAAGTGAAAACCGTCAAGATTTTTTACACGGGCACTGGTACAGTCAATTCCCTCACACATGAATATCATTACAACCGCAAAGGCCAGTGCATTTTCAGTAGCGAAGGGTCGACTGCCACTTATTATTATTCCTTTCGTTACGACAGCTTGGGAAGATGTAACCGTTGGGATCAGCGACAAATGAACGGAAATTTAATTTCTGGAAATGAGAGCGATTTTTATTCTGACGGAAAATTATTTCACATGAAATATTATTCGGATAAGGACACTGTGTTCCCCAACAGAATATGCACCTATGACACATTGGGAAATACCATTGACGAAAAACATTTCAATGGAAAACAGTTCATACAAACAATTTCGCGTGTTTACGATGCCAATAGAAGCACCATTAGAATTTGCGATTCAACAAATTCATTAGTAACAATCATATCGAAGGGAAAACTAATTTACAATGCAAGCTACGATTCAATTCATCATGCCATTGAAATTTGGAATTTTGTTTATGATAAGGATTGGAAACTTGTTTCAAGCACTTGCAGAACCAAGGACAAAACTATTCTAACTGAATTGACTTACGCCAACGACGGAAAAATCAAGGAATTGATTACCTACTCACTGAAAATTAATGGTAAGCCCGCAACTTTTGATCAAGAAATGGAATGGAAAAAGCGTTGGGATTATCTGACTCCAAAATTTAAAATTTGCGGAACCGATGACCTCAAATTGCCGATCTCAGATCCAATTCCTATTGAAGAATATAAGCATCAACTAAAAAAAGATAAGATGGGAAATATCATTTCAGATCGCGTGATTTCTGGCAATGAATGGATGAATGAGAAACCTGTACTCTTTTCATATAAATACGAATATTGGAAATAAGTATCATGCATTTCATTTATTATCCAGAGTGTTCTTTTTATCATTCCTTCAATCCATTCTTAGCAAACATTAACGTGCAAATTCACTATACAAAATCGTAATCATAAAAACCTACCACGTACATTTGCCAACATGGATTTAGTCCGCGAAAAATTACTTTTCCTTATCTCCACTCCCACTTACGCCTTTTTCATTGGTGCAGAAATTCTTTTCAGTTACATTTTCAAAAAACATTATTACTCCACCAAAGGCACATTAATGAATGTGTGGTTGTCCGCATTGAATTTAGGACTCGATCTTTTGCTTCGCGGATTTGTTTTGGTTTTTCTCACTTACTTCTTTCAATTTCATTTTCTCCTCATAAAAACGCCATGGATTTATTGGATGGTTATTTTATTCGCCGAGGATTTCACATTCTATTGGTTGCATCGCATCGATCATTTTGTCCGATTTTTTTGGGCCGTTCACGTCACACATCATTCATCCGAAGAATATAATCTCACCATCGGATTTCGTTCTTCCGTTTTCCAACCACTCTATCGTTTCATTTGGTTCATTCCGCTTCCGCTATTAGGATTCAGAGGTGAAGACATCATGTTGATGTACGCCATCACTCAGATTTACGGAATTCTCATTCACACACAATTCGTAAAAAAACTCGGTCCGCTCGAATGGTTCATGTCAACACCTTCGCATCATCGTGTGCATCACGCATCCAACATCAGGTATCTCGACAAAAACATGGGAATGGTTTTGATTATCTGGGATAAACTTTTCGGAACATTTCAGGAAGAGGATGAAGCTGTGAAATTCGGTCTCGTCACCAATCTTACACAACCATATCATCCGTTCAAAACCATTTTTCACGAATGGAAAGCGATCATAAATGATTTGAAAAAGGAATCTTCCTTCAAGGCAAAACTCATGTACATCTTCGGCCCTCCCGGTTGGAGTCATGATGGCTCCAAAAAAACATCGAATCAATTAAGGGAAGATTCGAAAATTTGATGATTTGAAATTCCATTTCGATATTCAGAGTTCTATATTCATTATTCGATATTCAATTTTGTTATGGCGTGTCCCCAATCCCAACAATGCTGTTGGGATTGAGGTCGGGCTTTACGCTTTTACTCCTCGTCCCAACAGTACTGTGGGGACTGTGGGGTAACCGCTTCAATCCCTCACGCAAAAAAGAATTGCCACAATAGCACAAAGGTCCGAAGGACCTTAGAAATTTCAAAAAAACTCATTTCATATATTCAAAGTCCCTCTCCACCATAGAGGGATTTAGGGTGAGGTCAAGCAGGATCCACATCAGGAACAACTCTGATCTTTTTGAAATCAACATTTGTTTTGAAAAGCAATATTTCCCTCGCTAGAATTTCCTTCAACTTCGTGCTGTTCGATTCGCGTTCCACTTTTATCAGAATATTTTTAACATATTCATCACGAATTTTTCCCACTGGAGGAAATTCCGGACCCAGTACCCGTTCCCTGAATTGCTCTCGCAATCGCTCTGCAAAATATTGCGCGCCATTATCCAACAAAACATGATCCTTTGCCTTTAAAGACAACCTGATCAAACGATAGAATGGTGGATATTTAAATTCCATTCGTTCCGCTAATTCATTTCGGTACATCGTTTCATAATCATGTGCAATAACACATTTAATAATCGGATGCTCCGGATTATACGATTGAATGATTACTTCTCCAACTTTTTCCCTTCGTCCCGCTCGACCTGCAACTTGTGCCATTAATTGAAAAGCACGTTCTGCAGCACGGAAGTCAGGATAATTCATCAATTGATCAGCAGATAAAACTCCCACAAGAGAAACATTTCCGAAATCCAAACCTTTCGTCACCATCTGTGTGCCGACCAAAATATCAATCTTGTGCGCTTCAAAATCATTCACCAAATTCTGCATCCCAAATTTTCCACGCGTGGTATCTAAATCCATCCGTGCAATTTTGGCATTGGGCAAAATCAATTGCAATTCCTCTTCAATTTTTTCCGTTCCAAAACCTTTCATCTTTAATTCCGTGCTTCCACAAGCCGGACATTGACGCGGTGGCGGTGTTGTCCATCCACAATAATGGCAGCGTAACTGATCAGAATTTTTATGATATGTCAAACTCACATCACAACGCACACAATGAGGAATGTGACCGCAGTCCTGACATTCAATGGAAGGCGCAAACCCACGACGATTTTGAAAAAGAATTATTTGTTCTTTTGCCAGTAATGCCGCTTCAATTCGCTCAATGAGATAGGGAGAAAAATGCGATTTCATCAATCGCTTTTTCGAAAGTTCTTTTATATCCACAACCGTAATTTCCGGAAGTGAAGTTCCTCCATAACGTTCTGTCAAAACAGCAATTCCATAACGACCATGTTGTGCATGATGAAAAGATTCCACAGATGGTGTTGCTGATCCCAATAAAGTTTTTGCGCCATGCAATTTAGAAAGCCAAATCGCACTCTCGCGCGCATTGTAACGCGGTGCAGGATCCTGTTGTTTGAAGGAGGAATCATGTTCTTCATCGATAATAACCAAACCCAATTTCCCAAATGGCAAGAACATGGAAGAACGTGCACCGATCACAACATTTGGTTTGTTTTTCAAAACTTCATTCCAAACCTCTACACGCTCATTTTCATTGAAGCGGGAATGATAGACCAAAACTTTTTCGCCAAAATGTTTTTGCAAACGCACAATCAATTGAGTCGTCAAGGCAATTTCAGGAAGCAAATATAAAACCTGTTTCCCCAATGCAATTTGTTCGGAAATTAAACGAATATAAACTTCTGTTTTCCCACTCGAGGTAACACCGTGTAAAAGACAAACATCTTTTGTTTCAAAATGCGAGCGAATTTCTGTAATTGCAATTTCCTGATGTGGGCTTAAGGTCAAAATTTTATTGGCACTTTCCTTCAACATCAATCGGGAAACTTCCATTTCTTCCAAAACGAAAATCTTCTTTCTAACCAGGGAAGAAAAAATTCCATCTCCAACACCTGATGATTTCAAAAGATCAATTTTCCGAACTGCCTTTGGATTTTTACTATATCGCTCCGACAAATGAATGAAAGCCATCAGCAATTGTAATTGCTTGAAAGCACGCTTTTCCAATTGTTCGAAAACTGCTTTCAACTTTTCTTCATCGGCAAATTCATCGGCAAACCGAACATACGTTTCATATTTCGGTTGATAGCGCTGTTGAATTTCCTCATATATCAAAATCACTCCTTCATCCAACAACTTTCTAATTACCGGATAAACCGTTTTCTTATCAAGTATTGCTGAAATATCTTCCAACGTCAAAGTGGTTCGCACATCAAGCGCCTCACATAATGAAAAAGCCTCATCATCCAGATTTTTTCTGTCGCCTTCCCAACTTACATTCAACAATATTTTTGTTTCACTCGTCAATCGCAGTCCTGACGGAAGCGCCGCCAACATGATTTCTCCTTTTGCACACAAATAATAATGCGACATCCATTCCCAAAAATTCAATTGTAATTCTGTTACCACTGGATGTTCATCCAAAACAGAATCAATATACTTTGTGGTATATGACGGAGCCGTTTCATGCACTTTCCAAACAATCGCAGCATACAATTTATTTTTTCCGAATTGAACCACCACGCGCATACCTGGCCGAACACGATCGTTTAAGCCTTGCGGAATACGATACGTAAACAGATTGGGCAGTGAAAGCGGAAGAACAAGATCAGCGAAATAGTCGGTGCGAGACATAAAATAAAATCAAACCTCAAATCAGATAGTAATGCCAAACCTTTTCCCTGAAATAAACTCGGAAAAACAACAAAATAATTTACTTGGCAATGATTGCATTTTTGATTTTATAAAGATAATCCTAAACTTCAATTTTCATGAGGGAAATTTCTTCATTTTTGTAGTATAAATTGTTCTATGACCACCGAAGAAATTGCGAAAAAGCTCAACCTCACTGCTCAATTGCAGGAACTTCACGGACAAAATCCGTTCAAGGTGAAGGCCTTAACAAATGCAGCTTTCCGATTAAAAAAAACCGAGATTAGTCTGGAAGGAAAAAGTCTTGAGGAATTGACTGCAATGGAAGGAATTGGAAAGGGAATTGCTGCAAAGATTTTTGAATTGCAAACCACAGGAAAGCTCAAGGAACTGGAAGAGGTGCTTTCAATTACGCCACTTGGTGTAGTTGAAATGTTGCATATAAAGGGAATTGGGCCGAAAAAAGTTGCGCAATTATGGAAAGAACTGGAAGTGGAATCGCCTGGAGAACTTTTATACGCCTGCAATGAAAATCGTTTGGTTGAACTCAAGGGATTCGGTGAAAAAACACAAGCCGCTGTAAAAAAGTTCATTGAATTTTCAATGGAGAGTAAAGGCAAATTCCATTATGCCGCCTGTGAAAAAACGGCACTTGCATTGGTGGAATTCCTAAAAAAACAAACTGGCTCAGAATTCATTTCGCTCTCCGGAGACATTCGCAGAAAATCCATCATCATTTTGGGAATTGAAATTGTTGCCGCCGTTCCTGAAAAGAAAATCAATTTATTGAATTTTGAAAACCCTAGAAATATTCCTGTTCATGTTCACACCTGCGAAGAGGATGAATTCGCTGAGGTTTTGTTCCGCACAACAGCTTCTCCTTCTCATTTGAAACAACTCGAAACTTTTTCATACCGCGGAGAGTTACATCCTGAAACGGAAGAAGAACTTTACGCCGGATATGAATTGGATTATATTGAGCCTGAATTGCGCGAAGGCCGAGGCGAAATAATGTTGGCGCAACACAGCAAACTTCCAAAACTCATTGAGGAAACTGATCTGAAAGGAGTGCTGCATAATCACAGCAAATACAGCGATGGCATGAGTTCACTTTCTCAAATGGCAGAAGCTTGTCGTACATTGGGCTATTCCTATTTCGGAATTTGTGACCATTCTCAATCTGCTTTTTATGCAAATGGAATGAAAGTCTATTCCGTTCAAGAACAACAATTGGAAATTGATGAACTCAATAAGAAAATGTTTCCTTTCAAAATTTTCAAGGGAATAGAATCTGACATTTTGAATAACGGCTCGCTCGATTATGAAAAAGAAATTCTTGAAACCTTCGATTTCGTTGTTGCTTCCGTTCATTCCAATCTGAAAATGGATAAGGAAAAAGCAACTGCAAGATTATTGAAAGCGATTGAAAATCCATTCACAACAATTTTAGGTCATCCAACAGGCAGATTATTGCTTTCACGTGAAGGTTATCCAATCGATCATAAAAAAATAATTGACGCTTGTGCCGCGAATGGAGTTGCCATAGAATTGAATGCGCATCCTTATCGTTTGGATATCGATTGGACTTGGATTCCTTATTGTATTGAAAAAGGCATTATGATTTCCATCAATCCCGACGCGCATGAAACAGCTGGCTTGCTCGATTTGCATTGGGGAATCGCTGCTGCAAGAAAAGGAATGTTGACGAAAGAAACTTGTTTGAATGCAATGAGTCTGGAGGAAATTACAAAGTGGTTTGGTGCGAAGAAAAAATAATTTTGAATTTTAAATTTTGAATTGGGATGGGAAATAAATTTGTCAAAATTGTCATTTGCATTGTAATGATAATTTCAGGTTTCTTATTGCCAGGGATTGCATTTACAACACCGATGGGCGACCATCACATAAATGAATTACTAATTATACTTGGGTTCATTTTGATGCCACTTGGAATTATTCTATTAGTTTTTGCCTCCATTTCAAAAGCGAAAAAATGCTAATTAAAAATTTAGAATTCAAAATTCAAAATTAATTTCACAACTTTTCAACCTTTCAACTTTCAAACATTTCAACCGTAAAAAATGGCCCTCCTAAATTCCATAGCAAGTTGGTACATGACCAAACGAATCCATCAAATAGATTTGTTCAGGAAATATCCGCATGAAGTGCAGCAAGAGTGGTTTCAGAAATTAATTGAATCAGGCAGAGAAACAGAGTTTGGGAAAAAATATGGGTTTAATGAAATCACAAACGCTGAACAATTCCGAAGGCAAATTCCATTACAAAATTACGATTCGTTAAAACCGTACATCGAACGTTTACGCAAAGGTGAACAGTTTTTATTGTGGCCAACCGACGTAAAATGGTTTGCCAAATCGGCCGGAACCACCAACGACAAAAGCAAATTCATTCCCATCACCGAAGAATCATTGAAAGGCTGCCATTACAAAGGTGGAAAAGACATGATCACTTTTTATTGTAATAATTATCCCGATCATCATTTGTTCACCGGAAAAAATCTTGCGCTCGGTGGTTCGCATCAAACGGAAGTTTATGATTTCAATGAATCCTACACGGGCGACGTTTCTGCAATCATTATTCAGAATCTCCCATTGATCGCTGACTATTTTCGTTCTCCAAGTGTTGACATTGCCTTGATTGGGGAATGGGAAGAGAAATTGGAAAAAGTTGCATCCTCCACCATCGATGAAAATGTGGTGAGCCTTGCTGGTGTACCTTCCTGGATGTTGGTGTTGCTCAAGAAAGTTTTGAATGACACCGGGAAAAAATCCATCAAGGAAATTTGGCCGAACCTTGAAGTTTATTTTCATGGCGGTGTAAGTTATTCTCCCTATCGAAATCAGGTAAATGAATTGTTGGGTTTCGATATTCATTTGCTTGAATTGTTCAATGCATCGGAAGGTTTTTTCGGAATGCAAGACCAGCGCGATTCTAATGAATTGTTACTCCTCCTGGATTACGGAATATATTATGAATTTCTCCCTGAAGAGGAATGGAACAACGAAAACGGCAAAACACTGACACTTGATGAAGTTGTATTAGGTCACAACTACGCACTTGTCATCTCAACAACAGGAGGTTTATGGCGCTACAATGTTGGCGACACCATTGAATTCACAAATCTCCTTCCCTACCGTTTCAAAATCACTGGAAGAACGAAACATTTCATCAACGCGTTCGGAGAAGAATTGATGATTGGCAATGCGGAGAAAGCCTTAGAAATTGCTTGTGAAAAAACGGGTGCGGAAATAAATGAATACACCGCTGCTCCTATTTACATGAACAAAGAAAATAAACAAGGCGCTCATGAATGGCTAATCGAATTCAAAAAAACTCCCGCCGATTTAATTTATTTTTCCGAACTCCTCGACAACGCACTAAAAACAATCAATTCTGATTACGAAGCAAAACGGTATCACAACCTGGCCTTGCAGTTTCCAATCATACGAAGTCTTCCGCAAGGAACATTTTACAATTGGTTGAAATCAAAAAACAAATTGGGCGGTCAACATAAAATTCCACGCTTGTCGAATGAAAGAAAATTTGTGGAAGAAATCCTGGCATTGAAGAAATGGTAGCAAGTATCAGGTATCTGGTATCAAGTATTTGGCATTAAATATTTCTTGAAATAATTAATTCTCAATTTTGGGCGTGTCCCTCCTGCGTCAGGTCGGGCTTTTCACTGCAAGTCCTCCTGCGTCTGGGCTTTCCGTTACAATCCCTCACGCAAAAACAGCATCTACCAGATACCAAATACCCGAAACCCGATACCTTTTTTTTCCACTAACTTTACTAAATGATCCGCCTGCTCACATTCCTAACAATACTTCTTCCACTCGCAGCATTTTCCCCTGTTATGAAGCTGCCGGATTTTGTCATCAATGTTGAAGCTTCAAGAATGACTTCCGACAATATCGGAAACGTATATCTCATCAAGGACGAATCCATTGCGAAATACGATTCGAAAGGAGTTCTGCAAAAAACATTCAGCAATAAAAATTTCGGAGCCATCACTTCGGCTGACGCGACCAATGCCTTGCGCATCATTTTATTTTACAAGGATTTTAATCGCGTTGTCACGCTCGACAATACACTAAGTCAGAATGGCGATCCTTTGACCTTGGAAACAATTGGCTATCCACTTGCCTCTCTCGTTGCAGCTTCGCACGACAATGGTTTGTGGGTTTTTGATCAGGCGAATTTCGAATTGCTTCGTCTCAATAGAAACCTGCAAGTGGAAAATCGCAGTGGAAATCTTTCCCAAATACTGGGAATTGATTTACAACCCAATTTTCTAATTGAAAAAGACAATCGTTTATTTCTGAATAATCCATCCACAGGAATTCTCACGTTTGATGTATTCGGAACCTATTCAAAAACATTGCCGATAAAAAATCTAAATAAATTCCAAGTGGTGGACGATGCAATTCTTTATTTCGAAAAAGGGACCTTGGTTACCGAATCCATTAGTATCGACAATAAACTTTCTTTCACCGAACCTTCCGACACCACCGCACTCGATATGCGTATGGAAAAAAATGCTGTTTTCGTTTTGAAAAGGAATTCATTGGAGATTTACAATAAATAAAATTTTATTGTCAGACTGAGTGTTTTTTGTCAACGGAAATTTCAATTACTTCTCAAAAATCAATTGACAAAAAAAGTATCGAAATATGCGTGAGGGATTGCAGCAAGCTACCACGTAGCGCGAAAAGCCCGACCTGAGGAACGAAGGACACGCCCCAATAATATAGAAGCAGTAGTATTTAGAAGTAAGGGTTTCGGATATTAAAAAAAACGTCAGAAAAAAAATGAATATCGAAGTGAAAAAAATCTGAAATTTCGAATTCTCAAATTTTCAAATCAAGAATTCATTTTCACAGCCAAATCAATCAGTCTGTTGGAGTATCCCATTTCATTATCATACCATCCCAAAACTTTCACCATGTTCCCTACGATGGAAGTGAACTCGGCATCGTAAACACAGGAGTGTGGATTTCCTACACAATCAATGGAGACAATCGGATCTTCGGTATACTCCAGAATGCTCTTTAATTCGCCCTGAGCAGCTTTTTTGAAGGCCGCATTGATTTCCTTTACTGAAGCGCTTTTATTCAATACGCACGTAATGTCCGTCAAAGAACCATCGGGCACAGGCACACGAATTCCGCAGCCACCCAATTTTCCTTCGAGGTGCGGGAATATTTTTGTGATGGCTTTCGCTGCTCCTGTTGAAGTTGGAATCATTGAAACGGCTGCAGCACGCGCACGACGCAAATCGGAATGTGGCGCATCATGCAAACGCTGATCGCCGGTATAAGAATGGACGGTTGTGATATAGCCATCTTCAATTCCCCAATTGTCGTCGAGTACTTTTATCATTGGTGCGGCACAATTGGTGGTGCAGGAAGCATTGGAAACAATCAGATCCTCATTGGTGACAATGGAATCGTTGACGCCCATCACAATCGCCTTGATGTCATTTCCATTGGGTGGTGCAGAAAGCAAAACTTTTTTCGCTCCAGCTTTCAAATGAAGTGTTGCAGAAGCTGTATCCAAAAATTTTCCAGTCGATTCAATAACGATATCCGTTCCAAACTCACCCCATTTCAATTTCGATGGATCTTTTTCAGCGGTAACCGGAATACGTTTTCCATTGACGATTATCGCATTTCCCTCTACGCTAACATCGCCATTAAAGCGTCGATGAACAGAATCATACTTCAACAAATGCGCGAGTGTGTGAGCATCTGTTAGATCGTTTATGGCAACGATTTCAATATCCTTTCGTTCGAAAATCACGCGAAGAGAAACTCGTCCGATTCGACCGAAACCGTTTATTGCAATGCGAAGAGGTTTCATAAATAAAATATTTGATTCAAAGTTACAAGATTGGAATCAGTAATTGGTGATTGGTGATTGGTGATTGTTCTCAATGTCACTTGGGCGAAAAAACAAAATAGAGGTAAGCACATAAACCAACCACAAATAATTTTCTTAATCATAAAAAATCAATTTTACCAATGAAAAAGGCATAAAAAAAGGGGCAATGAAGCCCCTTTCTTTGAAAATAATCCGCAGACTATTTTACGTGTTTTGAAAGAACTTTTGCAAGTTCGAACATGGAAATTTGTGCTTTTCCACCGAAAACAACTTTCAATTTCGCGTCAGCATTGATCATGCGACGGTTCTTTTTGTCTTGAAGACCATTTTTCTTAATGTACACCCAGATCTTTTTAACGATCTCTGTGCGAGGAATTGGTTTGCTACCAACTACTTCTGCAAGAGCTGGGCTAAGTGTGAGTTCTTTCATGAAAGCAGCATTCGGCTTACGAGCTGATTTCTTTTTAGCTGCTTTTTTAGGAGCTGATTTTTTAGGAGCTGATTTCTTAGCTGCTTTTTTTGCGACTTTTTTTGCCATGATTTTTTTTTGTTTTTGTTAATACCAATTGGTGCCCCAAAAATAGGATAAAAACTTATTGATAAACACGTTTTTACCAATGGTTAATAAAATGTCGAAAAAATCAAAAAAAAGTGATTCTATAAGGGGAATTTTCTCTTTTCAACTTTTTTTTTGTGCGGCGATTTTTTTTCTGAAATTTTTATCGATACAAAAAAAACATCCCGATTGTTTTCACAACCGGGATGCTTCGAAAAAAAAATAATTTATTTATTAATTCATTTTGATGAATCGTCCGCTTCCTATACGTTTAGTGCCTTGTAGCACAGTGATGATGTAAGTTCCTTTCGAAAATTCTTGCGTTTCAAATCGTACAGTATTACTTCCTACACTCAGATTTTCGTAATCCTGTGCATAGATTAATTTACCTGTGAGATCATAAATTTTCACTGAAGCATCACCTTGTTTTGTGAGGTTAAAGGTCACATTTGAGTTATCAACAACTGGGTTCGGGAACACAAGTAAGTCGTGATTAATTCCATTTTCAGAGTTTGTATAAGAACTTGCTGGAGTATTTATTCCCACAAAACCTGGTTGGTAAGAAGAATCATCACGCCACATTCCGCGACCGTGTGAAGCCAAATAAAAACATCCTGAATTTGGCACTTGCCAATTTTCCCAACGCTGCTGACGAATCATGTCAACAGGACAAACATCGAATCCGTTCATTGCTGTTGCAAAGGATGGCACCGCAGCAGTAATGTTTGCAGTTTCATAAACACCATGCTCTGTACCAACAAGAACACGATTAGGAACATATTTATCAAACGAAATAGTGTAACAAGGAACACCTCCGATATTATCAAGATTTCCTGTTTTGTCAACGAATGTTCCAGTAGAATTTGTTGCTGTAGTAGCTACTGTAGTTAAATACACATAAGCAGTATTACTGAAATTACCCAATGAAACAACAACCTGATTTGGATTATTTGGATTAACATCAATCATGCTGACATCACGTCCACCAAAATTACCAATGAGGGTACAAGTCACTTGACAAGTTGGATTGGCAACTGTTAATACTGCTGTGCTTTTGTGGTCAACATCTCCATGTGCAGAATCCGTTACAGTTCCAAGATTACTGATACGATATAATCCACCTGATGCAGTTCCGACATAAAGATCATCACCATTAGGTGACCAAGCCATACAGGAGCATTCACCTGCATAAGGATTCGGTTGAGAGAAAGTTCCTGCAATTTTTAGCCAAAGTGGATTGGTAGAAAAATCGATTGCTCTTCGTGTCATCCAAATTCCGCTATTGCTAGTAAATCCAACTGCAATGTGAGATTGTACCACATCTTGGATTTTCACAGTATCTCCTGGGTTTACTTGTGAAGCTACAGTATGATTGAGGTATTTTCCTGCAACATTACTTTCAACAGTAAATACAGTTCCTGCACCATATTGCAAGTAGAAGAATGCTTTAATAATTTTATTTGCTGCTGGAGCTGTAGAGAAAGTGATGCTGTAATTACCGTTCACACCATTTACTGTACCTGTTGTTCCAGCAGGGCTAGAAAGGTTTCCACTACCATTGCAATCGATTGTATCAAGACCACAAGCGAATCTAACGCTATCAAGAACCAAAGTTCCGACTGGACTTGCAACTGGAATTGTTACAGAAATATTTCCTGTGTAATTTACAGAAGAGCCATCTGTAATGTTTTTGTTTTGGAGGATTCTTCCATCTACAACAGCAATGGTATCACCACTTAATAAGTCATTGTTACTTTCCCAAAGACGTTCAGGTGTAACAAAACTTGCAAAGGCTTGTGTACCGAAACCGGTAATACCAGTTATTCTTGTATTGTAAAATGAAGATGCACTTGCTCCACGATTATTTGAACGACTCAATGCACCAAAATAAACAGTTTGGAAAGTAGCAAGTGGATTGAGATAAGAGATATCGCACCATGCTCCATCACCACCACCAGTTACACTTGATGACATTGAAGTATTTCCAGTTCCGTCAATAAAGTTTGTACCGTTATCTTGACAACCGGCCATTGCCTGATTTTTCAATCCTGCAGTGTTTTCAATTGCGACAGAATAACATTGTGTAACATTATAACCTGCATTCATTGCAGAGTAAGTATGTCCATTATTGAGTGTGCGGAATATTCCTCCATCGCAACCAACATAAAATACACCTGCTAATGTTGGATGCCAAATGATTTCATGTTTATCAGAGTGAACATAATACGGATTGAAAGCACTTGCAGGGAATTCCATAGCAATTTGATTCCATTGTCCTGCAATTGGATTGGTTGTAATCATGTTCCATTCATACAATGCAGTACCACCAAAAATTGCACGCATTTTATTACTAGGATCAACCGAAACAACATTATCATAAGTACCTTGACCATTGCCACCAAATGGATCAAACTGTGCATTACCTGCACCACAAACTTGTGTCCAATGGGCACCTTTGTCAATCGAAACATCAACTGCTAACATTGTTCCTTGTCCTTGCGCTAAAAAAGCATAAACATAATTCGGATCAGAAGGTGCAAAAGCAACCGTAACACGTGATGCTGTACCAGTTGACCAACCATTTGCTGTAAGACCAACATTGGTAAATGTTGCGCCATGGTCCGTTGAAAGCCAAGGCTTATTTGATACAACTGCCATTACATCACCATTACTAGAAATTTCAACATCTAATGTAGCTGCTGTTGCAAGAGGTCCATTTGCACTTACCCAATTTACTCCACCATCAGAAGAGATCTTAAATCCTTTATTTGTACCAGCATAAATGTGCTGAGGGTCTGCTGGATCAACTTTGATTTTATTTACACTGATCCAAGCTGAGGAAGTACTATTTGCATTGGAAGGTTGTGTACTTGAAAGTACATTCCAAGTTCCACCAAGGTCAGTTGATTTATAAATTCCACCACCAGTGAAACCACCTGCACCTGTACCATATGTTGGATAGAAATTTCCTTCACCAGTTCCAACGTACAAATCTCCATTTGAAGCTTGAGCAATTGTTACCACTGTATTTACAACACCAGAAACCGCAAAGAATCCAGCACAACGATGCCAGGTATTTGCAGCATCAATTGACTCCCAAAGACCACCACTTACTCCACCAGCAAACATATGTTGATGGGTAGCATCTTGGTTATCAAAAAGTATTGCTCGTGTTCTTCCACCAACATTATCAGGGCCAAGTTCAGTCCATGATGCAGCAGTAGCCACATTTGGATTTGAACCTCTTTGCGCTGAAGCGTTAAGCAAAGCAAGACGTGACAATTCTTGAACACGAAGCACTTCGTTCATATCAATCTGGCCAGTTTCAACATTTTTCATTCTGTTAAACCACCATTCAGCAGCTCCAGTAATACCTTCTGCCTCCTCGCTTTCACCAGCAGAAATAATTTCTGCTTTAGCAGATGGCTTGTACCAAGATTTTGATTGGTTTTGTCCAATGAATGCAGTGAAAACCGCAAGACCTACAGCAGCAACGGAGGTCAGGACAATGATCCTTTTGTTTTTCATTTTTGTTTGATTTAGTTCCCTCTTAATAAATTTGAATTGGTCAGTGGAAAACTGATTTTAACAGTTTCCAAAACTAAGGTTTTTTACAAGATGTGCAAATAGGCAAAGCCAATAATAAACCTGTTTTTATAAATTAATCCGTGGGGATGGATTTTTTGGGGATGGCAGATCAAATATAGTCAATGAAATAGGCGAAGTCAAGCAAAATCTTTAAAGATGCTTTTCGGCCCTGTAAGAAGAGCGGACTAATGGGCCACTCTCGACATAACGAATTCCTTTTTGCAAGGCTATTTCCTTATATCGGGCAAATTTATCGGGATGAACGAATTCCATTACGGGAAGATGTTTTTTGGAAGGCTGCAAATATTGGCCTAGGGTTAGAATTTCAACTCCAACTTTTTGCAAATCGTCAATTGTTTCCAGGATTTCTTCTTCTCGTTCGCCCAAACCCAGCATAATGCCCGATTTCGTTTTGCACCCACCTTCACGCAACATTTTCAAAACGTCAAGACTTCGATCATATTTCGCTTGTATGCGAACTTCTTTTGTAAGGCGTCTGACTGTTTCCAAATTATGGGAAACAATTTCAGGCTTGACGTCAATAATGCGCTGAATATTTTCAGTTATGCCTTGAAAATCTGGAATCAATGTTTCTATTGTTGTTCCAGGAGAAACTCTTCGAATTGCCTCAATGGTTTGTTGCCAAATAATTGAACCGCCATCCTTCAATTCATCACGATCCACAGAAGTGATAACGCAATGTTTTAGTCCCATTAATTTGACTGATTCTGCAATGTGCATTGGCTCGTCCTGATCAACTGCCAATGGCCGCCCTGTTGCAACTGCGCAAAATCCACACGAACGAGTGCAGATATTTCCAAGAATCATAAATGTTGCGGTGCCTTCTCCCCAACATTCTCCCATATTGGGACAATTTCCACTCTCACAAATTGTATGAAGTTTGTATTTATCTACAAGACTTCTGAGTTGCAAATAGTTTTTGCCAATAGGTAATTTGACACGTAACCAATCTGGTTTTTTTACACGGGGTTCTTCAGCAGGCACATTGGTCATTTCAGAAATCATTTTATTGGGTACGAATTTATATGAATCTACGAATTACGAATGATCAAGAATGAGATGAAATTTCAAAAGGGAAAGCTTCTCCAAAATTCGAAAATAGTACAGCACCTAAAACCATTTTCCACCGTAATTAAAATCGAGGTAGAGGGAAATGAGAACAAGGTGATTGTGTTCATTTGCCATTAATGGAATTGCTTTGGGATAAGCATCAACAGTAATACCTGTTTCAATTGACTTGATATCATTATCCAATGCACCATATTCAAAATTTATTCCCAACTTGACATAAGCACCAGGATGAATTTTTGTTTCGCCTATGCCTCTCATAAATGGAGCACGTCCATAAATATTGTCAATGAAGTGAACTGCAGGATCGTATTTTTCAGTAACGACCATTCGTTGGTTTTGAACAACTGGCTCGAGAATTTCAAGATAAACTGGTTTTGCAAGTCCGATTGAAGCCCCTACAAAAGCAATCCACCGAATTTCAATTCCGTTGTGTTCTGGTTTTGTAAAGAAAACATTTTGATACCCGAATCCTGGACGAATTATTATAAGGCTGTTCAGTTTTCCGTAAAAATATCCTTTCGGATGATCCATATATTGATTGGTGATTTTCACTTCCTTAGGATGACGATAGGTCACTCCTTCAATTTCAAAAACACGTTTGCGTGCATTGGTAACTTGCCAGCCACGACGGTAAGAAAAACCTAGTCCATTGGTGGTAACAATCAAACCTGCATTCGCCTCATTGCGATACAGCAATTTGGTTTCATCATACACATTGGAATTCACATTCACTGTTTGTGTTTCCACTTGTGCGTGAAGCATGTTGAAAAGAAAAAATCCCAGTAATATTGGAAGCAAACGGCGCATTTTTCGCCTAATTTTGGTACGTACTTCAAAGTTAACAAGAAAAAAGACCAATACTCCTTTCCTATGAAAATTTCAAGCATTGAATATTTAGGTGGACTTCGCACTTCTGCTGTTCATTTAAAATCTGGAAACACCATCATTACCGATGCGCCACCCGATAATAATGGGAAAGGAGAAGCATTTTCGCCCACTGATTTATTATCAACTTCACTCGGTTGTTGCATGCTTACAATCATGGGCATTGTTGCAGACCGTCACGAATTGAATATCACAGGAACAAAAGTGGAAATCACAAAAAACATGGAGGCAAATCCTAGAAGAGTTGGTGAAATAGTTGTGGAAATGACAATGCCGAAAAATAATTTTTCTGATAAGGACAAACAGTTAATTGAAAATGCTGCGATGACTTGTCCTGTTGCAAAGAGCTTGCACCCTGATCTGAAACAGACGCTAGTTTTTAATTGGTAAGAATCAAACCTCACCTTTCCGAAGGAACAGGGATTTTTGTTTGAAACAGAAGGGATCGGAAATAGCCCCGGGTGTAGCGGTTAGCCCACAGGGAAAGAAACTTGTTTTGGAAAAAACTTGCGAGGACTAATAGCGAAACACGGGTGAGATGTGTTAGAAAAACGGAAACTATCTGCTCCCCTAAACCAGTGCAAAAAAAATCAGATCAACCTTTCGACTGACCTGAATGATTCAAAAAAATATTACTCAGGAATTGGTTTGTGCCCCTGTGTGATGACTTGGGATGCTGCTTTTATAAGCATCACATTTTTCTTTCGTCTTGCATGAAGCGAAGAAGAGTCCAGAGAAAGCTACAATAGCAAGGGCGAAAATAATTTTTTTCATTTGGGTTTGGTTATAGAGTTGCCAGGGTTAGTACAAATACCATGCAAAAATAGACTTCTGCCGCAATCAACAGCAATTTGTCTTTACGTTTTTTATTAACATTCTTAAAATATTACCTTTGGCTTTCAATTTTTGAGGGAATTTAATTTCTATTTATCCCATTGTAATAACGAATTTCTAATATGAGCAGCACAGCAAGTACCGCATCTCCACAAATAGGCGAAGGATGGAAAAATGCACTTCAGGAAGAATTTCAAAAACCCTATTTCCAGGAACTGAAGAATTTTCTCACTGAAGAAAAGCAACAAATTCCCGTTTATCCTCCAGGGCCGCTTATTTTTAATGCTTTCAACAATACACCATTTGAAGATGTGAAAGTGGTTATTTTGGGACAAGATCCCTATCATGGACCAGGACAGGCGAATGGACTTTGTTTTTCTGTTTCAACTGGTATTAAACACCCACCTTCCCTTGTAAATATTTTCAAGGAGATGCAGAAAGACCTGAATGTTCCATATCCAAAGTCAGGTGATCTTACAGGATGGGCGAAACAAGGCGTACTACTTTTGAACACCACATTGACGGTTCGTCAGCATGCACCAGCATCACATCAAGGAAAAGGTTGGGAAGAATTTACAGATGCTGTAATCAAAACATTATCTGAAAAGCGAGAAGGTATTGTTTTCATTTTGTGGGGACGTCATGCACAAAACAAAAAGCCTCTAATTGATATGTCGAAGCATTTTATTCTGGAAGCTGCCCATCCCTCTCCATATTCTGCAAATGGATTTTTCGGTTGCAGGCATTTCTCGAAGGCAAATTACATGCTGATGCAGAGTAATCAGGCTCCTGTGAATTGGATTAATCTTTAGGAAGAAACGGTAGCGGTAGTCAAAAAATATTTTAGAATGGGAATCTGCATTTCGCGATTCCCATTTTTATTGCTTCACTAATTTCGCAACTGAAGTTTGTCCATTTTCCAAAACGAGGCGTACAGCATAATAGCCGCAGCTTACAGCATCGAGATTAATCGTGAACAAATTTGATCCCCTTTGAACAGAAATTTTTTGGACAAGAATTTCTTCTCCCAAGGAATTAGAAACATATAGTTTAGCGGATGCAGTTACATATCCAACAAAACTGATGGAATAAATTCCAACACCCGGATTTGGGAATAATTTGAAACCAGAAATACTGGAAGCATCAGGCAAACCTGTAACACTCCAAGAAATAGAATTTGAAATAATTGGACAAGGATTGGAATAGGTAACTTGAACACTGTAAACCCCATTCTGAACAGGTGTATAATTTTGACTTGTTGCTCCCACAATTGGCACTCCGTTCAATAACCATTGATAAGTTGAAGCAGGTGTGGAAGTCAGAACATTTAGATTTTGTGAAATAATCGGAACTAGTGTTGTGCAAGAAATATGGGATGTAATACGCGGCGAAACATTAAGGGAATCATTGAAATTTTGCCATGCAGCACAATCACCTTTCAAATAATAATTCAACCACATTAATGAATAATCTTGTGCGGCATCTTCTTGCTGACCTCGCGTAATGGTTGGATTGGGAGAACAGGTTCCTTCACCAAACGAACAATTGAAATTACTTTCAGCAAAATAACAATGGCCACCACCTTTTATTTCAACATACGCCTTGCATGCTGAAGCCAGTGAATCATACATTGGAATTTGATTTGAAACAGGTGGCGCGACACAATCATTTTGTCCTGCAATTACAAGCGAAGGAATATGAATATGAGCAGCTGCTGTAATGGAAGAAGGCGTTGTATTTGCAGCTGCAAATGTGATCATCGTGGTGACATTTAAATTGTTTTCACAAGCTAAAAAAGAGGAACCTCCTCCCATGGAATGGCCCATAATTGCAGAAGCGGTGTCAACATGATTATAAAAAATTGAACTTGAATTGGTCGCACTTTCAGATTGCATTTTACCAACTAAAAAAACAAGATCCATTCCGAAGTCAGCGTGCACGGGAGAAAAACCAGATTCCGTGGTTGGGAACACCAAGATATATCCGCTTGGAACGAATGCAGACCAAACATTTTGATAAGCACTCCAAGCCATCACAAAACCATGTCCGAAAACTACGACAGGATAAGTGGTTCCAGTAACAGGAACATTATTCCCAGCAGTAAGTGCGGGATAATAAATATCAACAGGAACAGCACGATTACTCCTTGCAGGATCGGTGAAATTAATTTGCGTATGCCCAACAGCATAAGGTTGGGAATAAGCAGTTGCATAAATGCAAAGAGTGATAATGGAGAGAAGCAGTTTTTTCATTTAACAAAATAATAAAGTGCGACTATTTGAATAGTATGAAATGAATTTCAATAAAAAAATTAGCAATTAATGAATTTGAAATCTTTTTCACTCTTGTCCAGGCTGAATCCACATCTCCTGTGCAGTTTGTTCTGTGGTCATCATCATTGCCAATAACTCGGGAATTGTTTCGGCAACGAAGAGTAAATCACGATTGGCAACAGTTAAAAAACCTTCCTCCACCATTCTATTCATTTGCAAAACGAAATGATTATAATAGCCATGCTGATTTAAAATTCCGATTGGCTTTTTATGAAGGCCGAGTTGTTTCCAGGTGAGCATTTCAAAAATCTCATCCATTGTTCCAAATCCACCTGGCAATGCAATGGCCGCATCACATAATTTTTCCATCACCGCTTTGCGTTCGTGCATGGATTTTACAAGATGCAATTTTGTCAAACTCTTGTGTCCAATTTCTTTTACATTGAGAAAATCAGGAATAACACCTTCCACTTCGCCCCCATTTTTCAAAACCTCATTGGCCAGAATTCCCATTAGTCCAATACTTCCTCCACCGTAAATCAATTTTATTTTTTCACGCGCAAGAATTTTGCCGAGACCTTTCGCGGCTTCACCAAACTTGGGATGAAAACCTTCGTGGGCACCACAATAAACAAGAAGTGATTTTATTTCAGTCATTAGAAATCCAATTTATAATAAAACAAAGGTAAGAAGCCCAATTGATATTGTTCAACAACCGGATCCGCCGAAGGATTAGTTGGATTCGGAGAATACGTCAATCCCAAAATATTTTTCCTATTCAATACATTCACCAAATCAAGTCCAATTTCATGTGTGAGACCTTTTGTATTGAGTTTCCAAACAATTCGAGCATCCAATCGCATATAGGAAGAACTGAATGTTTTTGTATTTCGAAGCGAGTCAATGACAACCATGTCGTTTTGAATACGTGATTGTGCGGTATCAATCGGTGTATAATAACGCTTGCCTGCCATTGTCAATTTCAATCCGGTTTCGAGTGTTTGTTTTTTGCCAATTTTAAATTCGCGCGCACCAAGCATATTAATGGAATAATGTGTGTTGTAATCTGAGTTGCGTAAAACGCCATCGCTGCCTGTGTATTTTGCATCGAAGACAGAAGCGGTTGCCATGAAGAAAAATTGTTTGCTGAAATATTTCTCAATGGTAATTTCCGCACCCATATTATAACCGGTTCCAGTATTCACGAGCGTGTCAGGAAAAAATCTACTGAATCCACTTCCCTGATTGAGCACGGAAAAAGAAGAACTTCTTTTTTCAACAGGAACATTGTAGAGATATTGATAATAGGTTTCGATTTTGATATGCATGTTTTTGCCGACCAGCAAATCATATCCGAGAATGCTGTGTAAACTTTTTACAAAATCCACATTCTTATTGTGCAATATGTATTGTCCATTTGTAGAATCGGGAAGATGCGTGTAATAAACATAAGCGGGAAGCATTTGACTGTGCAATCCAACACCCACATTCAAGGTTTGTTTTTCATTCACATTAAATCGAAGTCCCGCACGAGGCTCAATAGATTTACTTCCATTCAATGAAAAATATTGCCCGTGCAAACCAAGATTGAAAGTCAATCGCTCAGATGGTTTATATTTCCATTGAGCAAAAGGTTGAATCAACAATGAAGTTCCGTGATAATCCTGGCGATTGTAAAAACGATTGGTGATTTCACTGTGAATGCTATCGATAAGATCATTGACGAAATAATCGTTTGTCATTCCGAATTTGATTGAACTCTTGGAATTGATTTTACGTGAAAAGAAAAAATTTGCTGAGATTTTACTTTCCGTATTTCTATAGCCCATTTTCGGAGTAATGGAATCGAGTGTAAAAGAAGTATCTCTCCAAACCAAAAGGTGATGCGATGCAGAATACCGACTACTACCTGCTACAACTACATGGAAATAAGTTTTGTCATTGATCGGTTTCATATAGGTGATTCCTGCAACGCCCATTCCAGTTTTGAAATGTTGATCGCGATTATCCACTCCATACAATTCATCTGAATAGACCTTGTAATCACTGACCATGATATCGATTTTGCTCGCACCTCCCACTCCAAACATGGAAATATTCCCACCTTTTTTCAAAGGAAAATTGAGTTTGAATGCACCATCCTGATAATTCGGAACAGCTCCTGTTCCAATGGGAATGTGCATGGCATCAAATAATTTCAAAGTTGAATAACGATAACATACGAGAAATGAAGAACCTTTTGTTTTACTGATTGGTCCTTCTGCACAAAATTCAGTTCCAAGAAAACCAAATTGTCCAGTGAACTCATATTTCTGATTGTTGCCACTTCTCATTCGCAAATCGAAAGCAGCTGCAATACCATTTCCATACTCAGCAGGAAAAGCTCCCGTGAAAAAATCGGAATTGGAAAGGACTTTGTTGTTGAGAATACTCGCTGGTCCTCCTGTTGTTCCCTCAATCGCAAAATGATTTGGATTTGGAATATCAACACCTTCCAAACGCCACAGCACGCCACTGGGAGAATTCCCCCTCACAACAATATCATTCCTGGAATCATCCGCACCTTGCACACCAGCGAAGTTCGAAGCCATACGCGCAGGATCGCCACGACTTCCAGCATAACGATTTGTTTCTTCAACAGAAAACTGTCGTCCACTTCCCGTTCCAAAATCATTGACAGTTCCCTCCTTATTTGTTCCTTCAATCACAACTTCTGTATTGGTAACAACTGCTTGTTCCAATTCAATATTAATAATGCTTTCCTTACCGGAATTGACAATCAAATTCGGAATGGAAACAGGAAGGTAACCGAGATATTGAACACGAAGTGTATAACGACCAACAGCAACATTTTCCATTTTATAATTCCCGTTCATATCAGCGGATGCACCGGTAATCAGCGTGGAATCCTTATAGAGTGTGACCACTGCAGGTAATGGGAATTTTGTTTCCTTTTCCACAATTTGCCCTCGAACAGTTTGTGTGTTTTGTGCGAATGTATTCGCAGTATAAAGCAGAAGGAAAATCAGTGTTGGAAAATATTTCATATTGGAATTATTTTATTCCCAAATATAAAGATCGCAGTTTTTGAAAAAACAGACTTTCCTAAATGTATTCAACAAGTTATTCAGTTGGGAAAACACTTTGCGTCCTTAGCGACTCTGCTGCAAAAACTTTTTACAATTGGTCTCATGCCGCAGAGTCGCAGAGGACGCGGAGTTAGAATCGAAAATTCTTAATCGTCTCTACAAAGAATTTCACTTTCTCCACTTCCGTGTCGGGATATAATCCGTGACCAAGATTTGCGATATGGCGATTTGGTCCGAAGGCGCGGAGCATTTTTTCCGTTTCCTTTTTGATCGTATCATAATCGGCATAGAGTAAACAGGGATCCATGTTTCCTTGAAGCGTTTTGTTTTCACCAATCAATTCACGTGATTCTGCAATGTCCATTGTCCAATCCAATCCAATTGTATCGCAATTGATATTGCGCAAATCTTTTCGAATGAAATGCGCGTCTTTTGCAAAAACGGTAATGGGAACCAAAGGATGAATTTCATCGCAGATTCTGGCAATGTATTGCAATGAAAATTCCTTGTATTGTTCGGGTGAAAGAACGCCCGCCCATGAATCAAAAATTTGAATCATATCAGCACCTGCATGCACTTGTGCTTTCAAATATGAAATGATGCTTTGTGTAATTTTTTCGAGAAGAAGATGTGCTTGCTTCGGTTCGGTATAGAGGAATTTTTTTGCTTTGGAAAATGTTTTCGATCCACTTCCTTCAATCATGTAGGAAAGAAGTGTCCAAGGTGCACCCGAAAATCCAATGAGCGGAACACGATTTGCAAGTGCCGCTTTTGCCAAACGAATTGCATCGCACACGTAAGCGAGATCATTTGCGCCATCAACGACATGCAACTTTTCTATATCAGAAGAATTTTTAATTGTGTTTTCAAACCATGGACCTTTTGCCTCGATCATTTTGTAAGGAAGTCCCATTGCTTCGGGAATAACCAAAATGTCGGAGAAAATAATTGCGGCATCCACACCAAGAATATCGACTGGTTGAATGGTTACTTCCGCAGCGAACTCGGGTGTTTTTACAAGTTCAATGAAGCCGCCCATTTTCGCACGCACTTCACGGTACTCAGGCAAAACTCTTCCAGCTTGTCGCATCAACCAAACAGGAGTGCGTTCTGTCTTTTCGCCACGAGCGGCACGGAGAATCAAATCATTTTGTAACATAACAGCAAAAGTAATCTTTGTCAGTTGTCGCTTGTCAGAGAAAAGTCAGATTTTTTTGTTTCGGGAAAGGATGTGCTAATTTACTGATATGCTAATGTGCTGATGCTTCCTAGTTGCTGATTGGTTGTGAGTTTTTTTATCAGACTGAGTAGCCGACGAAGGAGGCGTATCGCAGTCTTGCGTGAGGGATTGCAGTGGAAAGCCTCCCAACAGCATTGTTGGGAGACTTGCAGCGAGCCCGACCCTCAACAGTATTGTTGGGGGCACGCCATTATAAACAAGGGGCGGGTAAAAATTTGAATGTAGAATATCCAATGTAGAATATCCGATATGGAAATAAAAAAATTGGGAAAGCGTTTTTCATTGGTAATTGGTAATCACGCAATTGGTAATCCTATAATTGGTAATCATTTTTTCCAAGGCAATTATGATTCCAATCAAGATGCTATGTCACATCGACCCTTATCTTTACAAAAATTTCATTCCCGTGAGTACAGAAAAATATTCTTTCGATGTTGTGGTTGTTGGTGGAGGTTGTGTTGGATTGGCAACTGCGTACAAAATCAATTTGCGTCATCCGCACTTGAAAATTGCAGTGTTGGAAAAAGAGGATCATCTTTCACCGCATCAGACAGGACATAATTCAGGCGTTATTCATTCTGGAATTTATTACAAACCCGGTTCTGAAAAAGCGAGGAATTGTGTGGAAGGCAGAAGGGAATTGGTTGCGTTTGCGAAGGAACATCATATTCCAATTGACATTTGCGGAAAATTAATTGTGGCAACACATGAAAGTGAATTGGCGCATATGAATAAGGTTTTTGCCAATGGAAAAGCGAATGGTGTGGAAGACATGGAATTGGTGGATGCGAAACGCATAAAAGAAATTGAGCCGTTTGTGGAAGGTATCGCAGGAATACGAGTGGGTTGCACAGGCATCATTGACTATCCAGCTTTGACAAAAAAGATTGCAGAACTGATTGAGAAAAATTTCTCTGGAAGTAAAATATTCCTTTCCACGAAAGCGGAGGATTTTATTCACAAGGGAGAAACCACCGATATCCTAACGAATCGCGGAATTTTTACAACAAAATATATTGTAACGTGTGCCGGATTGCAAAGTGATCGCATTGCAAAAAAAGAAGGTGCAAAACCTGGTGCGGCTATAGTAGGTTTCCGTGGCGACTATTATGATTTGACGGAAATAGGAATGAAGAAAGTGAAGAATTTGATTTATCCCGTTCCCAATCCTAAATATCCATTTCTTGGTGTTCATTTTACGCGCATGATTGAAGGCGGAGTGGAATGCGGACCGAATGCAGTTTTTGTTTTCAAGCGCGAAGGTTATGGAAAAACATCCTTCAGTTGGAGAGACACTTTTTCCGCGTTTACATTTGGTGGAACATGGAAATTCTTCGCAAAGAATATGAAATTCGGTTTGGACGAATACCGCGGCGCATTTTCAAAACGTTTTTTTCTGAAACGATTGCGCACTTTGATTCCAACTTTACAATCGGAAGATATCGTTTCGAGTCGCAGTGGCGTGCGTGCCATGGCGCTTGCACCACAAGGAGAAATGATTGATGATTTCAAAATTGAATTTCATGGCAACGCGATTCATGTTTTGAATGCGCCTTCTCCAGCTGCAACGGCTTGTCTTTCCATTGGGAAATCCATTGAGGAAATGGCAACCAAACAATTCAATTTGGGGAATTGATTTGCAGATTCCTGATATGCAGATAAATTTATTTGACAGCTAACAACTGCTTATTGCCCGCTCTTTTCCCCTTCGAAATGATCATTCTTATTCTGAAAAAGAATATTGAAAGTTGTCAAACTTCCGTAAATTTTTGTGATGTATTGTTGCATGTCCACTTTTTCCTCATCTGCTAATTTTGGATGTGCATTGATTTTTTGCTCGAGCACACGCAAGCGATCGCGCAACATTACAATTTTATGAAAAAAGGTTTCGATTGGAATATCCTTTGATTTCTGGGAAGCATCAGCAGGTTGCAGAATCATTGTTCCGCCCTCCCATTTTCCACCCAATTCAATGTTTTCTGAAATGTCGCTGTAATCCTCAAGAACGCGGCGAAGTGTTTTTTCTAATTCTTCCATGGTGTATGAATTATTATTTTCATTTTCTCGTGGCAATGCCAAAAGCGTAAGCATGTCGGCATTCCGTTTTGTAATTTCTATGATTCCTTTTTTACCAAAATCAATTGTCCAGAAAAGTTCCTGCTCATCAAGAACCTTTCCTTTTCCATAATGATCATGGTCAATTGTACTTCCAATTTGTAAATCCATACCATTCAAATTTCTAGTATTACGAATGTACGAATATTGGTATTCTGAAAACGCGAAATGTTGTCCAGCTCACTATCGGCAATTCGTATCTTCGTACACATTCATATTCATAAAAATTGCAGTCACATCGCATCGATAAATTCCTCTGGGAAGTTCGCCTTTATAAAACACGAACATTGGCAAGTGCTGCCGTGAAAGTGGGAAAAGTAAAACTCAATGGCGAAATAACTAAAACCGGAAAAGAATTGAAAGTGGCTGATGAAATCAGTTTCAGAATTGGTCCGATGACACGACTTGTTCGTGTAAAAGATTTCCCTACAAACCGTGTCAGTGCAAAACTTGTCCTCAATTTCATTGATGATCTGACTCCTCCAGAAGAGTACGAGAAAATAAAACTGATGAAAGAATTGGGTCCTCCTGTTTTTCACACAGGGAAAGGCCGACCTACAAAAAAAGATCGCAGGAAACTAGATGGGTTCTTTTAGAAGATGTACGAATTACCAATGTGTACTAATTTTACGAATCCTGACACCAATAATATTTCGCAACTATTCGCATAAATTCATAATTCGTACACCAATTCGTAATCCGTATATTCGTAAAAATTAGTAATTCTAAAATATGGAAGAACCAAATTTTGATGAACTCAGAAAAAAATTAGAAAAGGATTCTTGGCCTGCAGTTTATCTATTCAAATTCATTGTGCCTTCCGACAATCAAAAGATTGCACAAGTTGAAAGTTTTTTCGAGGACGATTCCGAAATCAAAATACAAGCTTCTTCCAATGGAAAATACACAAGTATCTCAATTCGTCAAGTGATGCTCAGCCCAGAAGCAATCATTGAAGTTTATAAAAAAGCTTACGTTATTGAAGGAATTATTTCCCTATGAAAATATCAGTACACATGGAGAATTTAATTCCGAGAAATATTTGGGCGTGTCCCTCCTACGTCAGGTCGGGCTTTACGCTTTTACTCCTCGTCCCAACATTTCTGTTGGGAGGGTAACCGCTTCAATCCCTCACGCAAAAAACAACAAACAACAAACAACAAACAACAATCTTTCCCAATGAAAAAATCGCTCCTCTTACTTCTGCTGATTCCCTTTACAACTATTTCCGCTCAAGAAAAAATGTTGACAACAGAAAATTGTGTGTTCGCCAATCGCGATGGGCTTACCCCTCAACGCCTAACACAACTGAATTGGATTATCGGAACAGTTGATTATTATTTCATTGACAAAACGAGCGGAACGGAAACTTTGGTCCGTTCAAAAGCTTCAGAAAAAGGAACTGCGAAAAAAGTAATTGACCTCAATGAATTGAATGATCTGCTGCGTAAGATAAACATCACTGGAGTTACTGTACAAGCAAGTTTTCCTTCCATCACTTGGACATCAGCAAGTACATTTTCTTTTGAAATTGAAAAGTCAGTTTTTGTTTACAGCACCTCTACAAAAAAACTAAGTGCAAGTACCATAAAACTTTTTCCTAACGGTGCAGAAAATTTTGATGCTACCAAAGGAGATATAAATATTGCATTCACAGTCGACAACAATCTGTTCATCAAACACAAAACAAATTCAACCGAACCAAGTGGTGATGGAACAAAAATATTGACCGTAAGCGACGACAAAGACATCAATATTGTCAATGGAAAATCAGTTCATCGTGAAGAGTTCGGAATTTCAAAAGGAACTTTTTGGTCACCTGATGGAAATCTTTTAGCCTATTACAAAATGGACCAAACCATGGTAACAGATTATCCGATCATGGATTTGACAAAACAACCTGCACAAGCGCGCATGATAAAATATCCTATGGCAGGAGGAACTTCGCATCAAGTTATCGTGATGGTTTATAATGTTGCCAATGGAAAAACAGTTCATTTAAAAACCGAAGGTCCGAAAGACCAATACCTCACCAACATCGCTTGGAGTCCCGACAATAAATTTGTTTACATCGCAGTTTTGAATCGCGATCAAAATCATTTGTGGTTGAATCGTTATTCTGCAGAGACGGGCGCATTTGATAAAACACTATTTGAAGAAACCGATCCTAAATATGTTCATCCAATGCATCCGATGGAATTTGTTACTGCACATTCGAATGAATTCATTTGGCAGAGACAATTATGCAGTGCGGAAAATCCGTACGGACTGAATGAAATTATTCTTTTCAATACCGATGGGAAACTCCTTCAACACTTAACCCTATTTCCTCCCAATCCAAATGCGAAATTCATGCAACCAGGAAACGTGACAGACGTTTACGGATGTGATCTCAAAGGAGATGTTCTCTATTTTCAAGCTAGTCCAATTAACACCTGTGAAAAAGCGCTTTATTCCGTAACACTTCACTCGACAGCACCCGAATTAAAAAAACTTTCGAATGAAATTGGTACACACACTGGAATTTTCTCTGATGATAAAAAATATTACATCGATACTTATTCGAATGTTGACATACCATGCATCCAATCCATTTATGATAATTCAGGCAAGCAAATAAAAATTCTACTTATGTCAGCCAATCCACTCGTCAACATTGCTCCTAATGTTAGACTTGACATGAATTATTTCAAAGGCAGCATTCGCATTAAATTATTTACAATTAAATCAGCTGATGGAGAAACGGAACTCTGGTGCAGAATGATTCTTCCTTCGAATTTTGATTCCACAAAAAAATACCGCACCATGACTTATGTTTACAACGGACCGAACGTTCAGTTGGTAACCAACAGTTGGATGGGCGGAGCAGATTATTTCCAATACTACATGGCACAACAAGGATTTGTTGTTTTCACTGTTGATGGAAGAGGTTCCGACAATCGCGGAATGAAATTCGAGCAAGCAACATTTCAACATTTGGGTAATCAGGAAATGGCCGATCAAGAAAAAGGAAATCAATATTTGCGTTCCTTAAAATATGTTGATGCCACTCGAATGTCAGTTTTTGGATGGAGCTTCGGTGGATTCATGACCACTTCCTTGATGACACGCAAACCTGATTTATACAAATGCGGTGTTGCTGGTGGACCAGTTATCGATTGGAGTTATTATGAAATAATGTACACTGAGCGTTATATGGATACACCACAAACAAATCCATTAGGATACAAAGAAGCTTGCCTCACGAATTATGCAGGAAGTTTGAAAGGAAAATTAATGCAGATACACGGAACTTCCGATGATGTTGTGGTTTGGCAACACAGTTTGCTATTTCAAAAAGCCTGCGTAGATAAAAATGTGCAATGCGATTATTATGTTTATCCTGGTCACTTGCACAACGTACGCGGAAAAGACAGAGTGAATTTATATGACAAGATTAGTCAGTATATTATTTCCAATACCTGACTTCGATACATTTTTTGTCAGACGATTTCATCATACTGAATGATCTTTGTCAGCTGATAACCTTATTCTTTCCCAATACTTCCTCTGACAAAAAAATGTATCGATTCACATCATCTGATACCACCGATTTGCTTTCATCTTATGCACGAATTTACCATGCGGTGCTCGGAATCGATAACCTAGATTTATATCGCCTGCAAAGTAAGTTGTCGTTACCTTAATTTGATTTGAATTGTATTTATTAATATCGTACCTACCGGTAATGGAATAAAACCATCTCTTCCCATTCAATCCAATTGCAATTCTAAAATCATTTGCTACTCCTACTTTCCAATAATCCGCGGGTTCACTTCCCTGACTGGTTTTAATTGTCCGATGTTGAAAATCCAATCCACTGGTAAAAGTTGCATTTGCATACAACGTTTTCCATAATACAAGATTGTACGAATATCCAGGTCCGATTGAAATTCCAGAAACCTTGAAGTAATTCAACTTGCCATATTCCAAAAATAAAGATTGTGCGGAACTTGGAATAAAAGAGGAATCGGTAGTCAATAAATTTTGATAAATATTATTCAACAACAAAAATGACCCAGCTGATTTCAATTGGCGTTGTGTATTGTAGTAGGCAGAGGAATAGGAAAAATGTTTCTTGTTGAAGATGAAAATCGTTTTAACACGAAGGGACCGAACATTCATTGAGGGATTTTGAAGAAACACACCCGTTGAGTCAAATGCCAACGTATCATACATTCTGGAATTGGGATAATAAAAACCTTTGTAATTCCTGTAACTACTCTCTACTCGAAAGCGATAAGCGCTGAAAGATAAATTCACGGCCTTGTGTGTTGTGGTCCCATATTTATGAATTTGATCGTCTGTCGCTTCTGATTTTCCCAAACCAAATGACAATGAAATTTTATCGAAATCTATCGACACTCCCGGTGACCAATTTGTTCCTGCTTTCAGTTGAGGTGCTCCCCATCCCAAAGTGTCGGTTGACATTAATTGCGAAAAAGTAAAATCATATTCCCGATAAGATTGTCCTAGCGTAACAATGAATTTATCAGGGAAAGTCCGAATGTAGTTGGTGTCTTTTGTATTCCATTTTGTAATCAAGGTATCAAAATGGGAATGCTGAATGCCAACCGAAACTTCTTGAGCGGATACAGAATGAATTATTATGTAAAAAAGAAAAATGGAAATTAAATGGCGGTGAAATTTCATTGTTATTTTGTTGAGCAATGTGAATTTACAAATTTCCAGCAAATTATTCCATAACAATTGTATCTCCGTCCACTTCTATTTTATCACCCACACGAAGTTTCGCCCGCTTTCGGTATTCGATTTCACCATTCAATTTCACCAAACCATCCTCCACAATAATTTTCGCGTGACCACCCGTTTCTGCAATGCCAAGAACTTTTAGCAATTGAATTAGCTCGATAAATTCACCTTTGATTTTAAAGTTTTGCATAGGATAGTTGAAAATGATTTTATTTCGATTTATTTGAATGACAATTTTTCTTTAAAACTTTTGCTAAAAAAAATTATTGTGCAAGGTAATAAGTTTCGAGTTCATTGTTTTTTCAAAAAATCATCTATGAAAAACCTCCAAACCTCAAAATTCAAATCAGTAAAGTGAATTTAGGTCCAGTTTGATGTTAAAAGGATTTAATTACATGTGATCAATATCAAAATGCATTGTGCTCAGTATCACATTAAATATAGGACCTACACAATACATTTGAGGTGACTAGTACAAAAATAAATCTAGTTATAGGTTGTGTTTTTTATTGTCAACTATTAGTTGTTGCATTGATAGGGTCAGTGCATTCACGGGGGTAATCCCATGTAGATTTTAACGTATTAATAATACCATAATCAAATGAGAAAGACTTATTTTCCTATATTTGAGGCTGAATTTTTTTTTTGCAAAAACCCCAAACCCCTTCCAATGAAAAAAAAATCTTACAATGTGAGGACGCTCTCACGATCATTATTAGTATTTGTACTGAGCTTTGCTAGCTTGATGTCAAGTGGACAAACCTTGGTTGATTTTAATGCCGCCATTCTAAGTGGAATTTCACCACAATTGCCTTATAATTCAGTAACTGCAAATTTGAATTCGACTGCAATTACTAGATCATCTCTGACTTCCGCAACTGCAACCGCCGGCTTTGGTTCTAGTTCTTGGCCGACAACAGCTTCAGCGCCAACAAGTGCAAAATTCTTGACCTTCACTCTGACGGCAACAGCAGCACATGTCATAAATCTTGGAGGAGCCACACTATCTTTTGGTATTTCGAGAAGCGGAGTAGGTCCTACAATTGCATATATCTATTCTAGTGTTTCAGGCTATTCAAGTACAGCCAATGTATTGAACACAACCACACCCATCGCATCACTGCCAACAGTTTCGACTGTCAATTATGTTTTCCCTTCAACAGGTGCCTACGACAATCTTTCTACAGTCACAATACATATCTATGCAGATGTAGCTGGATCTTCAGCTGGCATTCTGTACCTAAAAAATCCTTCATCAGGAAATATTAGAATTTCTGGAGGTTCAGTTACCTCGTGCATTCCTGTTTTCTCCTTAATTTCAAGCAATAGTCCAATTTGTTCAGGTTCAACACTCAACCTAACTTCAACTGCAACCTCTGGAATAACTCCTATTACTTATTCATGGTCAGGACCCAATGGATTTGCTTCATCCAGCCAGAATCCAAGTATACCTTCAGCTACAACTGCTGCTGTTGGAACATATTCGGTAACGGCTTCAAATTCTTGTGGAACCTCACCGTCCAGCACAACCAATGTTGCGGTCAGTTCAATTGTTATGACGGCATTGTCCCAAACAAATATTTCTTGCAATAACGGATCAAATGGCTCAGCCAGTGTAAATACCGCAAGTGGTGGTCAAGGTTCATACACCTATAATTGGACACCTGGTAATCCAATTGGGGATGGCACTACTACCGTTTCTGGACTTACTGTCGGAACGTATACTTGCAACGTAACTGATGGAATCGGTTGTATGGCAACACAACCATTTAATATTACTCAACCATCTGCTATTGCCCTAACTTTAAATGGAACAAATGCAACATGCGCTAATAATGATGGGTCTGCAACTGTCTCTGCTTCCGGTGGAGCTGGAGGTTATACATATTTATGGATGCCTGGTGCATCAACATCAGCAAATCCAACTGGACTTTCTGCCGCAACATATACCTGTACAGTTACAGATATCAATTCTTGCTCCAATTCAGGAACAGTTCTTATCACTGCCGCATCAGTATGCCTTACACAGTTAAATGCAGCATCGTGTGGAGCTACTTTAACTGCTTTGAATCAACCAATTTATTGTAACGCAGTAGCTGGTGCGACAAACTACCAGTACACTTTTAAGCAGGGTGCAACAACCGTTGCGCTGTATACTCGCGGTAATTATTTAACGAATTGCATCTTATCAACAATTCCATCTCTCCAATATGCTCAAACCTATCAGGTGACTGTTAGTTCTTATGTTGGAGGTAATTGGAGTAGTTTTGGGCCAAGTTGTAATGTAACCACTCCAGCTTTCCCTGCTGGGCACGTCAGCGCTGGGTCTTGTGGAATCACTCTAACTTCACTTGCTACGCCTATTTATTGCAATACTGTAATTGGCGCAACAAATTATGAATGGAAATTCATGCAAGGTGCAACACTAATTGGAACCTATCAAAGGGGTAATTGGCTTACAGACATTACACCTACTAATGTTAACAGCCTGTCATACGGACAATCATACGATGTATACGTCCGAGCGCAAGAGGGCGGAATTTGGGGACCTTTCGGAACTTCTTGTGCATTAACTACTCCTGCTTTTCCTTCTACGCAGGTTGGTTCAACTTGGTGTAATAGTTCTGTAACTAATCTGAGTTCTGGTATTTCTTGCAATATTGTTTTAGGTGCTACAAATTATCAATGGAAGGCGGAAAAGGGTGCATTTTCCTCAATAGTGAATCGTGGCAGCAACCTAAATAATTGGAGATTGTCTTGGAATGTTGGAACCACTATAAACACAACATACAATGTTTCAGTACGTGCAATGGTCGGGGGTGTTTGGGGAACTTTTGGACCTGTTTGCACTATTTACGTTGGGCCGAATTTATTGCCACAATTTCCTGGAGATAATATTGTTCCGAGTGAAGTCCGACTTGCAAACCCAGATGTGAATTTTGGAAGTGATGAATCTTCGATATCAGTTTTCCCAAACCCATTCTCCGAAAACATCACAGTAACAACTGATGCAGATGTTCAGAGTCTTTCCATTTACAATTCATTTGGAGAACTTGTCCGAATGGTAGAAATCAAGAATGGTACTGCTGAAATAAGTCTTGGAGATTTGGCGAATGGCATTTATTTGATCCAAGCAAAAACAGCAAATGGAATGCTCACTAAGCGAGTTATAAAACAATAATTTTCATTAATAACATATCAGCATAAAAAAGCGGGAAGAATATCTTCCCGCTTTTTTATGCTATTAATTTTTCAGTAACCTTGTTATTTTGAAAACACTTTTCAAACCTCACGCCTTCACCCCAGCCCGAATAATATTCAGCGCACCACCCGCTTTAAACCACTCAATCTGCTGTTCATTGTAAGTATGATTCACTGAAATCTCTTCCTTACTTCCATCAGCATGATTCAATACCAATGTCAGAGGTTTATTAGGAGCAAATGAATTCAATCCAACAATGTCAATTGAATCATCCTCTATGATTTTGTTGTAATCTTCTTTGTTAGCAAATGTCAACGCCAACATTCCCTGTTTTTTCAAATTCGTCTCGTGAATACGTGCGAATGATTTCACAAGTACGGCGCGTACACCCAAGAAACGCGGCTCCATCGCAGCATGCTCACGTGAAGAGCCTTCTCCGTAATTTTCATCACCCACTACAATCGACCCGATTCCTTTTGCTTTGTAATCGCGCTGAACTTTAGGAACAGAATCGTATGCACCAGTCAATTGATTTTTTACGTTGTCGGTTTTTTCATTGAAGAAATTTACTGCACCAATCAACATGTTGTTGGAAATATTATCGAGGTGACCACGATATTTCAACCATGGACCAGCCATAGAAATATGATCCGTTGTACATTTTCCTTTTGCCTTGATCAACAATTTCAAACCTTTCAAATCAATACCCTCCCATGCTGTAAATGGATCCAACAATTGAAGACGATCTGATGTTGCTGAAACTTTTATTACAACACCACTTCCATCAGCAGCTGGTTGTTGGTAACCGGCATCCTCAACAGCAAATCCTTTTTTCGGCAGCTCATCTCCTTTTGGTTCGTCCAATTTTACTTTTTCTCCTTTATCATTAATCAGAAAATCAGTAATCGGATTGAAAGTCAAATCTCCTGCGATTGCCAATGCTGTTACCATTTCAGGTGAAGCAACAAATGCCATCGTGTTCGGATTTCCATCAGCACGTTTCGCAAAATTTCTATTGAAAGAATGAACGATAGTATTTTTCTCTTGCTTCTCCGCTCCCATTCTATCCCACATTCCAATGCAAGGTCCACAAGCATTCGTGAATATTTTTGCACCAATGGATTCAAACACATCCACAAATCCATCACGTTGAATCGTAAATCGAATTTGTTCAGAACCCGGGTTAATCAAAAAATCCGCTTTTGCTTTTAATCCTTTTTCCTTTACTTGTTTCGCAACAGAAACAGCACGGGAGATATCTTCATAAGAAGAATTTGTGCAAGAGCCAATCAAACCAACTTCAACCTTCACAGGCCAGTTGTTTTGTTTCACAACTTCTTTCATTTTGGAAATTGGCGTTGCCAAATCCGGAGTGAAAGGTCCGTTCAAATGCGGTTCCAATTCCGACAAATTGATTTCAATAACCTCATCAAAATAACTGGAAGGGTCTGCATAAACTTCGTTGTCGCCAGTGAGATGTTCTTTCACACCATCAGCTAATTTCGCAACCTCTGCTCTTCCTGTTGCATTCAAATAACGCGACATCGATTCATCGTAACCGAATGTTGAAGTTGTAGCTCCAATTTCAGCACCCATATTGCAGATGGTTCCTTTTCCTGTGCAAGACATTGATGTTGCACCTTCTCCAAAATATTCTACAATTGCTCCAGTTCCACCTTTTACTGTAAGAATTCCTGCAACTTTCAAAATCACATCTTTCGGTGCAGTCCAACCCGATAATTTTCCTGTCAATTTTATGCCTATCAATTTTGGAAATTTTAATTCCCAAGGAAGTCCTGCCATGACATCACACGCATCAGCTCCTCCAACACCAATCGCAATCATTCCTAATCCACCTGCATTCACTGTATGTGAATCGGTTCCAATCATCATGCCACCTGGAAACGCGTAGTTTTCTAATACAACTTGGTGAATGATACCTGCACCTGGTTTCCAAAATCCAATTCCATATTTATTCGAAACGGAAGCAAGAAAATCATAAACTTCTTTGCTTTCGTTATTCGCTACTGCCAAATCTGCTGTCGCTCCATTTTTTGCTGTAATCAAATGATCGCAATGTACTGTAGAAGGAACCGCCACTTTTTTTCTTCCTGCTTGCATGAATTGCAACAAAGCCATTTGCGCAGTTGCATCTTGCATCGCCACACGATCCGGATTAAAATCAACGTAATCTTTTCCACGACCAAATGCATTCGATGGAAGATTTTCTGCAAGATGTGCGTAAAGAATTTTTTCTGTGAGTGTAAGTGGACGTCCTACTAATTTACGTGCCGCTTCCACTCTAGCAGGAAGTGCCGAATACAATCGCTTAATCATTTCAAGATCGAAAACCATTTTTGATAGATTTTAATTTCTTATTCCGTTAATTCAATTGCCAAATTTACAAATTCGCTAGTTGCTAGAATAAGTTTTTTATGAGAATTTCTCGAATGAGGAGCGGACCAAAAGTGCAAAAATGTTTTTCATGTCCTGCTTTCCGTTACAAATCCTCGTTCAGCCCACAAACCACGCCACTGCGGCTTTTCCCCAAAGAGACCACTATGCTACACTACGATCAGGGCTAAATTCAATTCATTCGGATCAAAACTTTTTCACCCCATTCCCATGTCCCAAGTCCCAAGTCTCGCTTCTATTAGGTAATTTTACTTCCAAATGAATTCCTCATTTCGAGAAAATTTTCGAGTTGCATTATCCTCCATAAGAGGACAATCACTTCGTGCATTTCTTACTATCTTAATTATCGCTCTTGGAATTGGCGCACTCGTTGGAATCCTAACTTCCATTGATGTGATGAAAACTTCGCTCACCAGCAATTTCACTAGCATGGGCGCAAACACATTCACAATTAGAAATAGGGAATTTAGAATTCGTATTGGACGCGGTGGAAAAAAACCAAAAAAATTCCGTCCAATTACTTTCAAGGAAGCAATGGAATTTTCAGATCGATTTGATTTCCCAGGTACCGTTTCTGTTTCCACAATGGCGTCAATGGCTTCAACATTGAAATACAAATCGGAAAAAACAAATCCAAATATTCAAGTCCTTGGAGTGGATCAAAATTATCTTGCCACTTCCGGTTATGAAATCGAAAGAGGACGGAATTTTTCACGACTCGAAGCCACGAGCGGTGCGCATGTCGCACTCATTGGCCATGATTTGATTTTAACGCTTTTCAAAAAGGAAGATCCAATAGGAAAAGAAATTTCCGTTGGCGCAGGAAAATATTTGATTATCGGAACATTAAAACCAAAAGGAAGTGCAATGGGTTTTGGTGGCGATAAAACAGCCATGTTGCCAATAGAAAATGTGCGTCAATATTTTTCAAGACCCGACATGACATTTACCATCAGTGTACTTTCAAGAGACGCCAGATTGATGGAGGCAACGATAAGCAATGCAACTGGCCTCTTTCGAATCATCCGAAAAGTAAACATTGGTGATGATGAAAATTTTGACATCATCAAGAGCGATAGTTTTGCATCTGCACTTTTTGAGGATCTGAAATACGTAACGATTGGTGCAACAATAATCGGAATCATTACACTACTTGGTGCTGCAATAGGCTTAATGAATATTATGTTGGTTTCCGTTACAGAACGTACGCGAGAAATAGGAATCAGAAAAGCATTAGGTGCAACAAGATCTTCCATCCGAAATCAATTCCTCACTGAAGCAATTGTCATTTGTCAATTCGGCGGACTGTTCGGTGTTCTCCTCGCAATGATTATCGGACTTCTAATTTCTTTCTCAATGAATTCCCCTTTCGTAATGCCTTGGGCTTGGATTATTTTAGGCTTTACAATTTGTTTTTGCGTCGGACTTATTTCCGGAATTTATCCAGCCATCAAAGCTTCTAGATTAGATCCTATCGAAGCGCTTCGTTACGAATAATTTTATTTTATTCAATTTCACTATTCAATATTTTTGGGGCGTGTCCCTTTGGGTCGGGCTTTCCGCTGCAAGTCCTCAGCCGTGGTGTCGGGTTTACAAACCCTACACCACGTCTTCCGGGCTTTCCACTACAATCCCTCACGCAAAAGAAAATATATTCAAATAAAAAATCCCCTCGATTGCTCGAAGGGATTTTAAATTTGTCAGACTGAGTGTCCCAATAGAATTGTTGGGATGTATCGAAGCCTACTCAGGAACTACTTCAAATTGGAATGAAGCAACAACTTCCTTGTGCAAACGAACTTTCGCATTATATACGCCAGTTGTTTTTACAGTTTCCTCGTTCTCAATCGTAATATTGCGACGATCAAGTTCGAATCCAAGTTTGCGAAGAGCTTCTGTCAATTGAACACTTGTGATTGATCCGAAAATTTTTCCGTTTTCGCCAGTCTTAGCACCAACTTTAACGATCATTTCTCCGAGTTTCGCTGCGTTCTTTTCAGCTTCAGCTTTAATCTTAACTTCTTTATGTGCGCGCTGTTTTACGTTTTCAGCGTGAATTTTTTTCGCAGTTGCATCAGCGGCAATTGCTATTCCTTTTGGAATAAGAAAATTGCGACCAAATCCTGGGCGAACATTTACAACATCGTCTTTATAGCCGAGGTTCTTTACGTCTTGTTTTAGAATGATTTCCATTTTGTGTTCCTCCGTTTATTTAAGTTGGTCGGCCACGTATGGCATAAGAGCGATGTGACGAGCGCGTTTAACTGCACTTCCAACTTTACGTTGGTATTTCACAGATGTTCCAGTGAGACGGCGTGGCAACAATTTGCCTTGCTCGTTTACGAACTTCAAAAGGAAAGTTGCGTCTTTGTAATCAATGTATTTAATACCGGCTTTCTTGAAGCGACAGTATTTTTTCTTTTTTACCTCAACAGATGGTGGGTTGAGATAGCGGATTTCAGAGCTATTTTCTGCCATGTTTTTTTCGTGTTGAGGATTAAACTGATTCTTTTTCTTTTTTCGCATTCTTCAAACGTGTGCGACGCTTCTCAGCATAAGCAACACCGTGTTTGTCGAGAGCAACTGTCATGAAACGTAGGATACGCTCATCACGTTTGAAAGTAACTTCAAGTTCTGCAACGGCAGCGCCATCTTTAGCAGTGAACTCGAATAAATGATAATGGCCGGTGGACTTCTTTTGGATCTGGTAGGCTAGCTTTCTTAAGCCCCAAGATTCCTCGTGAATGATGTTCGCTCCAAGATCCTTAATGGTCTTGCGGAACTTGCCCACCGCCTCCTTTGCCTGATCTTCAGACAAAACGGGAGTTAAAATGAAGACGGTTTCGTAATGATACATTTTGTTGGTTTTTGTTTACCCCCATTATTGGGGATGGCAAAGGTAGTAATTTCAGTCAATTCACCAATGAAAATCTAATAATCCGAATATTATTTTCAAAACAGTCTGGAAAAGGAAAATCCCCTAAACTATTGAAGTTCAGAGGATTTGTGTAGCCCGTACGAGAATCGAACTCGTGTTTACAGAATGAAAATCTGCTGTCCTAACCCCTAGACGAACGGGCCGTGTTTGTTTTGGGAGTGCAAATTTAGACTGAAATTCGAATTCTGCAACAAATGGAGCAAAAAGAGGTGATTTATTATTCAAACTATTCTGGAAGATCGGTGTCTGCTTGAAATCTGAAGCCAAGCCTTTTCCCTGTCTTCACCGTCATCATTGAACTTTCTTCAAGTACTTGGGCAATTGTGACCACTTTCATTTCTTCGAAGGGAGGCGTAAATAAATCGAAGTTGAGACAATAAACAATCGAAGATTCGACAATTTTCTTCAATTCCTCTTTATTTAAGATAGCATTTGCGAAATCGTTGTACATAAATCCGAGCTGGCGTTTTCCTTCAACAAAATAATGCTGGTCTTTATTAAGGAAAATCCTTGCTACTAAATATCCTAGATCATTTGCTCGATTGTATTTAAAGGAATCCGCAAGGAAATTATAAATGTTAATCATGCCACAAAAAGAATTTCCTGTGTTTTCCTTCACATAAGATGTCTTCCACATTTGGTGAGAGGTGTCAAATTCAAACACATTCGTGTGCATGTGAAAAATCAATACATCACCTGCCACTCTTAATTCAACTTCGAATTCACTTTTGTCTTTGTACTCAACAAGGATGCGTTTGTCAATGGCGGTTGCCTTCGGGCGCAACTCATCAGCTACTTCTTTCACCACCTGTTTTAGTTCCCTAAAAACATCAATGGTCTTATAAAAAACATCCTGCTTCAGGGATGCCTTTTCCTTTAGAAGTTGTAAAATTGTTTCGTTTGCAGATTTTTCTGACATCACTTTGAATTTATAAGTTCCAAAATTTTATTCTGAGATCAGAAAATAAATTATTAATTATTCCTGAACTCAAAATACCAAACTCCTTTTTGTTTTAATATGCTCTTGCAAAAACCACACGTTGTGAAGATGGATTTCCTGAGAAAATACATTTGCCATCTTCCATTTTATTATTCAAAGGAATACAACGAATGGTAGCTTTTGTTTTTTCCTTGATCTTCTGCTCCGTTTCTGGCGTACCATCCCAATGTGCATGAATAAAACCACCTTTTTCCAAAGCCGCTTCGAACTCCTCAAACGTATCTACAATATGAGTGCTGGATTGTTGACGCTGAAGTGCTGCATTGAACATTGAATTTTGAATTTCATCCATCAGTCCAAAAACAATATTGACAACTTCAGAACGATCAACACTTATCTTGGTTAAGGTATCGCGACGAGCCAATTCAATTTTTCCATTCTCCAAATCTTTCGGTCCAATTCCTAAACGTACTGGCACACCGCGCAATTCATGTTCAGCGAATTTAAATCCTGGACGTTGCGTATCACGATCATCAAACTTTACACGAATGTTTTTTTCTTCTAATTCTTTTTTCAAGATAGAAACATGTTCAATAATTCGCGCATGTTCTTCATCCGTCTTATAAATCGGAACTATCACCACTTGAATTGGCGCCATTTTCGGAGGTAAAATAAGTCCATTGTCATCGCTATGTGCCATAATGAGAGCGCCCATCAAGCGTGTGGAAACTCCCCATGAAGTTGCCCAAACATATTCCAATTTCCCTTCTTTACTTGCAAATTTCACATCAAATGCTTTTGCAAAATTTTGTCCAAGAAAATGGGATGTGCCCGCTTGCAATGCTTTTCCATCTTGCATCAATGCTTCAATGCAATAGGTTTCTTCTGCGCCTGCAAATCTTTCATTAGCCGATTTTATTCCACGCAAAACAGGAATTGCCAAAAAGTTTTCTGCGAATTCTGCATAAACTCCCAACATTTTTTCTGTTTCAATAATTGCCTCTTCACGAGTTGCATGTGCAGTGTGACCTTCTTGCCAAAGAAATTCTGTCGTGCGAAGAAAAAGACGCGTTTTCATTTCCCAACGCACAACGTTCGCCCATTGATTAATCAGTAATGGAAGATCGCGATAGGATTGAATCCATCCTTTATATGTTTTCCAAATAATTGCTTCACTAGTTGGACGCACAATTAATTCCTCTTCCAATTTGGAATCAGGATCAACCATCAATTTTCCTGGTTTATCAGGATCAGCTTTCAAACGATAGTGTGTAACAACAGCACATTCCTTCGCAAAACCTTCCGCATTTTTTTCTTCAGCTTCGAACAAACTTTTCGGAACGAATAAGGGAAAATATGCATTTACATGGCCTGTCTCCTTGAACATCTTATCAAGAACAGCCTGCATGTTTTCCCAAATGGCATAACCATATGGTTTAATTACCATGCAACCTCTTACAGCAGAATGCTCCGCTAAATCAGCTTGTGCAACGAGTTCATTATACCATTGCGAATAGTCGGTGGTACGTTTTGTTAGTTCTTTGGCCATATAAACTTAATAACTGGTAATGAATTAGTGGAACGATTTTTGTATTTTTACTATTGATAATCCTGCAAAAATAGCACAATTCGTCCCCTGTGTGAAAAATACGGATTTGTAATGTTGAAATATCTAAAACACTCCACCATGAAACGTTTCGCAATTATCGGATTATGTTCCGCAATTTTGATTGGGTACACGTCTTGCTCTGGGTTCAAACAAATGAACGCGCAGCGCGACGGGGACGATGTTTATTATTCCTTAAAAGATGCGAAGAAAGATCGTGCAGCCGAGGCAAAACGGCTTGAAGCAGAGCAAAAACAAAAAGAAGCTGATGCAAAACAGCGTGAACTAGATCAGAAAACAGCTGACGCTCGTTCAAAACCTGGCTCTGATTATTACCAAAAATCTTTTGATTACGATGATTATTATGATGATGAATATGCTGTTCGTCTTCGTCGATTTGATCATCCTTGCAACAATTATAGTTATTACGACAACTATTATACAAACGCCTATTTCTATAATCAGAATCCTTATTACTACGGAAGCAGTGTATACAACGGCTACCAATTCTGGGGACCAAGTTATTACGCCTACAATTATTGCCCAAGTTCATTTTGGTATTGGAATACAGGCTGGGGATGGGGAACAGGTTACGGATGTGGTTGGGGAAATACTTGGGGAAACTATTATGATCCTTGGAATTCCTGGGGATATGGTTCTTATTACCCATATTATGGATATGGATACAATCCATACGGATATAGTCCATATGGTTATAATTCCTACGGGTATGGTAATAATGGATACAACAATTATTACTACAACAGTTTCGATAACAACAGCAATTATTACGGACCAAGAAATTCTCCAAGTTCAAATGATGGCCGCGTAGTTGGTTCAGGTGGCCCAACATTCGGTGAGCGTTTTGAATCTGCTGTTGCAGCTGAGAATAACCTGAGTACTCCAACACGTGATCAGATCAATCGTATTGTAGGAGTTGCTCCTGAAGCAAACTCCAGTAACACTAATTCTCGCGACAATACAAATGGCAATTCAACAACTAACTCTACAGAGCCGAGAGCAAATACACAGAATACTCAGGGGCAAAGCAATGTTGAACACAGAACGGATACGCCTCCTGTTCCTGTCTTTACAAATTCTGGTAATTCAACTGGAAACTCACGTGCAAATTCAACTGGGACTTCTACAGAAAATTCAAGTGGAAATTCTAGAGCAAATACACCACCTCCTGCTTCCTCTTCGCCAACTTATAGTGCTCCATCAAGTCGACCAAGAGAAAGTAGTTCAAGAAGTAGCAGTTCCTCTTCATCTGGTTCTTCTTCCTCACCATCCCCATCAAGATCAAGTGGTACAAGCAGTGGAACAAGTAGTCGTCCACGCTGATTAATTTTAAATTGAAGCTTATGAAACGTTTCTTTCTGACCGGACTTTCCGCGTTAGTGTTTTGCAGCGGAATATTCGCACAAAACGAAACCGATGCCTTGCGGTATTCCCGAATTGGTTTTGGTGGAACAGCACGTTATTCTGCAATGGGCGGAGCATTTGGTGCTTTGGGTGCAGACATTTCTGTGATCAGTACAAATCCTGCTGGACTTGGATTTTATCATAAGAATGAAATGACTTTTACGCCTTCATTTTACAATAATAACGTTACATCCACCTACAACGAAACGATGAATACAAATTCTCGTTTCAATTTTCGTTTCGATAATTTTGGACTTGTGTTTGCAGGGAAAACTGATAACAATTCTGAAACTGGATGGCAAACAATGGCAATGGGAATTGCTTACAATCGTTATAGCTCATTTCAGTCAAATTTGAATATGTCTGGAAATTCAAACACTTCCATGATGGACAGTTGGGCAAAATCGGCAGGAGGGAATTTACCTGCTAATCTCGATGGGTATAATGAAGGTCTTGCATGGAATACTTATTTATTGAATCAAATCCCAGGTGATCCAACACATTATTCAGATACAATTCCTACTGGTGATTTACTCACGCAATCGAAAACGGTTACGATGCGCGGATCAATGGGAGAATGGATTTTTGGCCTTGCTGGAAATTACTCCAACAAATTTTATGTTGGTGGCTCCGTTGGAATTCCTCAAGTGAAATATGAAGAAATTGACAGCTACTCTGAAAAAGAAGTGAATGACACAACTTCCAATTTCAACTACTTGCAATTTGATCAGAACCTTTCAACTAAGGGACGCGGATTCAATATAAAATTGGGTGCCATTTACCGTCCAATTGATATGGTACGAATTGGTTTTGCATTTAATTCACCTTCGATTTTAAAACTAACTGACAGTTATGGAGCCCAAATGATTTCCATAATTGGAGATTCAACACGTCAAAATATCGCGCAGGATGGAAGTTTCAGTTATTCAATTCGTACACCTATGCGCATGATTGGAAGTTTGGCTGTTATTCTTGGAAAGGTTGCAACCGTAAGTGCTGACTATGAAATTGTAGATTATTCTGAATCACTTTTGTCATCTACGAGTTATTCCTTCTCAACTGCAAACAAAGCCATACAAACCAAATACACTGCAGCATCAAACATTCGCGTAGGAACAGAAGTGCGTCTACTTCCATTGATATTACGAGGTGGTTTTGCCTGGTATGGAAGTCCATATACGAATGGCGTAAACAATAATGCAGCCCGATTGTATATCACAGGAGGAGTTGGTTATCGTGATCCGGATGATCAATTTTTTATTGATCTGGGTGTGGTCACAACAACAGAGAAAAGCAATTATTATTTCTACGATCAGAGTTTGGTGAATCCAGTCAACAACAGTTCTAAGGTTGTAAATGTTGTTGTGACGTGCGGATTCAGATATTAATAGACAGAAAAAAATATCATCACTTTGTAAAATGATAAAGTCCCGCTAAATCAGCGGGACTTTATATTATTTGGTAGAAAAATTATTTCGCTTTCGCTGTTTTTCTTGAAGTCTTAGTAACAACCTCTTCTTGAACAACTGGCTTTCCGTTTCCAAGAAGGAAATCTGCATCTACCAATATTCTTCCGCAATGTTCACAAACGATAATCTTTTTGTGCATACGAATATCCAATTGACGTTGTGGTGGAATTTTATTGAAACATCCGCCACAAGCATCACGCTCTACAGGAACAACCGCTAGGCCATTACGTACATTCTGGCGAACACGTGAATAAGCGTGCAATAAACGTCCTTCAATTTTCAATTCAGCAACTTTGGAATGCGCTTGCAATTCATCTTCTTCTTTTTTAGTTTCAGAAATGATGTCTTCCAATTCTTCTTTCTTCAGTTTGAGATCATTTTTGCGCTCATCAAGTGCAGCTTGTGAACCTTCAATCATTTCATTCTTAGCCGCAATTTGTGCTTTGTATTCCTTGATGCGTTTTTCAGAAAGTTGAATTTCCAAGTTCTGGAATTCTATCTCTTTTGTTAGGGAATCAAATTCGCGGTTGTTGCGAACTTTTCCTTGCTGCGCTTCATATTTCTTAATCGCTATTCCGGCGTCCTTAATCACGTTCTTTTTCTCCGTGATAGCGTCTTCCAGCTTTTTGATTTCCTCATGCAGATTGTTTGAACGTGTATCAAGTCCTGCCACTTCATCTTCAAGATCACGAACCTCTAAAGGAAGTTCACCACGAACTGTACGGATACGGTCGATTTGTGAATCAATCTGTTGTAAATCGTAAAGTGCGCGAAGTTTTTCTTCTACTGGAATGTCGGATTTCTCGTCTTTTTTAGCTTTTAGGCTCATGTCAGATAGGTTATCGGATTGGTATTTATACCGGTTTTGCGGATGGCAAAGGTAGGAAATTTTTGTTTTAGAATGTCATAGAGCAAATCAATCGTAAACTGCTCACTTTCAAAGTGTCCAATATCAGCAACGACAATTTTGCCTTCCGTATCGAAAAACTGGTGGTATTTGAAGTCACCTGAAACAAAAACATCCGCTTCAGCAGAAATGGCATCTTTTAGCAAAAAACTGCCCGAGCCTCCACAAACCGCCACTTTCGAAACAACTTTACCTTCAATTGGTGTATAGCGGATGACATCCGTGTTCATAGAAGTCTTTAATTGAATCAGAAATTCCATAATCGGCATGGATTTTTCGAGTTCACCAATCATTCCAGATCCCACATTTTGCCAAGCATTTTCAATGGGAATTAACTCATATGCAATTTCCTCATACGGGTGCGAAGCGCGCAAAGCCTTGAGAATTTCAGACTCCTGATGCACTGAATAAATAATTTCAATTCGCTCTTCTGGTTCACGATTTAATATCCCTTTATCACCGACAACAGGATTGGAATTTTCATTGCCACGAAAGGTTCCTGTTCCCGATAAATTAAAACTCACTTCATTATAATTTCCAATTTCCCCTGCTCCTGCTTTCCATAATGCCTGTCTAACTTTTTCAGCTGATTCGGCAGGACAATAGGTTACGAATTTCCGAAGCAAATCTTTTTTAGGTGAAAGTATTTTACAATTTTTTAATCCGAGTATCTCACAGATTCTAGCATTTACACCATTGGAAACATTATCAAGATTGGTGTGAATGGCAAAAATTGCAATGTCATTTTTTATTGCTTTAATAATCACACGTTCCACATAATTTTTTCCGTTGATTTTTTTTAATCCTGAAAAAACAATTGGGTGATGCGCAACAATGAGATTGCATTTATTTTCAATAGCTTCATCCACGATCGACTCAATACAATCCAACGCAATGAGCACTCCTGTGATTTGCATTTTACTATTCCCCGTAATGAGGCCGCAGTTGTCATAGCCCTCTTGAAACTTGGGAGGTGCAATTTTTTCCAGACAGGAAATTATTTCTTGGAGAACCATGTTGGATTTACAATATATGATTTGAACAGGAGTTCGAAATTAATATAAAAATTGCCGCATAGACGAAGAGATCGTAGCGTTTCATTGAAAGAAAACAAGATTATTAAAATTAAAATACTTTCTATTGCCTCTTGTCCCTTGCCACTTGTCCCTTTTGACTAATTTCGCACCGAATGAATTTGCTACGACTTTTGGCATGGCCATTTTCCTTATTGTATGGCTTGGCTGTATTCATCAGAAACAAACTTTTTGATTTTGGTTTTATCCCCTCAACTGAAATTGATGATGTTGCTGTTATCGGTGTTGGAAATTTGGCCGTAGGTGGAACTGGAAAAACTCCTCACGTTGAATATCTCGTCAAACTTTTACATCCGAGATACAGCGTTGGTACTTTGAGTCGTGGATATGGAAGAAAAACGAGAGGTTTTCATTTGGCAACAAAAGATGCTACCACACTAGAAATTGGCGATGAACCAAAACAATTCCGTCACCGCTTTCCCGAAGAAATTCCAGTAGCTGTAGATGGTGCGCGCGTGCATGGCGTAAAAAAACTCCTTGAGAAATTCCCAAAACTTCAGGTCGTAATTCTGGACGATGTTTTTCAGCATCGAAGAATAAAACCAGGATTGCAAATCATGCTGACGGATTACGCGAGATTATTTTATCAGGATAATTTATTGCCCACTGGGTATTTGCGCGAACCGATTTCAGGTGTTCGAAGAGCTGATATCATAGTGGTAACAAAAACGCCGGATTTTTTCTCGCCCATTGAAAGAAAAAGAATCATCAAAGACATTAAACCACAACCGTATCAAAAAATATATTTTTCTAAAATTGTTTATGGTGAATTTGTCCCATTTTTGGAAACGGCAATTGCCAATGCTGTTACGAAAGAAATTTGTTTCAACCAGAATTATTCAGTTGTCCTTTTGACAGGAATTGCCAATTCCCATTCGCTGGAATATTTTCTCAAGGATAAAGTGAAAGAACTTGTACCCTACCGTTTTCGAGATCATCATGAATTCATGCCCAATGATCTTTTGCATTTGAAAGAATTATTCAATGCAATGAAAGGCGAAAATAAAATTGTGCTCACAACAGAAAAAGACGCCATGCGTTTGCAAAAACCCGAACTTGCTGAGTATCTTGGCGACCTTCCTATTTATTATGTGCCCATAGAAGTTGCATTCCAAGATCAAGACGCAATAGATTTCAATCAACAAATAAATGATTATGTACGACCTCATCAAGTCAACAGCCACATTCATCCAAGAGAAAACGAATAATTTTTCTCCTCTTACTGGAATTATTTTAGGAACCGGTCTTGGTGGATTGGTGAATGAAATTGAAGCAGAATTTGTTTTGCCCTATGAAACCATACCTAATTTTCCAGTATCAACTGTGGAAGGTCATTCCGGAAAATTGATTTTCGGAAAATTATCTGGTAAAAATGTTGTAGCCATGCAAGGCCGTTTTCATTTTTATGAAGGTTATTCTTTACAACAAGTTGTTTTTCCAGTTCGTGTCATGAAATTATTGGGCATTGAAAGATTATTTGTTTCGAATGCCAGTGGCGGTGTGAATCCAAGTTTTGAAATTGGCGATTTGATGATTCAAACAGATCACATCAATTTGTTTCCAGGAAATCCTTTGATCGGTCCGAATGATAAACGTTTCGGTCCACGTTTTCCAGATATGAGCGAACCGTATGATCTTACTATGATCACACTCGCTAAAAAAATTGCCGCCGAATTAAAAATGAGAGTTGTTGAAGGTGTTTATGTTGGCATGAGTGGCCCAACATTTGAAACGCCTGCCGAATATAAATACGTACGCAATGTTGGTGGAGATGCTGTCGGTATGAGTACCGTTCCAGAAGTAATTGCTGCGCGTCACATGGCTATTCCTTGTTTTGCAATGTCGGTGATCACCGATCTCGGTGTACCCGGCAAAATTGTTGAAGTCACACATGCTGATGTTCAGAAAGCAGCTGAAATTTCAGAAAAGAAAATGACTCAGCTAATGAAAGAAATGGTTGCTCGTTTGTAGTTTATTGGTGATAGCTGCAACTTATTTTTCTTTGACTCCTGCCACTTTTTAACTGCTTCTATTTTTCTTATTGGGGCGTGCCCCGGATCCCGAAGGGACCACTATGTGGCACTACTATTCCTCACGCAAAAAAAGTGGAACCTAAATTATAAACACGTCAAGGATTTTTTTTCTAATTTTAGAGTTCGTGAAACCCCACTTCCTATTTTTTCTTTTTCTTTCCATATGCACTGGATTTAATTCTCCTGCACAGAATTTGGTAATTGACCATTTAAACATTCTTGTCGACACCATTCCATTTCATTTTTCTGGATCACCCATCACAAAAAATTATTCTCGCTATCGGGAAATAAGAATTGGATGTGTCAATACGGGAAAGAAAGATTTGATTTTTATTGGGGCAAAACAATGTTTCACCAACGACACAAGTTGGCTAAAAGCTTCTGACAATGTAAAATTTCCCGCTCTACTCAAGCCAGGAGTTTATGGAGAAATCTCCATTATTTATAGTGTGTCCTCTCCTTTTCAACGCTTTCAAATCCTTTCCAATTCCAAAACGGGACCACAAGTAATTACACTTCTTGATACGTATCGCGAACAAGTTGAAATCAAGCGAAACATGAATGAATATCCTGCGAAATTACAAGAAGGTGATGTTGCAAATTTTTCTTCTTTGATTGTGAATTATAAGGATAAAAAAATCATTGTAGATTCTGTTGCAATTCCAGACCCCTCTTTGAAATTAATAACGAAACTTCCATTTTCGATTGATCCTGGAAAAAGTGCCCCACTTTTATTGATGGCAGGCACCAGTGGAAAAATGAATTATTATTATGGTGGCACGCCCGTTTTTTTCTATCACCCCGAAAATGAATTTGAGGATTTTGTGAAACAGGAGTTTTCCTGCATCATCGTTCCAAATGTAAAATCGCTGGGCAAAGACACATTTGATTTTGGTTCCGTCAAAAGAGGTACAATCATTTCAAATACTTTTCATTTTGTAAATAATGGCTCGTTCAAATTGGAAACAGGAAAAAATAAAAGTAGTTGCATGACTTACGACAAATCAGAAGTTGCTCCTGGAGAAAATTTCAACGTTACCATAAAATACAACACCACAATTGCCGATTCTGGTAAAACCACAATGGAATTCCCCATTTTGCTTCCTCCGTTCTTTTACTCCAATTCAGTTTTCTTGAGTGGTGAGGTAAAGGGACAAGGCATTAAGAAGAGTGAAGTTTTAATGACTGACCAACGCATCATTAACTGTGGGAAAATTTCAAACGACACGGCAAAAACGATCAAACGAAGCATCCGAATAAAAAACAATTCTCCTTTGCCCATCAACATTTCGAATGTTACAATCACCGAAGGCGCGTATGCCTTTTGCGACACACATGCGAGCATTGCTCCTGGGGAATATTTCATTCTGAAGTTTGCTTACAACACTAAAAATCCTGGGAGTTTTGACAAAGTGATTGTTTTGTCTCTTACAAGTGGTGAATGTTCGAATGGTGAGTTTGCCTACTCGATTGAAGTGAAAGGCGAAGTAATTTCGAAGTGATCTAACAAAGTCAAATTGTATCTTTGTCACCGTGAAAAAAATCCTCCTTCCCCTATTTCTATTTGCAACATTTTCAGCGCACGCACAACTCAGCGCGTATGAACCGTTTGATGACAATAAAAACGAATGGATAACACGCGATGATGACACAGCTACTTTTCAAGTCCTTGGCGGAAAACTGGACATGAACATTAAAACAGTTGGCGATTTCATCAATGCAAAAGGCGCGAAAATAAATCAGGAAAAATTATTCCGCTCCGAATTGCAGACGGAATTCAAATCGGGCGAGGAAAATGTTCCCTATGGAATTTGTTGGGGTGCTTCTGATTTGCAAAACCTGCATTTGTTCTACATCACCGCTTCAGGAAAATTCGGTTTTAAGACAATGGAAAAGGGAAAATGGAAAGATATTTTTCTTCCCATTTCATCGCCTGCCATCAATCAGAAAGGCGCTAATTGGTTGCGTGTGAATGTAGTTTTGGATTTCGAAGGAAAGAAAAAAATGGTGCTTTGTATCAATGAACAAGTGGTAAAAACAATTGATTTCATTTTTCCTTTTGGAAATTATTTCGGCGCCTACGTTGGTGGAAAAACACATATTCTCTTCGATGATTTTATTGTTTATCAACGTGGAGAATGGCAAGAGGAATTTGAACCAGCTGATTTATCCCTTTCACTAGCTTGTACTTCAACACAACTTTCCTATACCAATTTACTCTACAAATGGTCGTGTTGTGTAGAGAAAGGTTGTCGCGTAGATGTGGATTCAAGCGTAACACGTTTTTGGTACGAAGACAATCGATGTGCAGATTATTCCATCCTGGTGGTTCCCTTTCCATCCTTGGGAAATGTTACATTTTCGAAAGCGGCCGATCAGGATTTTCGAGATTACATGGCGGAGGGTGACAGCATTATTGAGTTAAGAAGAGAACCTGATATCACAAGGAAAATTGGAACTGAAATGACCGTTTGTCAATTGGGCGAAGTGTACACGAGTCACGACTTGACAGGAAATCTGTACATACGCCGCTATTATGTGGATCATCCGTATGGAAATGAAAAAGGTTTTGTGTTTCAATTCATCTGTTCCGAAAACAGTGTTTACATTCCGCTTCTTGATCAACTCGTTCAACAAGTGATTAGTACTATTCAGTTCAGATGAGAAAGTACTGAGAAAAAAAACGTGCAACGAAAATTATTTTCATGAAAAGAATTTCCATTCATGTTTCCGGAAAAGTCCAAGGCGTTTTTTTTCGAGCCACTACGCAAAAAGTTGCGATTAGAATTGGACTGAGTGGATTTGTGCGAAATGAAACTGATGGAAAAGTTTTTATTGAAGCCCAAGGAACGGCAGAGCAATTGAATGAATTCGTTAAATGGTGCAAAGATGGTCCTGAACGAGCGCGTGTGGATGAAATAATTACAAAAGAAATTTCGTTTGTTGAAGAAAGTGGTTTTTTGATTGTACGCTAAATCATTTTTGCTACTGTTTTGGCGTAACAATTTCTAGATTTTCGCAATTTTAAATAAGATCATCCTGACATTTTCCCTGCGTGAGGGATAGAAGAGGAAAGCCCGGAAGCCGTGGTGTCGGGTTTTCAAACCCGACACTACGGCTGAGGACTTGGAACGTATAGCCCGACCCCCAACAGTACTGTTGGGGGACACGCCATGAAGAAAAATAATTGTCTCTGTCAATAGTAAGCCATCAACAGTTAAAATAATCCGCACATCAGTAATCTGCACATCTGCACATCAATTTTAAGTAAATTCGCTCTCGAAAGACGAAAAAAAAACAGACATGATGCATATTCAAAATTCAAAATTTAGAATTCAAAAATTCTTTCTCCCCCTACTTCTCGTTTCTTCCGTCTTTTTTTCTTCGTGTGGAGAAAAAGAAAAAAAAGGAAATGTTTTCATTTCAGGGAAACTTTCCAATAGCAAAGGAGATACACTTTTCATTGTTGATGTAAATAAAAGTGAATTCACAGTTATTGATTCGACCATTGCTGGAGAAGATGGCTCCTTTCAATTTCACACCACCATTCCCTTCAAGGGATATTACAACCTCGATGTTGGTAAAGGCTCACAAAATTTTGCCGTGATGATTATTGAACCAGGCGACTCAGTGAAATTAACTGGTGATGCAAAAAATCTTGGTTACACTTGGAAAACGGAAGGTTCGAAAGAATCCGCTCGATTTGAAGAACTCAATAGATTCATACTCGCGATTGAAAAGAAAAGAACACCGATTACCAATTTTCAAGATTCCTTACAGCGTGTTTTTCAAGTTCAAGTGAGTATGATTGCAAAAAACGATAGCGTTCAAATGCAACAACTCGACAAGAAATTCGGAGCGCTTTACGATTCTTCACAGGTAAAATTAAGTGTTGTGGAAAAAGAAGGTGTTGCCTTTATGAAAGATTTCATTGATGCAGACTCTTCTTCCTTCGCGAATATTGCAGGACTTCGTTTGTTGGAGCCGTATGATAATTTTCGTTATTACGAAAAAACAATCAATGCACTGGAAGTAAAATACAAGGAAGTTCCTAATGTAAAAATGTTGCGCGGTTATGTGGAACGCGAACGTCCGTATTGCAAAGGACAAGTCACTCCTGAAATTATGTTGAATGGTCCAGATGGTTTACCCAGAAAACTTTCTTCCTTAAAAGGGAATGTGGTACTGATCGATTTCTGGGCTTCGTGGTGTGCACCTTGTCGCGCTGAACTTCCTGGAGTTGTGAAAAATTACAACAAATACCATGCGCAAGGTTTTGAAATTTTCAGTGTTTCTCTTGACAACGACAAGGCCGCTTGGCTTGGCGCGATAAAATCATTGGGATTGATCTGGCCAAATCAGGTTAGTGATTTAATGCAATGGCAAACGCCATTGAAAGATCTTTATCGTTTCAAACAAATCCCTACCACTTTTTTGTTGGATAGAGAAGGAAGATTAATTGAACGCGATTTGCATGGCGAAGCGCTTTCAAAAAAACTGGATGAAATTTTTGCAACAACCCCAATTCCAACTACCAAATAATTTTTCGCTCGGTCCAGATCAAAATGAAATACTTTTCACCTATGAAAAAATCTTTTCTATTTATTGCTGTTCTTTTGTCAAGTGGAATTGCATTCGCGCAAAAAACCTATTTCCAACAAGACGTTGCTTACGACATTCACGTAACACTTAATGACAAAAAAGATGAACTCAGTGCATACGAAACCATCATCTACAAAAACAATTCTCCAGACGCGTTGACTTTTATTTACATGCACCTCTGGCCGAATGGATATAAAGACAACAGTACACCATTGGGACAACAATTGAAAGAAGACGGTTCCTTATTTTTCTATTATGCAAAGGACAAGGATCGCGGCTTTATTGATTCGCTCGATTTTAAAGTTGATGGGCAATCGGTAAAACTCGAATACGTTCCAGGCAGTCCTGATATTGGAAAAATAATTTTGAATACACCCATTCAACCCGGTGGACAAATTTCTATTTCCACACCTTTTCATGTTAAACTTCCGAGTGGAAAAATCTCCCGTCTCGGTCACATTGACCAACAATATCAAATTACACAGTGGTATCCGAAACCGGCAGTGTATGACAAAGATGGTTGGGAACAAATTCCTTATTTGAATCAGGGTGAATTTTATTCTGAATTTGGAATTTATGATGTGTACATCACGCTTCCGAAAAATTATGTTTTGGGTTCCACAGGAGATCTGATTGACAATCCTGAAGAAGTTGCATTCACCGATTCAGTTTGGGAAGCAACAAAACAAATCACCACTTACGACGCAAAAGATGACAAGTTTCCAGCCTCATCTTCTGTTTTGAAAACCTTGCATTATCATCAGGAACATGTGCATGATTTCGCTTGGTTCTGCGATAAACGTTATCATGTATTGAAAGGTGAAGTGACTCTTCCTCATACAGGAAAAAAAGTTACAACTTGTGTGATGTACACCAATCAATATGCAAAAATTTGGAAAGACGCAGTTGCGTATGTGAATGATGCTCTGACTTATTATTCAAAATGGAATGGCGATTATACTTACGATGTTTGTACAGCAGTTGATGGAGCCTTAAGCGCAGGTGGTGGAATGGAATATCCAAACATCACAGTAATTGGTGCGGCAGGAAATGCATTGACACTTGATGTGGTGATCATGCATGAAGTTGGACACAATTGGTTTTATGGAATGTTGGGAAGCAATGAACGCAAGCATGCGTGGATGGATGAAGGCGTTAATTCTGCGAATGAATTGCGTTACATAGAAACAAAATATCCAAATTGTGCATTGGTTGGTGGAATAAACGGTCCAAACGCTGTAGCAAACATGTTTGATCTTGATCGTTACAAACGCAAAGCGCAATATTATCAAGCCTACGCTTATTGCGCACGCACACACACAGATCAACCCATCGATATTCAATCGAAAGATTTCACTTCCATGAATTATGGAATGATTGTATACATGAAGAGTGCTATCGTATTTGATTATCTCCGCGGTTATCTCGGCGATTCACTTTACGATGCGTGTGCGCAAGCCTATTTTGATAAATGGCATTGGCATCATCCTATGCCGGAAGATATGCGTGCGGTTTATGAGCAAGTGAGTGGTAAAAATCTTTCTTGGTTGTTCGATGATTTGTTGAATACAACGAAACAGCTGGATTATAAAATCACAGGAGTTCCAAAAATTAGTGATCCACAAAATCTTTTAAAGGATCAGATTGTTGTGGGAGTGAAAAATGTTGGAGACATAAATGGGCCCGTATGTTTGAATGCAATTAAAGATGGAAAAATTGTAAAGACTGTTTGGTATCCGGGATTCAGCGGAAATATAGATTGTATGTTTCCGAAGGGAGATTATGATGAAATCAGAATTGATGAAATGGAAGATATGCCTGAAGTGAATCGTAAAAACAATACGGCATACACACATGGAATATTCAAAAAAGTGGAGCCGCTGAAAATTCAATTGGCAGGAAGTTTGGATAATCCAACACGTACCCAATTATTTTTTCTACCAGCTGTTGGTTTCAACAATTATGACAAAGTCATGCTGGGTGCTGCTTTTTACAATCATGCTGTACCAGGAAAAAAACTCGAATGGTGTGCTTTGCCAATGTATAGCTTTGGCGATAATTCTGTTGTTGGCCATGCCGATATTTTTTACACGTTGTATCCTAAGACAATTTTTCAGAATATCAAAATTGGTGCAAATGCAAACCAATATCATTATTATAAAGTGTTGGGGCAAGATCTTCCCTTATCAAGTCCTGGAGTTGATCGCAGACTTGGTTTTACAAAAATCGCTCCTGAAATCGATTTCAATTTCAAAAAATGTTGTGCAAGAAGTCCGATTTCACAATCCATCCAACTTCGCGCTGTTTATTTGAAAACAGATTATATCAATGCAAAATTTGACTCACTTGGCAATTCTGCTTGGTCAATTGGTAATCATGAAAGAACTTTTTACGAAGTGAAATATCTTTTCAAGAACAATCGTCACATCAATCCATTTGAGTTTGAAGTGAAATATCAAAATGGTGATTTGATGAGCAAATTAATTGCAACAGGAAGTTATCACATCAATATTTCTGAGAAAAAGAAAATTGACATTCGTGTTTTTGCTGGAACATTTCTCACCAACACAAGTGTGGAAGATTATCGTTTTCAAATGAGTGCTTGGGGTCCTGCAGGTTACGGTATGGGCATGTCAGATTATTTGTTTGACAATATCCTTCTTGGAAGAAGCGAAGATCACGGATTCCTTTCGCATCAAATGATCGTGGAAGATGGTGGTTTCAAAGTTTATTCTGCAACCGGACAAAGCAATTCGTGGCTCACTGCAATGAATGTCACCGTTCCAATTCCAATCAAGAACAAATTAATCAGCAAGATTAAATTTTACGGAGATTTCGGAATTTGCAACACCAATTCCTATCAAGCTGCTGTAGGATCAAACATCGTTTCACAATTTGATGCTGGAATAAAATTAAACCTGTTTGGTGAAGATCTTTGTGATGTGTACATCCCATTACTATTTTCAAAGAATATTAAAGATTACAATACCGCAAACGACATTAAATTTGCCGATATGATTCGTTTCACTTTGAATATCAACAAGCTCAATCCATTCCAACTCATCAATAGCATTCAACTTTAGAAATGGCAGAACGCGCAGGCAAAATATATTTCGCTTCCGATTTTCATCTCGGCGCACCTGACCTTGCTTCAAGTCATGCACGCGAGAAAAGAATTGTGCGTTGGATGGATTCAATAAGGAATGATTGCGATGAACTTTTTTTAGTTGGTGATTTATTTGATGCGTGGTATGAATACAAACGTGTAGTTCCAAAAGGATTTGTTCGTTTGCTTTCGAAAATTGCAGAATTCACGGACGCGGGAATTCCTGTTCATGTTTTTTCCGGCAATCACGATGTTTGGATGTTTGGATATTTGGCAGATGAATGTGGTGCGAAAATTTACCATGAACCACTTCGTAGGGAATGGCATGGCAAGCAATTCCTGATTGCCCATGGTGATGGATTGGGGCCTGGTGAAGGAAGATATAAATTCATGAAAGCTGGATTCAGAAATAAAATTCTCCAATGGATTTATTCCCGTTTCCATCCGAATTTCGGCTTGGGTTTGGCGAATTATTTTTCTGCAAAAGGTTATGATAAAAAAGAAAGCCAGAATAAATATTATGGTGACGACAAGGAATATCTCATGCAGTATTGCAGAACAACTTTAGAAAAAGAGCAAATAGATTATTTTGTTTTCGGTCATCGTCATTTGCCACTTGACAAGGAAGTTTCATCTACAGCTAGGTACATCAACCTCGGAGATTGGTTAAAATATAATTCTTACGGAGTTTTTGATGGAGAGAAGTTGGAATTGAAAACGTTTGAAAAATAATTTTTGCTAAAACAAAAAAACCGTCCTCAAATCTGAAGACGGTTTTTTTTATAATACTAAAATTCTAGAATGGCAAATCATCACTTTCTCCAGAGGAGAATGTGGTAACATCTGGAGCTGGAACTGAATTTGTATTCGAAACGCCAGCCACCTGTTGTGGAGCAGCATTTACAGATTCAATTTTCCAAGCTTCGAGTGTATTGAAATATTTTGTTTCGCCAGTTGGTGATTTCCATTCGCGTCCGCGAAGATTGAAATGCACACGGATTTCATCTCCAACATTTGAATTATCAATCGCACTACAACGATCTTGATTCAATTGAAAACTGATCAACTGTGGATATTGAGAAGAGTTGTCTTGAATTACGAAATCACGTTTTTTAAAACGTTCGGAGACTTTTTGTTCCTCCATTTTTACCTTAAGGGTGCCTGTAATGTCCATGCGTAATGATTTTTGGTTTATGATTAATTGAACTGTAAAAGTAAATCAATAATGCTGAGGAGAAAATAATTGTGGAAAACTTTGGATACTCTGAAGCGTTGTAAAACAAGCACTTAGTGTTAGCTTTTGATTTGCGTGAGGGATTGCAGCGGAAAGCCCACAGCCGCGTTGATAGTGCGAGGAGCGAGGACTTGCAGCGAAAAGCCCGACGTGACGCAGGAACGACACGCCCAAAATAAAAAAGGGAACAGGAAAATGAGCGGCTGGTGGCAGGTGGCAATAAAAAATATTCAATCTCGAATTATCAAATTTTCGAATCTCGAATTTTTACATGTCACTGAGCAAAACTTTCCATGCTTCATCTACTTTTCCAATATCCAATAATCTTGCTGCGATATGGTGAAGATGGTCATCCAACTTTTCAAAATTATTTCCATAATCCTGAAACGCTTCTGAAATAGCACCTGAGGTTTTGTAATTACGAACCTCTTCGCTAGTTGGTAAATGTTCAATATTTCCCAATTGACCGAGATGATTTCCGGTGAGCACTTTACTCATTCGAATGTGTTCAGGAATTCCATCCACGCCCATGCCAATGGTGGTAAGTGGTTTTGCAATTTTAAAAAGTGAATTGCCGGAAGCGCGTCCGTACCAATCGCCACCGAGTCGAGAAACGAGATCGATTTTTTGCTGATCGATCATTTGTGTTTGTGGATCAATTATATTTTCATCGATGTGAATCATGACGATTTCACAAATGATCAAATTTCCCGCGCCACCATTTTCGCCAAGTTCAACAATGTTGATGACTTTGCATTCCAGTTGCACAGGAGATTCTTTCACACGAGGCGGCTTGATTTTCACAGAAGGAATTTCCGTCAATCCCGCTTTTACAAATTCATTCACACCTTTTTCATACTCAGCACTTGTGAGTGACATTTGATGAACAAGCGGATAGTTCACGACATTGATGACCACTTCAGCAACTTCCTTTACATTGTCAAAAGTGTTTTTTGTTTTTCCGGTTCGGCCACTTCTTGCAGGAGAAAAAACCAACACGGGTGGGTTCGCTGAAAAAACATTATAGAAACTGAATGGAGAAAGATTCACATTTCCATCCTTGTCAATCGTGCTAGCGAATGCAATTGGTCGTGGCGCAACTGCATGCAGGAGATATTGATGCAGAAGCGAAACCTTGAGTTCTTTTGGGTCGAGTGAAAGCATGTGCAAAGGTAGTTAGGAGTTCGGAGTGTTGAGTTCATAGATCAAGTTTTTTATTCTTTTCTCCGAACTAAACACTCCGAACTAAATACTCCTAACTATATTTGTCGATGGCAAAAACAGTTTTGATCACAGGAAGTACCAGCGGAATTGGTCTTGGAATTGCAAGGGAATATGCGAAAGTTGGTTACAACATTTCTTTCAACGGTTTGGAAAAAGACGGGGCGGAAATTGCAGCGGGTGTTGGGTTAGAATTTGGTGTGAAAACTTTTTTCTCGAATGCCAATTTGCTGGATGTTGCAGCAATTGAAAATTTCATTGGAGAAACGGAAAAAAATCTTGGCGCGATTGATGTGCTGGTGAATAATGCGGGAATTCAATTCGTTTCTGAAATTGAAAATTTCCCTGTGGAAAAATGGAATGCAATTATTGGATTAAATCTCAATGCAGCTTTTCATACTACACGATTGGTTCTTGCAGGAATGAAAAAAAGAAATTGGGGACGCATCATAAATATCGCTTCGGCGCACGGACTGGTGGCATCGGAATTCAAGTCGGCCTACATTGCTGCGAAACACGGCATTGTTGGATTTACAAAAGTCATTGCATTGGAAGGCGCACCATTCGGAATTACAGCGAATTCGGTTTGTCCTGGCTATGTGGATACGCCATTGGTAAGAAATCAAATTGCAGACCAGGCGAAAACGCACAACATGAGTGAAAAAGATGTGATTGAAAAAGTGATGTTGTCGAAGCAAGCCGTGAAAAAATTCGTGAAGACTGAATCGCTTGGTGCATTGTGTGTTTTTCTTTCAAGCGAGCATGCCGAATTGATAACAGGAACGGCGATTCCGGTAGATGGCGGATGGACTGCACAGTGATCCTTCAATACATTTTTTGCCTAATTAAATTACACACCTATTGTATTTTTCGCTGGCAAAAAATACTCCGGATGACAATTCAAAGATTCCAAGATTTTAATTTACTCTTCCCTTATTTTCTGAAGACCTTCGTGTCTTTGTGCCTTAGTGGCAATTCATTTCTTTTGTCAGACTGATTGTTTTTTGCCAGCGAATAATTGACAGGAACTGAAAACTCCCTTTGACAAAAAATGTATCGAAGTCTTGCGTGAGGGATTGAGGTATTGTTGGAGCTCTTTTTGTGTTTCACAAAAAAGCGACTACCGAAAGCCCGACCCACACAGCACTGTGGGGGGCACGCCCAAGAAATTTTCTTACCTTCCATCTTGAATAATTAATTCATCAGTACCATGAAAAAATTAATCTTCTGCTTCGCAATTATTCTTTCCACAGGTTTTTTATCATTCGCACAAACCACTGCAACCGATTCCATTCACTTTTCCATGAGTGGAGCAAACATTATTGATTCCGTTCCACGTCCTTTGGGTTGGGTGAGTGATTTTGAAAAAATTTATTCCAAACAGGAAATCAAAACGATGGATTCGTTAATCGATGCTTTTCAAAAAAAGAAAAGATATGAAATTGCGATTGTAACGGTAGATGGTTCCTTGACAAGCGACAGTGCTTTTGACATTTACATCTTGAATATTGCGAATGCATGGGGAGTCGGAAAAAAAGGAAGTGATAATGGAATTGTAATTGGAATTTCAAGTGAGTTTGCAAGAATTCGAATTGTAAATGGCGCAGGAATTGCATCCAAATTATCGGATGACGACACTAAAATAATAATAGATTCCGTTATCATTCCCGATTTCAAAGAAGGAAATTATTTCAAAGGAACCAAGGACGGTTTGATGGCGATTATGGAAAAACTAAAATAGTGTGTCATCAGGCATTTATTGTTTGTCGTTTCTAAAATAAATTTTAGAATTTTGTTGATGAGCAGCTAACAACTCACAAAAAAAAGAAGACAACAAATCGTACCTTTACGCTTCGTTTTTATTTAAAATAAAACTTGTGAGTCCAAAAAAACTTTTCGATAAAAAATTCATTGCGCTGGCTTTACAAGGTGGTGGAGCACATGGCGCATTTACATGGGGCGTTCTTGATCGTTTGCTGGAGGTAGAAGAAATTGTTGCAGAAGGAATTTGTGGCACGAGCGCAGGCGCTGTAAATGCGGTTACACTTGCTTATGGTTTACACATGGGCGGTCCGGAAAAAGCGAAGGAATTACTCGAAAAATTATGGATGAAAATTGCCAATCAGGGTTCTTATCTTTTCAAACCTTCCCCTTGGGACCAGGCATTTCATTTTGGCGACATTCACAATTCTCCTGGCTATCAGTTTTTCAATTCGCTTTCCCAATCACTTTCTCCTTACCAATTGAATCCGTTTAATTACAATCCACTTAAGGATATTTTGAATGAGTTGATTGATTTTGAGGAATTGAAACGTTACAACACCAAAAAACTTTTCATCTGTGCAACGAATGTGAAAACGAATCGTGCAAAAGTTTTTCATAACGAAGAAATTTCTGTTGATGCTGTTCTTGCTTCTGCATGCTTGCCCTTTCTTTTTCAAGCGGTGGAAATCGACGGCGAATCCTATTGGGATGGTGGCTATATGGGAAATCCTCCTCTGGCGCCACTCATTGCCGAAACAACAACGCATGATGTTGTATTGGTAAAAATAAATTCCATCAACATCCGAAAAGTACCAACTTCCGCGCGTGATATTGCTGAACGTGTCAATGAAATTTCATTTAACAGCAGTCTCATCAGTGAAATGCAAATGGTGCATTATCGAAATGAATTGATTCGAAAAGGTGTAAAATTACCGGAACAAAATCGCGAAATGTTTGTGCATTGCATTTCCGGTTACGATTCATTGGATCACCTCTCCTACTCCAGCAAAATGAATACGTCTTGGGATTTTCTTTTGCACCTAAAAGCAGAAGGAAGAAAAACTGCCGATCAATGGTTGGACAATGAATACGATGCCGTTGGTTTACGCTCCACCTTCGATGTGGAAACGCATTTCCTGGATAAATATTAATAACAAATCCTTCTTCGTGATCTTTGCGCCTTTGCGAGAAAAAATAATTTGGAGCAGGGAAACTTCCATTTTTCAGAAACACCTCTCCCGCTTTCCGCTATTAGTCCTCAGCCGTGGTGTCGGGTTTGTAAACCCGACACCACGGCGTGCGGGCGAAA
>CAIQQJ010000060.1 GCA_903873905.1 uncultured Flavobacteriales bacterium
AAGTTGGAAAGTTGGAAAGTTGGAAAGTTGGAAAGTTTAAATAAATTAAATTAAATCACAAGCATGTCTGTACTCGTTGCTCCTTCCATTCTTTCTGCCGACTTCGGTCATTTGGCAGATGATATTAATTTCATCAATGAAAGTCCGGCAGATTGGTTTCATGTTGACATCATGGACGGCGTTTTTGTACCGAACATTTCTTTTGGATTTCCGGTGATGAAAGCTTTACAGAAAGATGCGAAGAAGCCTCTTGATTTTCATTTGATGATTGCGGATGCAGATAAATATTTGGAAGAATTTGCAAAACATGGCGCGTATATGCTGACCGTGCATTATGAAGCTTGTACACATTTGCATCGCACGATTCAAAAAATAAAATCATTGGGAATGAAAGCTGGTGTTGCATTAAACCCTTCCACTCCAGTTTCTGTTCTTGAAGATATACTTGAAGATCTCGATATGGTTTTGATCATGAGTGTGAATCCAGGATATGGCGGACAGAAATTCATTGCCAATGCATTGAAGAAAGTATCAACTTTAAAAAAAATGATTGATACAAAAAAATTAAAAACACTTATTGAAGTTGATGGTGGTGTGGATACAATGAATGCGCGTGATTTGGAAAATGCAGGCGCGAATATATTGGTTGCGGGAAATGCTGTATTTAGTTCGAAAGATAGAAATAGTGCTATCAATCTTATTAAAGGATAAAGTGATTTCAGATTATCTGATTTCAGATTTCAGATGAACATTCTACAGAGCAAATTTTCAAAAACTCAACATGTCTCTTTTATTTAAATCTGAAATCTGCACATTTGCAATTTGAAATTCAATGAAGAGGCTTCCAATTTTATTTATCCGTCAATTTTTATTCTGGATGATTTTTTTTCAAATCACCAGGCTCGTTTTTTTACTGTGGAATCGTGAGGAATTGCATGGACTTGGGTTTGTAGAAATCATTCCTGTTTTTTTTTCATTCCATTTATATAGACACAGCGATGTCCTGTTACATGATGGGAATTACTTGGTTGTTGTATGCCATTGCATCTTTCACGGAGAAAAATATTTTTCTAAAAGTCAGTCGCTATTTTTCAGTGCTGATCATTATTGCAATTAGCCTAATTACCATTGGAGAATTGCCAATTTACGATGAATGGCATACGAAACTCACTTATAAGGCAATTTGGTTTCTTGGGACGCCGTCTGAAGTAATTCATACAGCAACATGGAAACAATTGATTTTCGGCACAAGTGGAATTATTCTTTTGGCTTGGCTTGGAATTTTTCTTTTGAAGAAAATTGTTCCAATTGATATACAACCAAAACGAAAACCTTACTGGCAAAGCATTTCATTTGTAATTCTTGCGCCAGGATTTGTTTTTTTGGGAATGCGCGGTGGTTACCAACAAATTCCAATTCAGATCAGTGATGCTTATTATTCAAAAGCAAATATCCTGAATGTCGCTTGCGTGAATTCCACTTTTAATTTATTCAACAACTGGATTGAAAATTTCAAAGCTGGAGAACCTTATCATTTCATGCCAGATGCTGAGGCGAAAAAACTTTTTTCAGAATTGAATGCCACTGCAAAAGACACTACGATTCATATTCTGACAACTGATCGGCCAAATGTTGTGCTGGTTGTTTTGGAAGGTTGGTCAGGAGACTTGATAAAAAGTTGTGGCGGTTATGACAGCATCACGCCGCATATGGAGGGAATGATTAAGGAAGGAGTATTCTTCACAAATTGTTTTGCAAGTGGAAGTTTGTCGGATCAAGGAATGGCGGCGGTGTTTTCAGCTTTCCCCGCTCAACCAAAAACTTCTGTTATAACACAACCAACGAAATATGTTCATTTGCCGTGCATCAATACAAGTTTCAAAACTGCGGGCTACAAAACCTCCTATATGTTCGGTGGACAATTGAGTTATGGGAATATCAGAGCGTATATGTACTACAATGGTTTTGACAAAATCATTGAGGGAAAAGATTTTGATGCTTCCATTCCACAATGCAAATTGGGCGTTGCGGATGAATATTTATATGCAAGACAATTGCAGGAACTTTCCAAAGAGCAACAACCTTTCTTTGCAGCGATGTTTACCTTGAGTTCACATGGACCGTTTGACATTCCGATGAATGAAGTTTTGCATTGGGGAGAAAAAGAAAAGCAATACATCAATTCGGTTTATTACGCTGATCGTTGCATTCATAATTTCCTTGAGCAGGCCAAACAAACACCTTGGTATAAAAACACACTTTTCGTTTTTGTTTCCGATCACAGTCATAATTCACCGAAGAGTTGGAATTTCATTCAGCCGGAATACAGACATATCCCTATGTTATTTTTCGGAGATGTTATCAAACCAGAATATCGCGGAATGAAATATGATAGTATTGCATCACAAACCGATCTTGCCTCCACCCTGCTCCACCAATTGAACATTGATGCAAGCGCATTTACCTACAGTAAAAATCTTTTTAATCCGTATGAACCGCGTTATGCATATTATGCTTTTGATGAAGGATTCGGATTAATAAAAAGTGTTGGAAGATTATGTTGGCATGTAAAAGAAAACAAAACAGAATTTGAAAAAGTAAATTCCAACGAAGACAAAATAAAAATTACAAAAGAAGGACAAGCTTTCTTACAGGTTCTGACAGGAGAATATTTTAGGTATTGATCGAAAGGGACGGGGACTGAGGTGGGTCAATACAATTATTTTTTAAGATTTTCCCAAGCCACAAGTCCTGAGACCCAAGTCCCTTCCTAGTTAATAAATGCAAATTCTGTTCCGATTTAAAACATAGGCAGCAACTTTTTTATTTCTGCAGCGTTATACTAATAAACCAAACCATCTACATGACACATTCCTACTTCACACCTAAAAAAAATGCGTATGAAGTCCCTGTCAATTCTCTTGGTGCTGGTTTTGAATTTCACCAGTCTATTCGCTGAGGAATCCTCCTCTATCAGCAAAGTTTTCATTCACAAAGCCGGAAAGGATAATTTGTATGTGTTGCAATTGAAAGACGGCAATGCTTATGATTACATGCGCTACACCAACAAACGCGTGTATCATGATTTTGGAATATTTTCCATTCACCGTGGAAAAATAATTTTTGAATCGCGCAACCGTAAGCATGGTTTTAATTCTGTTGGTGGAAAAACCTATTTCATTTCGAAAAAGGGTTTGTTCAAAACAAAAATCAAATCTATTCTTGGAAAAGATGCAGCATTGGAAATTTCCGACAATGTAATTTACATGAACAGTTGGGATTTCAATCCGATAACTGGAAAATCGGCAGCGGATTTGGAAGCGGAAAAGTTGAGCAAGAACAATTCAACAACTGCTGAACAACGCAATGCGCAAATGATGGCTTTCACAAAAACATTTTATTTGAATGAAGCTGATGTGTATGCAAATTCCTACAAGGCGATGTTGGAAAAAAGTTATTGCGGTCCCGGCAATTACAAAACCATTATAAACAATGCAATGGTGGAATGGAATTATGACACCACTCGATCCACGCTTGAAAGTGATTTCGGAACTGTCATACATGAGTCGACACACACCTTCAATGGTTCAACCTACATGGTGATTCCAGAAATTACAATTCCTGTTGTTGCAACGGGAGCATACCATTCTTGTGAATTCAAAAAGATTGTTCCTGTTGATGCATCCAAAAACATTTTCCGTTATGACACCTATGTTGGTGATAGTTCAGTGGTCTCTGCAAATGTTTCTGGAATTTACGGATTGATGGATGAATTTTCCGCTTATGAAAATGGAACTCGTGCGGATGTGCTTGCAGCAAAAACGGCATTGGCAAAAGGCGACACTGTTCTTGCAAGAAAATTCCTTTCACAAGCACAAGGAACTTATTTCGCTTATTATGAATTCAATTTATTCATTGCTTGGTATCTGCATTATGGAAAAATGAATCATATGGATCTTTACAAGGAAACCATGGCGAATAATAATTTGCGATTGACTTACACCTTAATTGATCAGGAATTTGCTTCAACCCTTGTTGATTTGAAAAAAACAGGAGTTCTTGCAGGAGAAGGAAAAAATTTTCTCAACTATTCAGAATCGCAATATGTTGCTTATCCGAAACAATTGTTGGTGAAAGAACAATCGTACTTGAATGATTTCGCAATCAAAGGTGCGAATGAGAAAAATTATTTGACTTATCTAAAGTGACAGGTGACAGGTGACAGGTGGCAAGTGACAGGTGACAGGTGACAGGTGAAAAGTGACAGGTGACAGGTGGCAAGTGACAGGTGACAGGTGAAAAGGTTCTCGATAATTCATCCCCTTGTCACTTGTCACCAATTAACTGGCATAATCGCTCAAGTACTGGAAACGTTCAGTGAGTTTGCCGTCTTTGCAAATGCTGCCTCTTTCAATTAATCCATCCACATCATCGCCCATGAGAGCGGGAATAACTTTTTCGATTAATTCTTTACCAAAACTTTCAGATGCATCACGTGGTAATTCGCAAGGAAGATTATCAACAGCCATTATGGTAATGACATCATTGTCGAAAGAATATGCAGTTGTTTTTTCTGTCAATGGATTGTAACCGTAAAATGGTTGATCGATTGAAGAAGCTTTTGTTGTGGAAGGAATTCCACCATCAATATCACAAGTAACATCAGCGATCACACTGATTTTGAAATCGGGCGATTGCATGTCAACCTTCTCAAATAATCTTGGTGCACGAGGATCCCAAAAAGAACAATGGATCAACATATCGCAAAACGGTGTGAATTTCGAGAAGGTGCTTTTGAATTTTTCTGGATGCTTATAAAATTCATCAAGGCTCCAAGCCGATCCATCTTTTGTTTCATTAAAATCAATGGAATCGATTTGTGTATAAACGGCTTCACGGAAACTGTAATGCGTGAATTCATAAGGCGTAACGCGGCGAATGTGCAATAGGCCCATCATTTCAATTGCACCATTGGCAACACGACCATTTCCTGTGATGATCATTTTAATATTGGTGAGCCGAACTTTGTCCAATTCCTTTTCAAGTTCGGTTAGGTCATGACATTTCCAAGCTGGTTTCAAATCGAAAAGTCCAAAACGCAAACCGTAACCACGAATAGCATTATAGGTACCAACAATTCCAGCGTAATGTCCGAAACCAATGACGCGATGAAATTGCGGATCAGTGAGACATTCGTAATCGATCATCTGAACTTTTTTCGTGATCATTTCGTGCATCAAATTTTTATTGTGTGGTTGTTTTTTGATGGTATGCGAAAAGAATAAATATTTTTTTCCAGGAACAAATTCGGAAAGCGGCACTTCCTTGATTCCAATCAAGACATCGCGATCGGAAATATCTTCCTGCAACTTCACTCCTGCTGCACGATATTCGTCATCGGAATAACTTCTCCATTCACTCGGCTGCACGATCAAATCGATTCCGAAATCTTTTTGCAAAATCACACATTGTGCCGGTGTAAAAGGAACGCGTTTGTCGCGAGGCATTTTTCCTTCTCTGAGAATTCCGAGTTTCATAGATTTTCAATTAGGAGGTAAAGATAGTGACAAGTGACAAGTGGCAAGTGGCAAGTGATTTTTTTATGGAAACCTGCTAGGTATCATATTTAAAATTGGCAAAAGCATTCTTGAGTTTTTTTTTTGCGTGAGGGATTGCAGCAATCCCAACAATACTGTTGGGAGCGGAAAGCCCGACCTGAGCGAAGCGAAGGGCACGCCCTGATGATTACCAATTACGGGATTACCGATTACCAATTAAAAAAGGTTGTCGGTAGCCAGTAAAAAAAAAACGAATATCGAATATCGAACACTGAATATCGAATGTAGAAGTGAAAAATTTCGAATCTTCAAATTTTGGAATTTTTGTATTGACAAGGGCTCTTAATAAGCCGTATCTTTGAATCATCAAATGGGCCCGACCGGTTTTGACAGCGGGTGGCTATTTGTGTAAGCATGTCGTGCGTTGTGAATATGGCACGTAAATATCAACTCTCAAAACACAACAGGCGAGTCTAACTACGCCCTTGCTGCTTAATCCTCAGGATTAACCTAGCGATGTTCCCCCGGAAGTTTCTCCCTTTGACGTCCGGATCAGGAGCACCATAAATACGGGGAGTGTGAGATGATGTTACGGCGTCGGAGCACTATTAGTAACTACGGAAAAAATCGGTCTGCAGATTAACCTGCTTTTTCTCGACAATCAATAATCGGCTACACATGTAGAAAGCGCATTTAGTGCTTGTTTGGACCAGAGTTCGATTCTCTGCGGGTCCACCCGAAGGGACAAACCCAATTTTTTGAGTTTGTCCCTTTTTTGTGATCCTCTGGAAGCCCCGTCAACATTAAGGATCAGGTCAAGCACTTTGTTCAAACGTGGAGTTCGACAATTTTTTCCATCAAAATCGAGTTTTTCCGGGAAAGTCGAACTCAATAAGTCGAATTTGTCAATGAAATCCAGTGATTTTATTGATGCAGGCAGATCATGAAAGAAATTAATAGTCTCCATCAAATCAGCTCTTGTTTTGCTTGATGCATCATGTGTATCGGACATCATATATTTCAATGCGGATTCTTCTTTCACAAATTTTGAACGCATTTTGTTGTATTCCTTTTCCTGTATTTTTCCATCAACAAAAAGGAGTTGTAGATTTTCCAATCTTGTTTCAACCACTAACAATTCTTTTTTTGCTTTTTGAATTTCGACATGAGATGTTTTTGTTGCATCCGAAAAATATTTTTTCAGTACCATGTTGTAAAGTTCTTTCGGATTCTTTTTGAACTTGAACAATTCGAAAATAGAATCTACTTCGGCATTAATTACTTTCGCCGGAAATCTTTCTTTTCCGCAGTGGTTGCAATGGTGTAAATCGTCAGCATAATGTGGACTGAATTTAGCTGACAATTTACACTCCTGCCGATGTTTATTTTGGACGCGGAGAGCGAATTTTAGCAGAACGAAAACGAATAAAAAATTAACGCTTTTAAAAACCGAAGAACTGCCTATGAGAAATTTAAAATGAAAAGAAATCCGAAAAATAAACTAGTTTTGAATTAACCGAAAACACTCACTAAGCAAAAATCTAAATTAGTTTGAAGACGTACAACAATGTGAATTTTGACAAACCCGAACAAGGCGGTTTGGCTTATGATGAATTGGAGAATTTATTGGACAGCATTCCTGCAAGGAAAAAACTTTTGATGATAGATGCATGTCATAGCGGCGAAGTGGATAAGGAAGAAATGCAACGGATTGCAATGGTTTCAAATGACACATCACTTCACCTCCACAAAGGTCCGATGCTGATCTATAATGAAAACGCTCCAAAACTCGGAACAAAAAATTCTTTTGAATTGATGAACGATCTTTTTGCAAATGTGAGCAAGGGAACAGGCGCAACAGTTATTGCAGCATCAGCAGGAACACAATTTGCATTGGAGACGAATGAATTGCAGAATGGCGTTTTCACTTTTTGTTTTTTACAAATGCTGAAATCAAAACCAACTTGTTCCGTTCAGGAATTGAAAAAGAACATCAGTTCCGAAGTGGAACGACGCACCAATGGTGCACAAAAACCAACTTCCAGAAGTGAAACGAGTAATTTTGATTGGGCGGTTTGGTGAAGAATAAATGCACCAACGGATTACAAAAACCAACGAGCAGAAATGAAACCATTGAGAATGATTGGAAAGTGTGGTAATAACTTTTCAGTGCAATGAAGTCTTTGCAAAAGATTGGAGACATAATTTAAATTTGTTAAACAAATACAATAAAATGGATAATCTTTCAGGAATAAAAAATATCATTTTTGCGGCGTGTGTTCTTTTTATAAATACGTCAACAGCACAGGATCGTAAACTCATATTGCCACAAGGTCACGATTATATTATTATGAATGTTGATGTAGACAATAAAGGGAAAAATCTTTTGTCTGGAGGAAAAGAAGGCGAAGCTTATTTATGGGATGTTAGGAGTACCATTCCATATTGTAAAATTCCTGGTCAAAGGTGGGATATTATGTTAGCCAAGTTTGTGAACGATTCAATATTTGTTGCTGGCGGCGAAGAAGGCAAGCTCTTAATTTACAATATAAATCATCCGGAGGAATATAAAAGTATAGAACTGCCTGAGCAAGGGGTAGTAATGACTGGCGACATTGATCCTTCAAAAAAATTTATTGCCTTTATACTTTTTGATAATTCTGGATCCAGCGTTCAACCATATAATCTTTATATAGCAAACCTTTCAAGTTTGGAAATTGTTTACAAGGAAGGAATTGAAAATGATCATCTTTCAACAGGAGAATCTTCTCCTTTATTTACCGATATGAAATTTTCTGCTGATGGTAAAAATATTATCAGTACGGAGGGCTCTTATTTATTTCATTGGCGAAGAACAGGAAAATCGAATAAATTTAAATACGTTGACAAAGAAATTGAAAACAATAAAAGGTCTGTAAATTATTATGCACCTGGTATTGCTCTTACAACTGATGCCGAAGGAAATTCTTCACTTTATAACTTGGAAACAGAGGGAATTTCTTTTTTAGAAATTGATAATTCTCCAGCTAATATAGTATTCGAAAGCTACCAACCTGAAACAGGATACCTTACTCAGTTATTCTCAGATTCTATCAGGCTTTACAATGTAAACTCTCAAAAAGAAATTTATAGAATAGCAACTGGCCAATATATTATTGTTGGCTTAAAGACAGTTCCTTCACTCAATTTGATTTTCTCCTTCGACCTAAGCGGCACAATCAAGACTTGGAATTTTTTAACCGGGTACCCAATTTCAGAATACAAAGCACATTCCGGTGATGTGCGAATGTTATCCTATAGCAATCATGATCATATCCTGGTTTCCGGTAACCAGGATAGCAAAGTGCGGTTCTGGGATTTGGAAAAAATGGAACTTAGAAATATAGTGAATGCAGGAAGTTATGACAAAACTATAGGCACACATCACATGCATGGTATAATAGGAATGAGTATAGATGAACCTTCAGGTTTAATGGCATGCACCAGCGATAATTTCACATTGCTTATCTTAAATTACAAGACGGGTAAATTAGTCGATACTTTCACATTTGAGGGTGTACCAAACCATGTTCAACTCGTACCATCAAAAGATCTTCTTTTTATTAATATCTATAATTCCATAGAAGTTTACCAATTATCAACTCATAAGAAACTTAAGGAATTTGATAAGAATGCATATTGGAACTATTATTCTCAACAATTTGAAGTGAAGTCACCTGTGAGTCATTTTGCCATAGATACTATTGAGAATATAATCTATATCTCAAATTCAGATGGAGATAATGGCTTGCTCGGCTTATCACTTGAAACCCTTGACACATCCATATTCATAGCGGAGGCTCATAAAATGGAGATTACAGCCATTAAAAAAATACCAGATAGCAAATTTTTAATTACTTCCAGCAAAGATGGTACAATTCATTTGTGGAATTTGGATAAATCATTCAAAGGAAATCAACCGGACCCACTCGATGTGTCTTCAAATATTGAAACAATAGAATATGATCCTATCCTAAAAAAAATATATGCAGTCACAGAAGCAAATCAGCTTTTGGAAATTTCAATGAAAGAAAACAGACTTTATATTTCTGACTCAACGGAATTAAAAAAAGGAATTTGTCTGGCTATTTCAACCGAAAGAAATCAACTTTTTATTGGTAGTGGTGAAAACAATATCAGTATCTGGAACTTAAATCCACTAGTTTATGCTGGAAATATAATTTATATCGATTCTACAGATTATATTTTCGTGGATAAATTCAATAATTATAAAGCTAGTAAACCAGCATTAAAGAGGGTTGGTATTAAACAACAAAGAAAGATTCTTTCTATAGAGCAATTTGATGTAGAGCTCAATCGTCCAGACAAAGTATTGGAAGCTATTGGCAGCACTGATACAGCTTTAATTAATTCCTATACAAGAGCATATTATAAGCGCATAAAAAAGTTAGGTATTGATACCACTACCTTCACCGCAGGATTCTCCATTCCGGAAAGCGGATTCAAAGAAGAACCCGAATACGAACAGAAACAGCAGAAACTAAAAATTCACTTGTGGTATTATGATACATCTTTTAAAATCGATCGCTTCAATGTATGGATCAATGATACTCCCGTGTGGGGACAAAAAGGAATCAACTTGCGCAACAGAAGTAAAAACAGTTTTGATACTATAGTCGAAATTACATTGAGCGATGGAAAGAATAGAATCGAAACATCCATGATGAATGTGAACGGTGTGGAAAGTTATCGCAGTCCCATATTCGTGAATTATGTTCCTGAAAAAGTCGCAATAACCAAAACCTACTTCATCGGAATCGGAGTTGATCATTTCAAGGATGCTCGTTACAACCTCACCTATTCTTCCAAAGACATTCGCGACATGTCAATTGCAATGAAAAAGAAATACGGAAAAGACATTGTAATCGACACCATGTTCAATGAAGATGTGACAATCGAAAAAGTAAAGGCTCTCAAAGCAAAATTGAAAAACACAAGCGTGAATGATCGCGTAATCATCGCCTACTCCGGTCATGGTTTGCTTAGCAGCAGCTTTGATTATTATTTATCAACCTACAATGTAAATTTTGACAAACCCGAACAAGGCGGTTTGGCTTATGAAGAATTGGAAAATTTATTGGACAGCATTCCTGCAAGAAAAAAATTGTTGATGATTGATGCTTGTCACAGTGGCGAAGTGGATAAGGAAGAAATGCAACGTATTGCAATGGTTTCAAATGACACATCTCTTCACCTTCATAAAGGACCAATGATCATTTACAATTCATCCGCGCCTAAACTCGGCACAAAAAATTCATTTGAATTGATGAACGATCTTTTTGCAAATGTGAGCAAAGGAACAGGCGCAACAGTCATTGCAGCATCAGCAGGGACACAATTTGCATTGGAAACGAATGAACTTCAAAATGGCGTATTCACTTTTTGTTTTTTACAAATGCTGAAATCAAAACCAACTTGTTCAGTTCAGGAATTGAAAAAGAACATCAGTTCAGAAGTGGAACGGCGTACAAACGGTGCGCAAAAGCCAACTTCGAGAAGTGAAACGAGTAACTTTGATTGGGCGGTTTGGTAGAATTTTGAAATTGTGCTATAAGTAAATGGAGATTCCTCGAAGTGGTACTGCTTTATTCCGAATGATAAAGTAAAACATTTATAGCTGTTACAACCATACATTAATTTTCAATTTTTTCCATTTACCCCTTTTGTTTTCATTCTCAATACACCAAATAACAGTGTAAATTTCGCCAAATCACTCCAAAAAAAGTTCGCCAATAAGTCACTCGCATCAACGAATCGTGTGCCACTCGGGCACACGATTTTTTTATTTTTTTTTAAACTACTTTGCTTTTAAACTATTCGCAAAAGTAAATTACCATCTATTCCTAAAATTATGTGCATTGCCTTTAAAAATGAAATGCTTGGCTTTCTTTTATTGTGCATAATTTCGGAAAGTTTAGTGTCTGTCATGTTTAACAGCTTTGCAAGTTCTTTTTGTTTCAATTTATTCTCAAACATTTTCAATTCAATTAATCCTTGAACTGTTTGTGGCAAATCAATTGTATAGTGATACTCCTCATAAGTTTTTACAATTTGAGTATATTTATCTAAATCTGCAGTTTCTTTTTTAGAAAGATTTGCAAATCCCTTTTTCTTAGTTACAATAGCTAACAAATTATTCATTTTGCTTTCAGCTACTAGAAACTCTTTTTTAGATATTTCCTTTTTCATAGTTTAAATGTTTTTACAATCGATTAGATCATATTGTTTATGAGTTCCTACGAATCTCAGATAAATGGTTCTTTTATTAAAATGTATCATTGCGACAATTCTATATTTATTTCCTCCAACATTAAAAACAAATCTGTCGTTTCCAACACTATCTACGCTATTAAAAACCTGTTTAATAGCATGAAAATCCTGCCAATCACTGAGTAAAACTTCGTAATACCACTTAAGTAAAACATCTTTTGCCTTTGGCTCGGTTATATAAAAGTCAATGATTTTAGTTTTCGTTATAATAACCATTTAACAAAGATAATTACATAATTATCATAATCCAAATATTATTATCATAAACGAAATTCACAATTTGCGGACAGAACTATTGCGATTGAACGTTTTGCAATCTCAAAATGTATAAAGCTAAAGAGAACAGAACTTCAAAATCTTCCTCGAAAGTGCTCGAACTGCCGTTATCAACCTCCATGAATCGTGTGCCACTCAGGCACACGATTTTTTACTGAATCAAAACGTTTTTGATTTTTTTACAAACTCCTGAAATGATTCTATACGATAATAGTCCTTTTTCATGTTCGATAAAACTAGGTTAAGGTCCACAAAATTAAAGCCACACAAATTCAGTGTGGCTTTTTTATGAAGAAGAAAATGATGATGAAAACCTAGTTGTTTTATAGAACAACCTATCAATTAGCGAAAAACCATGGATTGTCTTTTTCGAACTCTTCAAATAATTTTCATAAAACAAAAAACACTGAACACATTTATTTACACCCTCACACCAATCAAACAAACATCATCCACTTGCTCTAAGTTTCCTTTCCAATTATCAAATACATCATTGAGTTTTTGCTTTTGAATTTCCAATGGTTCGTTAGAGATGGACAATAACAATTCCTGCAATTGTTTATACTTGAATTTTTTGCCACTAGCGCCACCAAATTGATCGGCAAAACCATCCGTTAAAGTATAGATCAAATCTCCTTTTTGTAAGGTTTGAGTTTGCAAGGTGAATGGCATTTGATCCCTGTCGTGTTTGCCAATTGGCATTCGGTCGGCTTTTATTTCAATCAGCTCTTTGCCTCGTATTATCCAAACCGGATTATTCGCAGAAGCTAAAGTCAAAATGTTAGTGGAAAAATCAAAACACAATAAACTTCCATCCATGCCATCTTTACCACCTTCGGCACTGCCATCGTTCTTTAAATTTTCAATGATGAGTTTACGTGTTTCATTTAAAATTAGATCGGGACTTGTTATTTCTTTTGTAACCGCTTCTTTCAAGCAAGCAATATTTAAGATGCTCATAATCGCTCCTGGTACCCCGTGTCCTGTGCTATCTGCTGTGACTAAAATAAATTGCCTATTACTTAATTTTGCTGCCCAATAAAAATCACCGCTTACAACATCTTTTGGTTTGAATAAAATAAAATAATCAGGCAAATTTTCATCCAACAATTTTTTACTTGCTAATAATGCGCGTTGTATTCTTTCAGCGTAATTTATACTATCCGTTATTTCTTTGTGTTTTTCTTCTATCACATGCTTTTGCTCTACAACTTCAGCGGTTCTTTCTTCAACGGTTTGTTCTAATATTTCTTTTTCTGCTTTTAATTTACGCTCTCGCCATTTGATGTAATAAACAATAGAACCTATAAGCAGGAAACCCATCAAACTCCTAAACCACCAAGTTCTCCACCAAGGTGGACGGATTGTAAATGTGTAATTAAATTCATTACTCCAATAGCCTTCGCTATTCATTGCTTTTACCTTAAAGGTGTA
>CAIQQJ010000061.1 GCA_903873905.1 uncultured Flavobacteriales bacterium
AACAATGAACCTGTGGTTAGAACTGTTGCGGTGATTAGGGTGAGGATTGAGTTTTTCATGACCTTGAGAGTTTTTTTGTTTGTTTGATTTGATAGGTCAAATGTACCCTGGCAATATACCCTGGGCAAACTCATTAAACTCGCTTCCTTGCGCATGTAAGATTTTTAAGCTTTTTGTTAAGGCTTTTGGGGGACAAAAACAAAAAATACTCTCGATAAGTCTTATTGAGCGAAAATCTTTCTGTAAAAAAAAATGCAGTTCCAAAAAAGGAACTGCATTTTAATTTATCAAATGAAAATCAATTACTAGTCTGTTTTCACTAAGCGACTATGATAAACAATTCCATTTACATTGAAACTGATCATATATGTACCAGGAGAAAGAGTGGTAGCATCAAATGACATTGAATTTGTGCCAGCCTGTACATTCGTCTGAGAATTCATTATTTGTTTACCCTGCATATTACATAGCGTGATACTCAATTTTCCATCTGTAGTACTTGGGAAACTTATAGTGAATATTCCAACTGTCGGATTTGGGTAAACACTGAACGTATTCCTACTATTTCCATCACAAGCAAGGTATATGAAATTGAAATCTTCCTGTTGTCCATTAAAATCCGTTTGACGAATCTTATAATAAGCTGGTGAAGAGGAATTCTCATCCTTCCAATGATAATAGTGCGGCATTGAAGACGTTCCAGCTCCATCAACAGTGTCGACTACACTGAAATTGGCACCCCCATCTTCACTCTTAATAACACTGAAATAGTCATTGTTGTTCTCCGATTCAGTTTTCCAGAATAACTCAGCAGTACCATCCAAACAGTTCCCAGTAAACGACACCAATGAAATTGGCAGCGGTGTATTGTTGATGTTTGTGTGAATGGTGAAAGTAGAGAATCCTGAAACCGGAACATCTAGGGAATACACATTTGCCATTCCTGTTTGTGCTGGTGTTCGATAATTTACTGGCTGAATAAATACTTCAGTACCAACGAGACCAGGACCAGTGAACTTCGTTACCCCTAAATCAGTATGAAGAAGTAGTAATGGATCCGCTGCTTGCAGGTTGTTGAATTCCTGCTGTGTATAGAACAAACGTACCATTGCCGGTCCATTCGAAGTAGGTGTCAATGTAACTACACGTTGCATGTAAGGATAGCCATTAAAGAATTGAACCGTTCCATTGATCAGTACATCACCACTAGTTACACCCAGATTATTGAATGCAGAGGAATCATAAATGCATGCAACAATATCATTAGAGGTGGAAACCATGTAAACCCAGTTATTCGGACTTACCACATTACATCCTGTAGCAGGGCCTGTAATAGGCATAATTGTAGCCGGGAATGGATTAACTGTTGCTGTTACCGCTGTACGAGGTGGTGCAGAAATACAACCACTAGGAGAAACTGATTCTATATAATACGTCGTTGTTGTTGTTAACGACGGAGTTGGATAGGTTATTCCTGTACCGATAGGTGAACCTGCAGAAGGAACGGTATACCAATTAGAATTTGTTCCTGCGGAAAGCAATGCATTCGCACCATAACATATCGTAGCTCCTGTTGCTGTTACAGGTGTTGGTGTATCAACAGTTACTGTAACTGGTGTTCTCGTTGGAGAAGCACAACCTACCAAATTGATATTCCATGAAATGGTTACTTGTCCATTACCGCTTTGATATCCTTGGGTATGAGTTACTGCAGAAGCACTTGGATCAGCATAATTGCTACCGCCACCGCCACCGCCAATAAATCCACCGCCGCCACCAAAATAGCCGCCACCGCCGCCACCGCCACCGCCTGACCAACCTTGGCCAGAACCACCAAGTCCCAAAGAACCATTTATTGCACTTGGCTGACTCCATGGAGTTCCAACACCACCTATTCCACCACCAACTTGAGTTCCGCCTGTACCACCTGGATATCCGTTCCATGTAGCACCTGTTCCTCCTGTTAATGTTCCACCTGCTCCGCCATTTGCCGTACTTCCTGTATATCCGCCACCGCCGCCACCGCCTGCAACAAAAATTCTATTTGCATATGCATTTGGAGAAAGTCTAATATCTGATGCACCTCCTCCTGTTCCTGCTTCCTGACCTGCTCCCGCAATAGTTCCTGCACCTCCGTTAAATCCACCATTTGCGCAAGTAGCACAATTGAATCCTGCACCACCAACATTAATGGTTAATACTGATCCAGGTGTAACGGCAATAGTTCCTTGAACTCTTCCTCCATTTCCTCCAACAGATGCATTCACCCCATTTCCTCCTTTGGCTCCAATAACATCAACATTTATTGAAGTTACTCCTGCTGGAACTGTCCATGTTTGACTTGCACCAGTATAAATAAACGACTGTGTGCCTGAAGTTACAATGTTAGTCCCCTGCGTTTCTGCATAATATGTAGTAGTTACAGCTGGTGTAACTGGGTAATTTGCAGCAGACACAGAAGTACCTAATAACGTACCTCCTGTTGGAGCATCCCACCAATTAATTGTGTTACTACCTGTAGCATTTAGCTGGGAAGTTGAACCAGGACAAATCGTAGCAGGTGTTGCAGTAACAGGTGTTGGCGTTGCCGCTGAACCATTTACTGTAATCACTACTGCACTTGATGTTGCTGTACAACCTCCATTACTAACTACACAAGTAAATGAATTTGCATTCAATGCTACTAATGGATTTGTTATAGTGAGTGTAGCTGTTGTTACTCCACTATAAGGTGCAGCATTTGTAAGAAGTGTTGCTCCATTATACCACTGATAGGATGCTGCGTTTGTTGCAGCAACACTGAGGGTGATTACTCCATTTCCTGCACATATCGCCAATGGTGTAACAGGTTGTGCTGTAATACTTGGCGTTGGGTTCACTGTAATTGTAACGGGCACTCTAGTTACAGATGAGCAACCAGGAGAATTATAAGAAATAATAACTTGCCCATTTCCTAGTTTAACTCCTGAGGTAGTTGATGTTGCTGTACTTCCTGGAAAGGAAATGTAGCTTGAACCACCAGCGCCTGCCGATACATATCCGCCACCGCCACCATAATATCCACCACCGCCACCGCCACCAATGCAATAAGTATTTAAAGGACCAGCATCTCCACCAACACCTAGTACTCCTGAAGGTGAAGAATTTGGGCTGTAAAAACCACCCGCTCCACCTGCCGATTGTGTTCCTCCAAATCCTTGTGTACCTGAAATCCAACTGGCAGCTCCATTACCTCCAGTCAAACCTCCACCTGCTCCACCTAATCCATTGCTATAACCTGTTCCTCCACCACCACCTGCTACAACAAGTCTGTTTGCAAGACTAACTGAAGTTCGAATATCGGATGCTCCACCACCACCCCAACCATCACTTGTTCCGCCACCACATGGAAGTGCTCCAACAGCGCCACCGCCATTGAAACCACCACTTCCTGCACCTGGTCGAACAGTAGGTTGACCTCCAACATAAATATAAAGAGTTGAGCCAGGAGTTACTGGGACTGTTGCTGTTGCATTTCCTCCTAGACCTCCATTTGGACCACCTCCTTGTGCACCATATGAATTTACAGCAATTGAAGTAACGCCAGCTGGAACAGTCCATGTCTGACTTCCTCCTGTGTAATTAAATGTTTGCGTTAATGGAGTGGTTGTATTGGATTCTGCATAATAAGTAGTTGTAACTGCTGGAGTTACTGGGTAATTAACCAGGGAAGCAGAAGTACCAAGCAAGGTGCCTCCTACTGCAGCGTTCCACCAAAATACAGTTCCTGAACTTGCGGTTCCATTTAGATTTGAAGTTTGTCCCGTACAAATGGAACTTGGCGTAGCAGTTACAGGAGTTGGAAGTGCTGGATTAGCACCACCAACCGATAGAATTGAAGTAGTTGACGTTACTGTACATCCAGAATTACTAACGACACAAGTAATGACAGCACCATTTTCCAATATAGAAGGACCTGAAATGGTAAGCACACTTGTTGTTACGCCACTATAAGGTGGAGTGTTCGTGAGTGCTATTGCATTTTTATACCATTGATAAGTTAAACCTCCAGTAGCAGTAATGCTCATGGTTGCCACTTGGGCACCACACATCATTAATGGTGCAACTGGTTGAACGGTAATGACAGGTGTAGGATTTACAGTAACTGTAACCGGCACCCTTGAAGCTGAAGGACAACCAGCAACGTTCCAAGTTAAAGTAACCACACCATTTCCTGAATTGTTACCTGCTAAATTGGTTTGAGATGTTCCTCCATTGTAAGAACCACCTCCCCAACCACTAGGAATTCCTGCGCCACTATTTTGTCCACTACCTCCGCCATAACCACCACCAGAACCTGCTGTTGTATTGCATGCTCCGACATAATCGGCTGTTGCACCTCCACCAAAACCACCGGTTTGGTAACCACTGGTACTTACACCTCCTGCTCCACCTTGACGGAATCCAAATCCACCGGCACCTGCAGTTCCATAGGTAAGATCATTACCTCCAGAAGTGTAGAATCCACCACCACCACCGCCGCAAGTTGTACCTGCTGCGCCATTTCCATTGGTTCCTGGTATTGGTCCGCCACCATCACCAGAAGTGGTGATGTTAGTTATTTGTCCACCTTGGCCAAAACCACCAGAATAGCTTCCGCCACCTCCACCTGCAACTAACATTGGTGTTGCTGTAGTATAACTAGCTCCCAAGGCAACATAGCTTCCGCCACCGCCACCAGGCATAACTGACAAGTTTGGAGGAGGTTGTTGTCCTACAAGAATCGATAATACTTGTCCTGGTGTAACTGAAAAAACACCGGAAACATTGGCGCCCAAACCACCTGGGTTCGCTGCACCATATTGCCCACCTTGGGCTCCTTTTGCATTTATAGTAACAGATGTAACGTTTGCAGGTACGGTCCAATTAACTATTGAACCTGAATAATTGAATGTTTGTGTACCTGCAGCACTTGTGTTGACTTCTGCATAATAAGTTGTAGTAGCAGCAGGTGTTACAGTATAATTTGCAGCGGATACTGATGTACCTAATAAAGTACCTCCTACTGCAGATCGCACCAATTGATGATTCCTGTACTTGTTGTACCATTCAGATCTGACGTTTGCCCCGTACAAATTGAACTTGGAGTAGCCGTTACTGGAGATGGAAGTGCTGGACCTGCACCACCAACTGCTAAAATTGAAGTTGTTGAAGTTGCATTGCATCCAGAACTACTAACAACACAAGTAATGATAGCTCCATTTTCAAGTATGGAAGGGCCTGAAATGGTAAGCACACTTGTCGTTACACCACTATAAGGTGGAGTGTTCGTAAGTGCCACTGCATTTTTATACCATTGGTAGGTTGTTGCTCCTGTAGCAGTAATGCTCATGGTAGCTACTTGGGCACCACACATCAATGATGGTGCAACGGGTTGAACAGTAATAACGGGTGCAGGAGTTACAGTAACCGTAACCGGCACGCGTGTAGCTGAAATACAAGCAGCTCCATTCCAAGAAAGAACTACCACACCAGATCCAGTTCTAAAACCTTGTGTGTGTACTACCCCAGTTGCAGTTGGATCGGTGTAGCTACTGCCACCACCACCACCACCATAACTAGCGCCACCACCACCATAATATCCACCACCACCACCACCACCAAATGTGTTGGTGCAACTTCCTCCAACTCCAAGTGCTCCGTTAGTTCCAAGGCCTCCAACATTTAATCCTCCAGTTATTTGACTACCACCGGTAGCATATGTATTCTGGGTGTTGCATTGCCATCCACCAGCTCCAGTTAGTCCACCACCTGCTCCTCCCCACTCTTGTGTTGAGGCACAATTATATCCAGAACCACCGCCGCCACCTGCAACCAATTTACGATCGGTCAGTGCTGTTCCACCTATTCTAATGTCTGTGGCACCACCACCACCACGGTTGTAAGAAATATTTATTCCATTTCCGCCACCGTTGAATCCACCAGTAACGGTAGTGGTTGTTCCGCCAACATAAATATTTAAGACTTGACCAGGCGTTACCGGATAAGTTGCCTGCACTCTTCCTCCCAAAGCTCCTGTTGAAAGTGCAGCTCCACCTTGGGCTCCTTGCAAATCAACGGTTAGACTAGTTACACCAGCTGGGACAGTCCATGTTTGTGCACCGCCCGTATAACTGAAAGATTGTGTTCCAGAAATAGAAGCAGCAGCTTCAACATAATAAGTTGTGGTAACAGCAGGTGTTACAGGGAAATTAACCAATGATGCAGAAGATCCAAACAAGGTTCCTCCTGTTGCAGCACTCCACCAATATACTGTTCCAGCAGATGCTGCTGCATTAAGATTTGAAGTTTGACCTACACAAATTGAACTTGGAGTAGCAGTTACCGGAGTTGGTAAAGGCGAACCCGACAAATTAATTGTAACCGTAACAGGAACACGTGTAGCAGATGGACAACCAGCCACGTTGTAGGAAATAGTTACTAAACCATTACCAGTTCTATAACCTCGTGTGTGTGCAACGCCTGTTGCAGATGGGTCAGCGTAGTTACTACCACCACCACCACCACCATAACTAGCAGCACCGCCACCATAATAACCACCACCACCACCACCACCAAATGTTCCAGTGCAATTCCCTCCAATTCCAAGTGTGCCGGCAGTACCTAAACCGCCAAGATTTGCACCTCCTGCAGTTGGAGTTCCGCCCATTCCTACATATGTAACTTGAGTATTACATTGCCAACCATCTTGTCCAGTTGTTCCGCCACCTTGACCTCCCCACTCTTGAGCTGATGCACAATTATAGCCAGAACCGCCGCCGCCACCTGCAACCAATTTACGATCGGTCAGTGCTGTTCCACCTATTCTAATGTCTGTGGCACCACCACCACCACGGTTGTAAGAAATATTTATTCCATTTCCTCCACCATTGTAACCACCAAGTATAGCTGTGGTTGTTCCGCCAACATAAATATTTAAGACTTGACCAGGCGTTACCGGATAAGTTGCCTGCACTCTTCCACCAAAAGCGCCAGTAGAAATTGCAGCTCCACCCTGTGCTCCTTGCACATCAACAGTAATGCTAGTTACTCCAGCAGGAACAGTCCATGTTTGTAATCCACCTGTATAATTGAAAGTAAGATTTCCTGCAGTACTTGTGTTAACCTCTGCATAATAAGTTGTATTAACTGTAGGTGATACAGGGAAATTACCCAATGATGCAGATGTACCAAGCAAGGTACCTCCAACCGCAGCATCCCACCAATAAATTAGCCCTGTACTTGTAGTGGCATTTAAATTTGAAGTTTGACCCACACAAATTGAACTTGGTGTGGCTGTAACGGCTGTCGGAAGTGCTGGTCCTGCTCCTCCAACATTCAAAATTGATGTTGTAGAAGTTGTAAGACATCCTGAAGAATTACCCACTACACATGTTATAACAGCACCATTTTCTAATATAGAAGGTCCTGATATAGTAAGAACACTTGTTGTAACGCCACTGTATGGGGCGGTATTCGTAAGTGCTATTGCATTTTTATACCATTGGTAAGTTGTTGCTCCTGTAGCAGTGATGCTCATGGTTGCAACTTGGGCACCACACATCATTGATGGTGCTACTGGTTGAACAGTAATAACTGGTGCAGGCACAACTGTCACAGTTACAGCAACACGGCTGGAAGGACAACTGGTTACAATTCCAGGGTAAGAAATAGTTACAATACCGTTTCCAGCTCTATAACCTTGTGTGTGTACTACCCCAGTTGCAGATGGGTCGGTGTAGCTACTGCCAGCACCACCACCACCATAACTGGCGCCACCGCCACCATAATATCCACCACCACCACCACCACCATATGTGCTAGTACAATTTCCACCAATTCCAAGTGCACCATTAGTTCCAAGGCCTCCAATATTTAAACCTCCAGCTGCTTGACTACCTCCAGTAGCATATGTATTCTGAGTGTTGCATTGCCATCCACCGCCGCCAATAAGTCCACCACCAGCTCCACCCCACTCTTGCGCTGAAGAACAATTATATCCTGCACCACCACCACCACCTGCAACCAATTTACGATCGGTAAGGGCTGTTCCTCCAATTCTAATGTCGGAAGCTCCTCCTCCACCTCGGTTGTAAGAAATATTTGCCCCATTTCCTCCACCATTATAACCACCAAGAATAGCTACGGTATTTCCGCCAACATAAATGTTTAATACTTGGCCTGGCGTTACTGCATAAGTTGCCTGCGTCCTTCCGCCCAAACCTCCTGTAGAAAGCGTATTGGCTCCACCTTGCGCACCTTGCAAATCAACTGTTATACTGAATATTCCAGCAGGGACAGTCCAAGTTTGTAGGGCGCCTGTGTAATTGAAAGTTTGGGTAATTGTTCCCAGCGATCCAAAAGCTGCCTCAGCATAATAGGTTGTTGTAACAGCTGGCGTAACAGGGAAATTTACTGCACTAACAGAGGTACCAATCAATGTTCCTCCCGTTGCAGCGTTCCACCAATTTACATAACCAGCAGCACTTACCGCGTTTAAATTAGATGTAGTATTTTCGCAAACTGTACTTGGTGTAGCTGTAATTGAAGTTGGATTAGCAGGAGGTGTGTTAAACGTGTAGGTTGCTGCACTGGTTCCTGTTCCAGAAGGAGTAACCACGGCAATAGTTCCAGTAGTTCCTGCCCCTGTTACTGCGGTGATGGTAGTTGAATTTACTACAATAAAGGATGCCGCATTTGTTCCTCCAAAGCGCACAGCTGTCGCACCAGTAAAGTTGGTTCCTGTAATCGTTACAACTTGCCCACTACAGCCAGATGATGGCGTAAACGAAGACACAGTTGGAAGTGGCAAGGCTGGTGGCGTCCATACATAACTTAAGTTGGCTGCGGGTTTAACTGCTGAACTGAAAGTCATGGTTACAGCATTTGAAGCACCTAATGTTGATGCCGCCCAACTTGTTGTTGTGGTTCTGTCATTAAAATCGGTAACGGCTGCTCCTGTTAAACCAACCTGAGCAGTAAATGCTGTTACTCCAGGTGCTGCGAAATAAGTGATTGCAACAACATTACTCGTTTCAAACAACTGAATTTGAGCTGTAAATTCATTAAGTCCTGTACTATATTTTCCCCAATTTGTCCATTGCACTCTTGTAACACGATTTGGTGTTACACCAGTTGTTTGGTATCTGATGTAATTACCAACAGCCAAACCATACAAATCACATCCCATTAGTGACACACAATTCGGGATTGCTGTTAATGGAGAATAACTACTAGCAGGTAAAGCACCTAGTTGTATAAATCCATTTGCATTCAAACCAAAAGTTGTGAATACAACGCCATGATAAGTAAAATTAAATCCAATTGGAAAGGTTCCAAAAGACGAGTCATCATTACCCGTGGCTACTGCCGTTCCTGTCGCACTAATATTTACAGGAGCTATCGGATTTACCATTGAGAAAAGGTAAGTCGATACGTTCTGAGCATTCACTGTTGAAAGGGAAAAAATAGCCAAAACGGTAAAAAACCATTTTGATATTGCTCCTTTTGTATTTCTGAAAAAAGTAAAGTTTTTCATTGGCGGTATATTTGTGTTCAGAATTCTTTTTTTAATTAAACCTTTTTCAATTATTCAATTATTCAATTTTTGTTTTTCATAAGTTCATTCTCAATCAAAAATGGACTTAGCATGAATTATATTTCCTAAAGGCAATATCATGCCAAATGCCTAAGTCGTTGTCATACATAACAATGCATGATTTACATCACACAATAATTCCAAAAAATGGAGAAAATCATCCATTCTGTGGAGTAATTTGTAAGTGATAAATTGAACTATTCACATTATTAAAAACTCAAAATAATCACGGTGACCTGTGTTACTTTTTATAAAAAATCAATTTGCCACATTGATATTTTATTGAGCCAACATTTTTCACTTCGCAAACATTCGCGAAACAATTTTCTGCTAATGAATTCACAACATCCGGTGGAGAAAAAAAATCTCGCGTTGTTGAGGAATTCATTGAAGAATTGCCAATAATAAATGTGTAGGGGGGGTATTACAATAATAATATTTTTTGAGCCAATTACGCAGACTATTCGGCAGAACTAGTTTTGGTCAAGTCCAATGCGCAGATATGCACGTTTAAATTATAAAACAGCATTTTTAGTTCTACTGAGCACCGCTTTTTTCAGAAGAAAATGTCCAATCGGAAAAATCAGAAATGAAATTTTGAAATTTCAGAATTCCACTTCAAAAAAAAATGAATGTAGATTTCAGAATCCCAGTGGGCAGCGAATTTCCATTAGGGAAGTTTACACAGCTGTGCCTTCAAATGAAATTTCAAAAAGAAAAAAAACGCGTGAAAGAAATTTCGTCAACAGTTCTAAATTTTGAATACGCAAATTCAAAAATTATCCCAACAAAGTTTTCTTCGCTGCAGCCAACATCGCAAATGCTTCTTCGCTCGTTGCGGCTTCTGCATATGTACGCAACACAGGTTCCGTTCCACTCGCGCGAATCATGATCCAGGAATCTTCGCTGATAAAATATTTCCATCCATCCAAATCTTCCATGCGAATCACTTTGTATTTTCCGAACGCAGTATATTTTCCTGCTTTGCAATTCTCCACCACTTTTAATTTCACGGCTTCTTCCAAATGCAAATCAACACGCTCAAATGCGAATGGTCCAGTGATTTCATAAACTTCCGCAATTAATTCGCGCAATGATTTTCCACTCTTCGCCATGAATTCCCAAAGCACAATTCCCATCCAAATTCCATCACGTTCAGGAATGTGTCCTTTGATTGCAATTCCTCCACTCTCTTCTCCTCCAACCAAAACATCTTCCTTCACCATGATTCCACAAATATATTTGAAACCAATTTTCACTACTTCCAATTCCAATCCATAATGCGCACACATTTTTTTAATCTTCACCGTTGTACTGAAAGCAGTGCAAACTTTTCCTGTTTGTTTTTTATACTTCGCCAGGTAATGAATAAGAAGCAAAATGATGTGATGTGAATCCACAAAATTCCCCTTGTCATCAAATAAACCAATTCGATCCGCATCACCATCGGTAACCAAACCAGAATCAATATCACCAGAAACTTTTATGACATCAGCAAATTCCTGAAGATTACGCAGAATCGGCTCGGGCGCTTGTCCATCAAAACCTGGATTGTTATCACAATGTAAAAAGGTAATATCTGGAAAAAGACGACGCATTACATTTTGTCCTGCTCCATACATTGCATCATAAGCAAGATTCAATTTTGAATTTCGAATTGCTTCCAGATCAAAATTCTTTTCAACGTGAGCAACATATTCATCTTCGAGATTAATCCATTCCAATAAACCTTTCGCAACAAAATCTTCCAACTTCAAATCATCCAAAGGTGTTGTCGATTTTTCTGTAATCAAGGGTTCAATTTCAGAAGTTTTTTCTGGTGTGAGTGGTCCACCATAACCCGCTTTCAATTTGAATCCATTATAGGATGGAGGATTATGGCTTGCGGTAATAATAATTCCAATGGATGCATTCCGTGTGCTTGTTCCAAGGGAAATCATAGGAGTGCTGACAAAATCTTTTGCAAGAAAAACTTTAATACCATTATGACACAAAACTTTCGCCACTGTTTCACAGAACAATTCTCCAGCAAAACGACAATCGTGTCCAAGCACAACAGTTGGTTTATCGAAATTTTTCTTCAGCCAAATTGCAGTTCCTTCGCTTAAGCGCGCAACGTTTTCAACTGTAAAATCTTTTGCAATGATGGCACGCCATCCGTCGGTTCCGAATTTTATTTGGTACATAGTTTTTATTATTGGAGAACAAAAATAGTCTTTTAGGGGCAATGTGATGCAGGGAAAGTATTCTGAAAAAAGCAGCGAAACAGTATAGCTAACGTTAAGAGCGCTGCACATTGAAACGCCCTGCCAATTTTTCATATTAGCATTATGAATATGATTGAAAGCAATCTTGACAAAATTAACTACTTGTGCACCAAACACAAGGTGGAGAAGTTGTTTGCATTTGGTTCTATTTTGACAGATCGATTTCAGACTGAAAGTGACATTGACCTTGTTGTTAATTTTTCTGGTGTTGAATTATAGGATTACGCAGACAACTATTTCGACTTCAAATTTTCACTTGAAAATCATTTTAAAAGAAATGTAGATTTACTTGAGGACAAGGCGATCCACAGTCCATATCTTAGAAAATCAGTTGATTCATCCAAGCAACTAATATATGGATAGCGAAATAAAGACATGGCTATTTGACGTGGCACAATCAATAACAGAAATTGAAAGTTATTTTCAGGACAAGCCGTAGGTGTTTGAGGAAAATACAAGAGACATAAAAACAAAACGTGCTGTTGAGCGAAATATTGAAATAATTGGCGAAGCAATAAATCGAATTCTAAAAAAAGATGAACGTTTTAAGATAGAAAACGCTCAAAAAATTATTGGAACTCGTAATCGGATTGCTCATGGTTATGATAAAATCTCGGATGACTTAATTTGGAGTATCGTAATGAATCATTTACCCAAACTTAAAGTCGAAGTCTCCATCCTTATTGATAAATAAAAAACTTCACGCTATTAGATCTTAACATTGCAAAAATATTTTGTTGTGTTAAAATACATTTTGGAAAATGAACCCATTTTTAAATTTCCAAAAATATTCTAAAGCGGTGAAGCCACTTTATAATGAGGTATAAAAAGTGTCCGTAATTTCGAAAATGAACTTACATTTGGCATGAACGCAAAAAATGCGATCAAATCATAAAAATAAAATCATGAAAAATTTCCTAACGTCACGTTTTATTGTTGCTATGAGTTTTGCCACACTAATCAGCTCTGCTTCATTTTGCCAAACCTACATGATTGTTGATCCGAATCAGATTTTGTGTTATAACACAACTGGCACAATTACGTGTCCAGCCTCAACACAAGATTTTTATGGACAGGACGCACAATTCCCAGGGAACACTTTTAGCTATGTGCTAAGTGTTGACGGAAAAACGGTTTATGACAACAATTCAACTTTGACATGGATGCGCACGCCCAACATGACGAATACGCCGCCCGTTAAAGCAAACAGAATGAGTTATTCAGCTGCACAAACATGGGTTACTACAGTGAATGCAGCAAATTACGGCGGATTCAATGATTGGAGAATTCCAACTGTCAAAGAATTATATTCGCTATACGACGGAAGAGGAACTGATCCAGGCGGAATTTCTAGCATGAATACAAGTTTGCTAACACCTTATATTGATACGATGTATTTCAAATTTGCATTTGGAAACACAGCCATCGGAGAGCGAATTATTGATCAACAATATTTATCGAGTAATCTTTTTGTTGTCAATCCTAGTGAATCGGGATTTGCAAAAGATTTCGGAGTGAACTTTTCTGATGGAAGAATAAAAGGATATGACACAGTTGATGTTTTGAGTATGCAAACAAAAACATTTTACGTGCAATTGGTGCGAGGCACAACTTCTTATGGCATAAATAATTTTGTGGATAACGCAGATCAAACCATCACGGATTTAGCTTCCAATTTAATGTGGACTAAAAACGATAATGGTTCAGGATTGGATTGGAAAAATGCACTCGCTTGGGTAAAAACGCAGAACAGTGCAAATTATTTAGGACATAATGATTGGAGAATGCCAAGCATAAAAGAGTTGCAAAGTATAATTGATTATTCGCATGCACCCGACTTTGATAATTTGCCTTGCATCAATACAAATTACTTTAATTGCAGTTCTATCACCAATGAAGCGGGACAAGCTGATTTCCCGTATTATTGGTCGGGGACAACACATGGAAGTTATAGCACTACCAATGCAGGTGGTGCTGAAGCCGATTACATTCCATTCGGTCGCGCATTGGGATGGCCAACCACTCAAACAGGTTGGGTTGATGTTCATGGGGCTGGTTGCCAACGCAGCGATCCGAAAATTGGGCCGCCGTATCCATATGCAACAACACATACGGTTACTGTAAACAGCATCACTTACACTGGTTACGCTCACGGTCCACAAGGCGATGCTATTCGTGGCTCCAATTATGTACGCCTCGTGCGTGATGTTCCTTCGGCAAATTCGATCAAGGAAAACAAGGAAATAAATTTCAATGTTTTTCCAAATCCTGTTTCAGGTTTATGCAGTATTTCTTTCGACAAGCAATATTCAAAAGTGAAAATTGAAATTTACAATACGCTTGGAAGTAAAGTGAAAGAAATGGAAATGGAAAATGCCAAAAATATTGATGTTGATTTAGGCAATTTCTCCAATGGAGTTTACCTGATGAACATTTCATTCGACAACAATTTTATCTCCAAGAAAATTGTGAAATTCTAGTTTGGATAATTAGAATAAACAGAAATCGTGTTGATGTAATGCTAATTTCAACTGAAAAAAGCATAACATCAACACTTTTTATTTTTAACTATTTAGATTTCTCACCTCAAGGGATTCGGAGCAATTTCCTTTTTGTCAATGCCAATAGGAATTTTCGTTTTGCTCAAAATGATTTTATCCAATTCAAGATTTTGATCAACTGCAACAATCTTCAATTCATGTTCAATATCCGGTGAAACATTCAAAGAAGTCGGCTTCCCTTTTATGGTAAAACAATACCAAGAAAAATTTTGAGTGTCGATTGCTCCAACAGTAAAAGTTGAATTGCCATCAAGAAGGAATTTCACAAACGAGTTTTTTGAAGTAGTTCGCGCGCGAATCCACAAATAATATATTCCAGTATCCTTTCTCGGTTCAAAATGAAAACTCAGCTGTTGTTTAGAATTTGAAAATGAAACATATGTTGTAAAATTCGAATAATCATTTTTATCAGCATCCTTTGGTCGTTCTGTTTTTAATAAATGTCGCATTGTATCATCACTCACTTCCGCTTCAAAAACAAAATCTTTTGACCAATAATAAGGATGTGAAGTTTCATGCCAGGTATCCAATTGATAAAAAACAATATTGCTCGGATCCGATTTATCATAGATATAAGTGGAACCTTGTTTCCTCAAATTTATTTTCAAATCATCTCCGTCAATATTTACTTTCGCCGTTGTTTCCGTTGGTGCGGGAACAAAATTACCAGAAGAAAAAACAGATGCGTGAATTGCATAAGTTGGCCCTGCAGGATTTGAATTATCTTTTCTGTAAATCACAAGTTTATCATCCTTCTTGATGTAAGTAAAATCCTTGCTGTCAAAAAATATTTTTTCATATTGCGAAGTGATCGCTTGTGCATACGCAGGAATTGCAATTTGATAAATGTATCCACGTGGATCAATTGGTGGTTTTGTTGCAGGATTTGAAAGATTGAAAAATGCCGGGTAATAAAATTCCGCTCCCATCATGGCAAGCGCTTTTGTTGCAGCAAGCCATTCCGCAGGACGATAATTCAGTGAATCCGCAAACCAACCTGCCGCGATGAAAGGAGAAAAATAATTATCTCCAAGTGAAATTTCATATTTGCGACCTTCCTCAATGCAATCCAATCCATGATAAAATGAATAGCGTGGAAAAATGGAATGATCGCGCTGTCCTGGATAAAAATCGGGTGTGGAATAATATGAATTATGAAAAGAAGAATTTATTTTCCGCATCTCCGACCATTCCGAATAATATCTCGGAAGAAAACCTCCCACTTGGTAAAATGAAAAATTGGAATTTTTAAATCCTTTCAATGAATCATTCCCGATGAATTGTGATTTATAGGTATTGAAAACCCTGTACTGCCACCTCGCACGCAAAACTCTTGCATTTTCCGAATCCGGTTGAATACATTTTATCAAATCATTTCCACGAAAACCCTCTGCATTTGGAGTCCAAACTTCGCCAAAAACTTCACCATTTTCATTCACAAAATCAATTTTTCTCAAGGAGTCGCGATGAGGCAATGCGGCAGCAAGTTTGGAAAGATAAATGGCTTGAACCTTTCCATCCTTTGCAATGTTGGGATAAGTTGTATCGCCACCACAAGGATTGATATTTGCATTGTATTTAATAAAAGGTTTTGGTGAAACATAACCGCCATCCTTTTCCCTGATGCCTGCCCAGAAAATATATGTGCACGTTTTCACATCAGGATGTTCATCCGCATATTTCACTTGCGCTCCGGAAATGGTATTTGGTTTCGAAAAATTTTGGTAATTATAAGTTGGTGTTGGAATATTAAAATAATAATGCCAATGCTCATACATTTCAACATTCATATCAACTGCAGCAAGTGCATGTTCTTTTCCATTGAATCCTGGATAAGTAAAACGATTGTCTTTTGCAGGAATTGTTTTTGAATAATCATAAGCCATGTACATAAAATCAAACCATGAAAAATTCCGTTGAAGAATTGAATTGGGTTTGTATCGTGGAAGTGGAAATGATTTCAGCTGATCGATTTGCGAAATGGAATAACTCGGATAACCTGGAGCAAACTCAGTGGTGTCAAGTTTTGGTTTCGAGGAATTATTTTTCTGAGCTGATATTGAAAACGGAAACAGCATCACCAAAAGAAAAATAAATATCTTCAGATGGAATTGCAGAAAATCATTGAAAGGAAATAGTTTCATTTCATCAACATTTCTAAATATTTCAATTAAAAATACCACTTGACTTTTTCTATCAGCCGCGAATAAAAACAAATCAGTCTGACAATATAATAATTGTCAGACTGAGTGTTTTTGTCAACTTAAAAATTTGTCACTATTAAAAATAGAACCCTGACAAAAATGTATCGAAGGCTAATAGTAACGAAGGCGATTTACTTCAGAAATATATTTTGAAAAACGAAGTACCTGACGTGTATATCCATATTCATTATCATACCAAACATAAAGAATGATGGTTTTTTTATCTGGGGAAACAATTGTTGCTTGTGAATCAAAAACTGAAGCGCATGGATTTCCAATTACATCGGAGCTTACCAATTCATTGGAGAATGCATATTGTATTTGCTCAACAAGATTTCCTTTCAATGCATATTTTCTCATCATATCATTCACTTCCGCCTTTGTTGTTTCACGATTGATGGTAATGTTCAAAATCGCAAGTGAAACATTTGGAGTTGGTACACGAACAGAATTTGCAGTGAATTTCCCTGACAATTGCGGCAGCACTTTTTTGATGGCACTTTCTGCGCCTGTTTCAGTGATGACCATATTCAAAGCCGCAGAACGTCCACGACGATATTTTTTATGATAATTATCGAGTAGGTTTTGGTCATTCGTATAAGAGTGTACCGTTTCAATATGTCCTTTCACAACTCCAAATTCCTTATCAACCACATAAAGAATCGGCATGATTGCATTGGTGGTACAGGAAGCTGCAGAGAACATTTGGGATTTAGTTGGATCAACATTTTCATGATTCACTCCGTAAACCACATTCGGAACATCTCCTTTTGCCGGAGCAGTCAATAAAACTTTGCTGATGCCTTTTGATTTCAAGTGACGACTCAATTCTTTATCATCACGAAAAACACCGGTGTTATCAATCAACAATGCATTATCAATTCCATATGCGGTGTAATCCACGTCTTCCGGATTATTCGCATTGATCATTTGAACAACGTGCCCATTAATGATCAATTGTTTATTCTCCAAATCTTCAATGATGGTTCCAGGGAATGGTCCATGAACAGAATCCATGCGCAACAAATCGGCACGCTTCACAATCTCTTCAGAACTATTTCCGCGCGTAACAATTGCACGCAAACGCAACTGATCACCTTTACCAGCTTGTGAAATCAATTCACGCGCAGCAAGCCGACCAATACGACCGAATCCATAAAGCACAACATCTTTTGGAGTGATGGAACCTTTATCCGATCCAATAAAATCTTTCAACTTATCCGTCACGAAAGATTTCATGTCGGAATAATTTTTTGATTCCTCTGTCCATTCACCACAGAGTTTTCCAATATCTATTTTCGATGGCGCAAGGTCGAGTTTAGTTAATTCACTAGCGAGTTTTGCAGTATCACTAACATTGATCGGACGGTTCATGATGTCCTTCGCATATTGATGAAGGTTCATGATTTCACTAGGACTCCTGTCAATAAGTTGATTCCTAAAAAGAACGAGTTCTACCGATTTTTCAAACCACAGCATTCCAATGCTGCTGCTTAATTCAATAACACATTTTTCCGAATTGATCCAATTGTTCAATTCAGCTTCATACGATTTGCTCTTGCCTTTCGTTGGCTCCAATGTTTCGAGTGTCATAATAGTAAATGATTAGTGATGTGTGTTTGGTGATGAGTATAGGATTCTGTTTCGTAATGTTCATTCAGGAAATTGGCAAAAGAAACAGCCGCAAAGATTTGGATTCCTTTCGGTGATCCTTATCCTTGCGGCTGTTGTGAATTTTCAAACATTTTCTTATCCCAAGTAAGCTTTAAGAAGTTTGCTTCTGGAGCTATGACGGAGACGTCGAATTGCTTTTTCTTTTATTTGACGAACGCGTTCACGTGTCAAGTCGAATTTCGCGCCGATTTCTTCAAGTGTCAATCCATGTTGACAACCGATTCCGAAAAACAATTTGATTACATCACGTTCGCGTTCTGTCAATGTTGCAAGTGAACGTTCAATTTCTTTTTGCAAAGATTCGTTCATCAGCAAACGATCGGCACGTGGAGAATCGTGATTAACGAGTACGTCCAAAAGACTGTTGTCTTCACCGTTCAATAAAGGAGCATCCATAGAAACATGGCGGCCCGATACACGCATGGTATCGGCAACTTTGTCTTCAGGAAGTTCGAGAACAACAGAAAGTTCAGCTGCTGTAGGTTCACGTTCAAATTCCTGCTCAAGGCGGGAATATGCTTTATTGATTTTATTCAAAGAACCAACTTGGTTAAGCGGAAGACGAACAATACGGGATTGTTCAGCCAATGCTTGAAGAATGGATTGACGAATCCACCAAACGGCATAAGAGATAAATTTAAATCCACGTGTTTCATCGAAACGACGGGCTGCTTTAATCAAACCAAGATTTCCTTCGTTGATTAAATCGGGAAGAGAAAGTCCCTGATTCTGGTATTGTTTAGCTACAGATACTACGAAACGCAAGTTGGCTTTCACCATTTTAGCGAGCGCGCGCTCATCTCCATCACGAATTTTCTTCGCCAATACAACTTCTTCCTCCGCTGTGATCAAATCTTCACGACCAATTTCCTGAAGATATTTGTCGAGAGAAGCGCTTTCACGGTTCGTAATCGACTTTGTAATTTTTAACTGTCTCATTAAGCTTATTTAAATTAAAAACGATCCAGGCTGGAAAATGTTGTTTCCTCAATTCCGGTGCAAAGGTAAGTCCTGCAAAGGCGGAACACAAGCCTTGTGGTAATCTTTTTACAACAAAACGTTAACCTGCTGAATATCTTAAGGAAATATATCAGTAATCATCGATGAATGGTATTTTTTACCCGACGAACATTTACATTCCAAAAGCATAATAGGCGCGCGATCCATTTGGATACACCCCTTCAATCAAAATCCCTCCTTTTTTGTTATCCAAAATCTTTTTCAGCTCATCCGGTGTGCTCACTTTGTTTTTATCAACGGTCGTTATAATAAATCCTTCACGAATGCCCGAATTCCGCAATTTACCAGCTTCGAGTTTGCTCACGCGCAAACCATTGTCTATGTTCAAACGTTGCATATCCTCTGGCGCCACGGTTTCAAATGTCGCACCCAAAGTTTCCGCTTCATTCACTTTGTCATCTTTCTTCAGCAGGGAGGCCGCGTTATTTTTATTAAGCAAAGTAACATTTGCCGTTTTTTCTTTCGAACCTCGTGCATAAGTGATCACCACTTTATCTCCAGGCCGAAAACGATTCACTTGCTCCTGCAATTCAGAAGTATTGTTCACCTCCACATCACCAACTTTTGTAATTACATCACCTGCTTCAATTCCTGCTTCAGCAGAAGAACCTCCGTCAACCACACCATCCACATACACGCCACTGAGTTTGTCCAGATTTTTTTCTTTCACAAGATTGGCATCCACATCACGAATATTTACACCGAGATAGCCGCGTTGCACCGTTCCGAATTCAATCAAATCAGCCACAACTTTCCGAACCAGATTTACCGGAATCGCAAATGAATATCCTGAAAATGATCCTGTACTTGAAGCAATCGCTGAATTTATTCCAACCAACTGACCGCTGGTATTCACCAATGCACCACCACTGTTTCCTGGATTCACAGCCGCATCCGTTTGAATAAAAGATTCCACCGCTCCACTTCCACTTCCATTGGAGGAAATCAAATTTATATTCCTCGCTTTTGCACTTACAATCCCTGCAGTTACTGTGGATGTGAGATTAAATGGATTTCCAACTGCGAGTACCCACTCTCCCACTTTCACATCATCTGAATTTCCGTAAGAAATAAAGGGTAGATTTTTTTCTTCAATTTTTATCACAGCCAAATCTGTATTGGGATCCGTACCTATTACTTTGGCATCATAAGTTCGCTTGTCATTTAAAGTCACAGTAATATTATCCGCATTTTCCACCACGTGATAATTCGTGACAATGTATCCGTCGTTCGCAATAATCACTCCTGAGCCAGAAGCTTCTTGTTGTTTCGGAACAATTTGCATTCCATTTCCTCCACCAAAAAAACCTTGAAACGGATCGTAATAGGTTTGTTGCGTTGTGAATTTTGTAAGAATGTGTACGACCGCATGCACAGTTCCTTCAGCTGCATCACGAAAATCAATTGGTGCACCTGTGCTCACTGCATTAGTGTAATGCATCTGTGTTTGAGTGTTTGCATTTCCAGCCAGCGTTGCCGGTTTGAAAAATAATTGATTAAGACCAAGTGCTGCGACGCCTCCCATAACGGCGATGGCAAATACGCTCAAAATCTTTTTCATAATTGTGTTTGTAATTTTAAGGTTTGACTTTTGGACAAACAAATTTCTGAAATAGAAACATCAAAATCCAGTCCCTTAGTATGTCAAAAAGGGATTTTTAACATCATTTAGGGAAGGGGAATTCCAATTGCAAGGTTTGGATTTGAAATTTTGAAGGTTTAAGTTTTGCAACCACGGGCAACAAATGAAGTGGGTATTTACAATTCTAAAATAAATTAATTTGCAAGAATTTATATTGACAGGAAATTTATAACCTTATAATTGTTTTGATAAAAAAAGATTTAATTTTTTTAATCATTCCTTACAACTGCACACATTTTCATTGGGAATCTGCGATTTAATCATTTGCAATTATAAGAACATACCATTCTTACGATCCTGATCTGTAGAGAGTGGCAATAAAAAGAAAGTCCCCACTTTTCTGTGAGGACTC
>CAIQQJ010000062.1 GCA_903873905.1 uncultured Flavobacteriales bacterium
TCATTAACTTTGCCCTCGCATTCAAAAAATGCACCTGTAGCTCAACTGGATAGAGCATCGGTTTTTCCCGGAGGGACTCCTTCGGAGCTAAACCGAGAGTTGCGTGTTCTTTTTTTATACTATTTTTTTGCACCTGTAGCTCAACTGGATAGAGCATCGGTTTTCTAAACCGACGGTTTCGTGTTCGAGTCACGACAGGTGTACTCGGTAAATCCTCAATAAATTATATTTGTTGAGGATTTTTTTGATAGAAACCAACAGCAACCAAATCCAATTTTTAATTTTATTACCTCATGTGACTAATGTTACAAATCAGAAGTGCCGTTATGACTACGTTTGTATCATAATTACAAAATCAAGACTATGAAATATCTAATTATAGGAGCAGTTGCAGGAGGAGCTAGCACTGCAGCAAGATTGAGAAGATTGGATGAACAGGCTGAAATTGTTCTTTTCGAAAAAGGAGAATATATTTCTTATGCCAATTGTGGTTTGCCCTATTACATTGGTGATGTAATTAAAAATAGAAATTCATTGTTGATCCAAACCGCAACCTCATTCAATCAAAGATTCAATGTTGATGTGCGAACAATGACAGAGGTTATTGCCATTAATCCTGCAACAAAAACGATAACGGCATTAAATCACAAAACAGGAAAAAGTTTCGATGAGACGTATGACAAATTGGTTTTGTCACCTGGTGCTGAACCCATGCGCCCTCCTCTTCCTGGAATTGCCAATGATGGCATTTTCACACTGAGAAATGTTGCGGACACTGACTATATCAAAGCATACGTACAAAAGAAGAATGTAAAAAAAGCAGTTGTGATTGGTGCTGGGTTTATCGGATTGGAAATGGCTGAAAATCTGCACGACCTTGGTTTGGAAGTTTCAATCATTGAAATGGGAAATCAAATATTGGCTCCTTTGGATTTTCCAATTGCTGCAATTGTTCAACAACACATTCGTTCAAAAGGAGTCAACTTGCTTCTCAATAATGCAGTTGCTTCGTTCGAGAAAACGGATTCGAATCTAAAAGTGATTCTAAAAAGTGGTGAAGCATTGGATGCAGATATTGTATTGCTTTCAATTGGTGTCAAACCTGATACAAAATTGGCAATCAATGCTGGTCTTAAACTTGGGAATGCAAAAGGAATTTGGGTCAATGAATATTTGCAAACTTCTGATCCAGATATTTATGCAGTTGGTGATGCGATTGAATTTGAGAATCCAATTACCAAACAATCCATGAATACTTATTTGGCTGGTCCTGCCAACAAGCAAGGAAGAATTTGTGCCAATAACATTGTTTTAGGCAATAAGCAAAAATACAACGGTGCAATTAATACTGCAATTGTAAAAGTGTTTGACATGACCATTGCAACTGCGGGAACTGCATCTAAGAATCTGACCAAAGCGGAAATTAAGCATGTCGTTTCTACAACGAGTAGCGGTTCGCATGCCGGCTATTATCCGGGTGCAAAACAAATGAGCATTCAAATTGCTTTTTCTCCGGAAGACGGGAAAATTTTCGGTGCGCAGATTGCAGGTTATGATGGTGTGGATAAACGAATTGATATTTTGTCTTCCGCAATACAAAGAGGAAGTACAATTTATGAATTGACAGAATTTGAACATGCTTATGCCCCACCCTATTCGTCTGCGAAAGATCCTGTTAACATGGCAGGTTTTGTTGCGGAAAATATTTTATCGGGAAAACTAAGTGTTTTCTATTGGAATGAATTTGATAAAGTTTCTGCCAATGATATTTTACTCGATGTCAGAAATAAAGATGAATTTGAAAGAGGTTCAATTGCCAATGCAATAAATATTCCAGTCGATTCTCTTCGAGAGAGATTAGGTGAATTAGACAAAAACAAAAACATTTTCATTTATTGTCAAATTGGATTGAGAGGATATCTTGCTCATCGAATTCTAAAACAAGTTGGCTTCACGAAAGTTTTAAATATGTCCGGTGGATATCAATTATGGGAAATTTGCAATAAGGAAATGAAGTTGTCAGAACCTTCGAAAGTATTGAGCTAATGTGCTGATGTGCTAATGTGCTGATGTGCTGATGAAACGTAAGATCATCTTTTCTTTTTTCTTGGTTCTGGCAATGAGTAAAACCTCTTTGTAAATCCATTTTCACCGCCACAATAAAAAATGGTTGCTCCATAAGTACCATTATTTTTACCGACCGTTTTTCGAATTGTATTGGATCGGCAACACATCATATCCAGTTCCCATTGCTTTCCTTCATTATATGAATAGATTGCTTGAAAAGTCCCTGTCGCTAATATTCCTTTTTTAACGGAGATATATTCAACACATGAAAAATATCCTTGCACAGGTTGATTTGGGCTTGTCCAAGATTTTCCTCCATCACTCGTTGTGAAATAATTATTTCCCCATAGAGTATCATTCAAATAATCTCCTCCCACAATTATTCCATTCAACGTATCACTAAATGCAATTGAAAAAATTCCTTGAGAAGGTTTTCCTTGTAGAATTGGCGTATCAAAAACTTCCCAATGATGTCCATAATCTCGTGAATGCCAAAGTCGAGAAACAATTCCACCTGTTGCAATGAAAATTTGTCCATTAGGTAAAGTGCGAATGGTTGTTCCACTGGCTGCGAATGCGGCTTCTCCATTTTGCAATTGTGGTCGATCGTCAAAAGGAATTTCTTTCCAGGTTTTTCCACCATCGAATGTTTCGGACAAATACATTTTTCCATTAACAGGATCACCGAAAATCATTCCATGTTTATTATCACCCGAAGGGTCAAGCCAAAAATCAATTCCATCAAAAAACATTGCGCTGTCTTTGCTAATAAAAGAAACGCTCCATTTTTTCCCACCGTTCCTAGTAATTAATATTGTAGCAGGAAATCCTGCATTCGCAATCACTGCATTATTTTTATCAAACGCATAAATGCTTCTGAAATCAGATTTCTCAAATCCCTTTACACGATTCCATTTCCATTTTCTCCCTCCGTCATAAGAATTTCCAATCAACCCTTTCTGCCCACTCATCCAAATCACATTTTCATTCACAACACTCAAGCCACGAAAACCTTTCTTAACACTGTCTGCCAATTGCGCAGGAGTTTGTGCGAAAAGAATTGAAGTAATTGAGAAAAATAAAAACAGAAAGAATTTTTTTTTCATGATCGTAATGAAACTGATTCGCCAAGAATTTCCTTAATTTGGAATGTGTATTGAAGTAACGAAAAAAAAAGCCACGGAGGCACAGAGACACGGAGATTTCTACTTTACCAATCTTTCATTTCGTAACTTTAAACTTTCAAACTTTTCAACCTTCCAACCTTTCAACTCATTATTTATGGAAATGCAATATCGCCGATTAGGCAAAAGTGGTTTACAGGTAAGTGTATTATCGTTTGGTTCTTGGGTAACATTCGGATCGCAAATTGGCGATGATGTTGCGGAGAAATGCATGAAACTCGCTTATGATAATGGCGTGAATTTTTTCGATAATGCCGAAGCTTATGCCAGTGGAAAATCGGAAGAAGTGATGGGGAATATTCTGAAGAAGATGAATTGGGATCGTTCCAGCTATGTTGTTTCCACAAAAGTTTTCTGGGGTGGAAAAAAACCAAATCAATTGGGACTTTCACGCAAACATATTTTTGACGCTTGTCATAATGGATTGAAACGTTTGCAAGTGGATTATCTCGATTTGTATTTCTGCCATCGCCCGGATCCAAATACGCCGATAGAAGAAACCGTTCGTGCCATGAGTGATTTAATTTCACAGGGGAAAGTTTTGTATTGGGGAACTTCAGAATGGAGTGCTGCACAAATTGAAGAGGCCTATCAAATTGCAGAAGATTTTAATTTGAATCCTCCCACAATGGAGCAACCACAATACAATTTATTTAATCGGGATCGTTTTGAAATTGAATATGCTCCACTTTACCACGACCGAGGAATGGGAACCACAATTTGGTCCCCAACCGCATCTGGATTGCTTACAGGAAAATACAACACAGGAACTCCTGACGACACGCGCATTTCTCGTCCGGGGATGGAATGGTTGAAAGAGAAATTGGTTGGGCCAGATTCAAAAGTAAATCTTGAGAAAGCAAAAAAATTCACTGCACTTGCAAAAGAATTGGGAGTATCAGGAGCTTGTCTGTCCATTGCTTGGGTAATCAAAAACCCTAATGTAAGTACTGCAATTCTTGGCGCTTCGAAAGTGGAACAGTTGGAAGAAAATTTGAAAACCTTAGAGGTACTTCCGCTATTGACAGATGAAGTGATGAAAAAGATTGAGCTGATCTTTTAATACAAACTTTTCTGAAATACTATTTTTGAAAGTTGATGTTTGATGTTTGATTGTATTTATCCCTTCAATCAACCATCTACTATCAAAAATCAAAAATCATTTACTGTTGATGCTGTGTTTGGAATCGGGAAGCATATTGGCTTCAGTCCATTCCAACTTTTTCACTTGTTCTGATTTTCTTTCAGGACAATTCTGCACAGCACAAATCGCACAACTTTGTGTAAGGCATGGATCGGCATGAATGAAGAACTCTATCTCTGCACCAATCTCTTTTGCAATTAATTTTTCCACTGCATCCACTTCATCATGTGATTTCTCCAATGAAAGATACCAAGGAAGTGTAATGTGCGCATCAACATGCAAACCGGAACCATATTTCAGAATCCGAAGGTTGTGCATATCAATCCAATTGTCCCTTCTGTTATTGTTCAGGATCGTAATGAGTTGATTTATTTTTTCCTGATCCTGTTCATCCAAAAGACTTCCAAAAGATTCACGGACGATTTTATATCCAGTATAAAAAATATAAAGTCCAAATACAATTGCAAGCGCATTATCAATTTGAATCCATCCAGTGAAATGAATTAGAAAAAGTCCAATTACCAAACCTATGCTGGAAACAGTATCGGAAATTAAATGCCTTCCATTCGCTTGCATCAAGGCGGAATGTTGGTCCTTCCCTCTCTTCACAAGAAAATATCCCATCAAAAAATTACAAATACCAGCAGCTCCTGATAAATAAGCTCCAACATCTGCTTTTGGAATGGCGTGAGGTGAAATAAAACCAAGAATGGATTGATAAATAATAAATCCTCCTGCAAGGAAAATCAATGCCCCTTCGAATCCTGCAGAAACAAATTCAATTTTACCATGACCATAAGGATGGTCCTCATCGCGTGGACGAGCTGCATAAGTGATGCTGAATAAGGCAAAAGCTCCTGCAACAACATTTACAATACTCTCTAATGCATCTGTAAAAATTGCATTTGATTTTGTGATCCACCAGGCAAAAAACTTTACGCACAACAATGCAATACTAAAAAGAAGCATTAGTCGCATTATTTTTACTTTCCCTTGCATGGTATTATTTACAGACACAGTTCACAAGATTAAAATATTACCAATTTCAGAAAAAAAAACAGCCAATGACAAAATGGGGTTTTATTATTTAACGTTCACCAATTGAACATCAAATACCAATGTTGCCTTTGCGGGAATGATTGGAGGTCTTCCTCCTGCGCCATAAGCAAGTTCATAAGGAATAATCAATTTTGCTTTATCACCTTTATGCAACAACGCAATCCCTTCATCCCAGCCCTTAATAACTCGTCCTTGTCCAAGTGGAAAATCAAAAGGAGTTCCGCGTTCCACAGAAGAATCAAACATGGATCCATCTAATAAATATCCACTGTAATGAACTGAAACAGTTTGTCCAAGTTTTGGCATGATGCTATCACGATGCGTTTCAAACATTACGACTTTCAAACCACTTGCAGTAGTAATGGTATCTTTCCCTTTCGCATCCCAAGGACTTGGAGGTGAAACAACATCAAGTACTTCAACAATAAAAATCAAGGTGCTGTTTGCAGGAATGGCTCCGTTTGTACGCGCACCATAGCCATATTTTGCTGGAATCGTCATGATGGCTTTATCTCCGCCATGCAAATGAACAATTACAGAATCCCATCCAGGAATTACTTCATGTTTAAAAAGTTTAAATGTAAACGGAGTATTTCCATGGCGCGACGAGGCATCGAAAATTGTATCATTCGGAAGTTTTCCAGTATACAACATTGACAAATGATCACCTGGTTTTGCTGCCGGCCCATTTCCTTTTGCTGTAATGGTATATTCAATTCCATCACTGAGTTTCACAACAACAGGATTTTTCACAACTTGACTTGTGTATTTTCTTTTTACACCATCAGAAGCTGCAACAGTTTTATCCTTGTGCTTGAAAAGATTGCATGCAGCAGTTGAAGCAATCGCAACAATCAGAATTATCGGAATAAATCGTTTCATGAAATTTTATTTAAATTATTTTGAAATTATTTTGTTTTCGCACCTACAATTTCAACTTCGAAAATACGGGTAAGACCGTCATTGTATCCAAGACGTGGAGGAAGAATAAAAATTGCTTTCGTTCCAATTTTCATTTTTGATATGCACATGTTAAAACCAGAAATCAATCTGGTATCACCTAATTGAAAAGTCATAGGTTGCTGATCAGGGAAAAGATTATTAGAATCGAAAATTGTTCCGTCGAGATATTTCCCTGTATAGCGCAAGCTTACAATAGCACCATTTTGCAAAACATCACCAATACCAGCAGTAGTTTCCATATAAAATACGCCATCATTATCGGGATTTCTAGGACCTTTCCAGGTATTCTTAATATAGTTGGACAGTAAATCGAAATCCTTTTCTTTCAGCATAGGCTCTTTCACTTTTGCACTATCATGAATCGGTTTTATTTCCGCCATGATTTTCTGCATTTCTTCCTGTTGCTTTTGTTTTTCTAATTGTTGTTTCTGATTTTCAGCATCTGCTTTTGCCTGTATCTCTGCTACTTTCCCTTTTGTATATATGCTGTCGATCTTTACTGAAAACCCGAGGTATTTCATTGAATCGAATTTAGGTTCGAATCCAAATTCTTTCGGATAATATTTTTTCAAGGAATCAAGGCTTACAAAAAATGATGCGCTATCACCAATATGAAGTTTCAAAAAGAAATCTTGAAAATCTCCTTTGAATAAGGGTTGTGCAATTCGCAAAGGATAGGAGGCAGAATTTGTAGCCTTATTGATATCAATGAAAACAGAATCATATTCCGTTTTGAATTTCATTTTCACAAATATGGCACCGCCCGTATCAACTGGGATAAGGCTTGTGCCTTTTACATGCAATAGAAAATAGGAATTCCCCTCACATTTTTGATATCCAGGGAATTTTTTCTTTCCTCCTTTTGAAAAAGAAGAAAACGCAATCACCAGAATTGCCACTGTTGTGAGTAACAAAAATTGATGATTGCGTTTCATGAAAATATTTTTAATTCGATTCGAAAATATTAGTTGCCTCTTTGACCAGGACCTTGTTGTTGTATTGGACCACCTTCTTTCACATCAATCACCTCAACATCGAATACACGTGTAAGACTATCGTTGTATCCCATTTTTGAAGGAAGGATAAAAGTTGATTTTCCGCCTTTTTTCATTTTGGCAACAGCATTTGTAAATCCTGGGATAAGACGACCATCTCCCATTTGGAAAGTCATTGGTTCTTGTCCATCGATTAATGTATTGGTATCAAACATTGTTCCGTCAAGATATTTTCCAACGTAACGAACGCTCACCACATTACCTTGAGTAATTCCAGGACCAGTTCCAGCAAGAATTTCCTGGTAATAAACACCATTTTCATCTGGCTTAGCTGTGATTTTATTTGCAGCCAAATATGGTTTCAAAAGTGTTGCATCTTTTTTCTTCAACATTGGTTCAAGTGCTTTAGCTTTTTCCTGGATAGGTTGCATAACAGCTTGTTGTTTTGCCATCATCTCTTGCTGTACCTTTTGCTCAGCTTCAGCTTTTGAACGAAGTTCTTGAACTTTTGTTCGTGGATAAATACTGTCAATTTTCACTGCGAATCCAAGATACTTCATGGTATCATAACGTGGCTCGAATTTGAATTCATCCTTGTAATGTGCCTTCAAGGAATCGAGACTAATGAAGAATGTTGCACTATCTCCAACGTGAAGACGGGTAAACATATCAAGGAAATCTCCTTTAAATGAAGATTTATCAACGCGCATTGGATAAGAAACAGCATGTGTTCTCTCGTTAATATCGAGGAAAACTGAATCCTTCGCGGTCATGAATTTAATTTTTACGAATACGGCACCACCGGTGTCAACTGTTACGGTTCCATCTCCCTTTTTTAGGAGTTTGAAATAAGTTCCGTTTTCTGCTTCATCATATCCTGGGAAGCGAGAGTGTCCACCGCAAGAAGCAAATAAAATTGTGCCTGCAGCTCCAAGAGCAATTAGAAAATTTTTCATGAGGGTAATTACGTTTTTATTCTACTGAGACTAGTTCCACTTCATATACAACAGGAGTGTGTGGAGGAACAATACCTGTGCTGGAACCATCGGCTCCAAAAGCCAGCGGCGAAGGTAATATTATTTTCGCTTTCCCTCCCGCTTTCATATGTGAAAGTGCGTTAATAATGCCAGGTAGCATTTGGCCTTCCTGTCCCCAAATCATGGAAAATGGGGCGGCATTTTCAGGGCCATTTGAATCGAAAACATGATTATTAAACAGCATTCCAGTGTACTTGACTTTTACAAGCTTCCCACTGGTAGGTTTAGCGCCAGTTCCAACTTTTTCAGGAATTACATAGAGGCCAGCTGTATCGGGCTTTCCAGTCAACTTGTTTTTTGCAAGATATCGCTGAATCAGAATTTGTTCGTTCATTTCCGGATCATCAGCTTTCTCCAATTTATCAACTTCATCAGCAGAAAGAATGCGGACAATTTTGACATTCATCTCAACCATTCCTGTGTCGGGCATACCCGGCATCATTAAATCGCCTCCAGGAAGCAGAAATGTTGCACTGTCCCCTTCCGCCAAAACGCTGAAATATTTGCTAGCCGACGATTGCATGAAAAGTGTGCCACGCGCATTTTCAAAATCAGAATCGAAAAATATTTTCTCTCCAAACTTGTTTTGCATCCGCACTTCATAAAAATCATTTTCACCAGCCTTTTTCCCGTTTTCACCAGGGATATGGAGTTTATAATAAATACCCTTTTCAACTTCTGTAAATCCAGGATATTTGGAGGATGGATTGCACTGAGAAAAAAGCAGTGCTAAAAATAAAATCGTCGATTGTAAAACACGTTTGAAAAAAAGATCCATTCTTATAAAATCATTTATTTATTTTCGGTTAATCCAAGAAGTTCAATTTCATAAACAACACTTGACAAAGGTGGAATCTTGGTTTGATCTCCCGTTAATCCATGAGCCAAATGTGAGGGAAGAACAAAACGCATTTGATCACCAACATGCATGAGTTGAATTCCTTCATGAATACCGGATTCGATATAATCTTTTCCAATGAGAAATTCTTTTGCGCTGTCTCGTGGGGCCGAATAACAAAGTGATCCATCGAGCAAAAAAATCTTGTAAGCCACTTTTGCAATTTGTCCCGTTTGTGCCAATGGCCCTTTTCCTGGTTTAATCAACATATACCTCAAACCGGAAGTTGTAGTTTCCATTTCCCAGTTATGCTGTTTCAAATATTGATTGATTTCATCGTTTTGTCGTTTCTCATCCCACATATTCATTTGCACAGAGAGATCTTTCACCTCCTGAGTTGTATACTGCTGCTTCGCCTTCGGCTTTTCTGTTTCACCACAGGACGCAAGCAAGATGATAAAGGAAATGAAAATGAAACGGCTCATAGAATGATCTTCTAAATACTAGAACGAAGTTCAGGCTTTTTTAATCTTTGAATTATACTCTAGAAGCATCGATTTGAATTTTTTAACAACTTCTTCGAGTGAAAGCTCCAACATTCCACCTGCTGCATTCTTGTGTCCGCCTCCGTTGAATCCTGCTCGTGCAAAAAGGTTGACATCAAAATTCCCTTTAGACCGAAATGAACATTTTACTTTTCCATCACGTTCGGCGAAAAAAGCTGCAAATACGATTCCACGCATGGTCAAGGCATAATTCACCAATCCTTCCGTATCTCCTTTTTGATAATGGAAACGCTCGTGTTCACTGTCATTCAATGTAAAAAATGCAGTGTGAAATTCTGGTAACACAATTAATTTTTCACTCAATGCAAAACCCAGCAATCGCAATCTGTTTTCCGTGTTGTCATCGTAAATGCGATTGTGATTTAAGGAATTTTCAGCACCGGCATCCATCAAATGCGCGACCACACGATGTGTTTTTACAGATGTGCTTGGAAAACGGAATGACCCTGTGTCGGTCATGATTCCTGTATAAAGGCAATTCGCAATATGCTTATCCACCAATCTCGCGCCACCCATTTTCACAATAAAATCATACACCAATTCCGCAGTTGAACTTGATTCCACTTTATGAAAAACATAATCGGCAAATTCAGAAGGATTCGGATGATGATCGATCAAAACTTTTGGAACGGAAAGTTTCACAATTATCTCACCAAGTGAATTTATGCGCTTCAGTTCATTGAAATCTAGGCAAAAAATAATTTCGGCATTTTTTAAAGCCGTTTCCGCTTTCTTCTTATTCTTCATTGCATCCACCACTTGTTTGTGTCCATGCATCCAATGAAGAAATTCAGGATATTCATTCGGAACAATAACAGTAACAGCATGCCCTTTTTTTTGCAGAAAATTCGAAAGGCCTAACGAAGAACCAATCGCATCACCATCGGGCGACCAATGTGTAACAATTGCAATTCGTTTCGGTTTCGAAAGAAGTTTTTTTAATGGGGCGAGTCCTTTTGTTTTCACAGAGTACTAAGTTGAAAAGTTGAAAAGTTGAAAAGTTGAAAAGTTGAAAAGTTGAAAAGTTGAAAAGTTGAAAAAAAAAGTAAAATCTTAATCATTATGATTTAACCTTCAAAATTTTCAACATTCACACTGTATTACAACAAAGTTACAGGAAAGGATCGTTGGTAAGATTTTGAAAATGAAAAATGATTAGTTTTGGGCTCGAAATTAAATAAGTGCGGAATTAAGGATTTTCACAATAAAAATTAATCACCATGGCAACGAACAGAACATTTACAATGATCAAACCTGATGGGGTTGCGAACAATTACATCGGAGCAATTCTTGCAAAAATCAACGAAGCTGGATTTCGTATTGTAGCAATGAAATACACAAAACTTACTGCTGAAACCGCAGGTAAATTTTATGAGGTTCACAAGGAACGTCCTTTTTATGGCGAACTTGTTACTTACATGTCTTCAGGACCAATTGTGGCTGTTATTCTTGAAAAAGATGACGCAATTGCTTCCTTCAGAAAATTAATTGGAGCTACTGACCCTTCAAAAGCGGAAGCAGGCACAATTCGTCAGCTTTATGCAAAATCTATTTCTGCAAATGCAGTTCATGGATCTGACAGCGACGAGAATGCTGCCATCGAAGGCAATTTCTTCTTTTCCGAGATGGAAAGATTCTAGTCGGACTTCGTTTCGTTTTCATCAAAAGATTTTTTTTTAAAAATGAATCTCTTTTCTTGAAAAGAAATAAGTCTCTCTGAAAATCTAAATTATCATTTCAAAAATTTCAAAGCCGATTCACTGAAAAGAATCGGCTTTTTTATGTTTTTATATTCTAATGTGATGAATGAATTACTTTTAAATTATTAATTATCAATCACCAAGGCACCACTTTCATTCACATCGTAAAACTTCAGATTGCTCTTCACACATATTTCCTTCCATTTTTTAATTTTCCATTTCCCATCAGAACCATCCACGACAATTAATTCAGGCTTGAATTTCTCAATAAGTAAATCCAACTTTGCGTTGGAGTTGTCCTTCATCAATAAGATATCAATGTTTGAATAATCACCTCCATTGAAATTCTTCCCTACTACTGCAATTCTTTTTCCCAAAGCCATCAAGTAATTTTTTCCTTCATGAACAAAATCGTTTGTAAAAACAGTGGAATCTTGCATTGAAATTATTTTTTCTTCTTCCATCCCATTCGCTTTCAAAAAAGGCTCAATGTGAAAATCAATATCGCCTTCGTGTTTTAATAAGGACGTATCGGCAAATAAAACATGGTCCTTCCCATTTACAACAACAATTCCTGTCTCCCGTTTCAAACTGAAAATCACAATTTCATTCTTCTCAGATAATTTTCTTGCGTTGCATCCAACAAGCACCAACAATAATAAAAAGGTTGAAAGTCCCAACTGCAAAAATCGTTTGTGATTCCTTACCAGAAAAATCAAAATGAAAATGAGGAAAGCATACAGCAGCAACAATTCAGATTTTTCCCAATTCGAGGAATGTATTACAGCGTGTGGTAAATGTTCAATTCCTGTAACTGATGCATTCAACAATTCAACCAGAAAGGCAAATAAAACTGAAATTGGTTTTGCAAGAATTACAATCGGAGAAATTATTAACAAAACCAAGCCAGCATACATTACAACAGTAGAAAGCGGAATGACCACAAGATTGGAAATGAGAAAGTACGTTGGGAATTGATGGAAATAATAAAGTCCCAATGGAAAAGTGAATATCTGTGCAACCAGTGTCACGGAAATCAAAGTCCAAACATGAGCTTTTATTTTACCGAAATAAGTATCTGTTTTCGGTTCCCACGCACTTGCAAGTTTCGGTTGCAGCATCACAATTCCTCCAACAGCGAGATAGGACAATTGAAACCCGATGTCCAACAAAAGCAATGGATCGCTGATCAAAAGAATGATTGCTGAAGCTGCTAGTGAATTTAAAATGTGTGCATTTCTATTGAATGCTCTTCCTGCTATCACAACACTCAACATGGTTACCGATCGCAACACAGAAGGACATAAACCAGTGAGTGTTGCGTAAAACCAAATGAAAATCAATTGCAAAAAAATACTCGCCCATTTCCCCCAACGTCTTTTTTCCAATGGCGCGAGTAGTTTTAATAAAACGACATATACCAACGCCACATGCATTCCTGAAACAGAAAGCACATGCAATGTTCCTGATGCACTATACGCCTGAAGAATTCCCGGATCCAAATGATCGGAAGCGCCAAGTAATAATGCGGCAGCAACTCCAAAAGAGGAACCACTCAATCCATATTCCTGCAATTTTCCAAGGTAATATCTTCGCAAATCAAGCGCACATGCCTTGAACCAATTTCCATTTCCATGCGAAATAATTTTCCATGAACCTGATTTACCATACGCTTGTCCATTTATTCCTTGACGTTTTAACCATTCCCTAAAATCAAACTCGTTTGGATTTTTCGGTCCTTCGACTTTTGTCGGTGAAACACCAATAAGAATTTCATCACCATAATGTAATTTTTCCGCAGCAGGTTCTCGTTGCAGATAGACCAACATTTTTTCATTGGAAGGTTTCCATTGCAGTGCGTCTTTCCATTCACAAACTTCTACCAAAAGTTTTATGCTTTTTTCTTTTACAACAGGATCATTCAGCAAACGCACATTTATTCCCTGCACTTTCATTGGCAAATTCATAGGACTGGAAATATTCGGAATCAATTTCTGTGAGGTAATTCCTATTCCTAAAATTAGAAATGCGAATGAAATGAAAATTCCATCCATGCCAATCCATTTCAATGAGCGCTGTAGAAATTTTCTTTGAAGAAAAATAAGAAGGACAAAACAAAACAGAATTGGCAGGAAGAATGAAAAATGAATTTGAATTTGAAATGAATATGCAAGAATAATTCCAATCACAAATGGAATCAGTAATCGAACCAAGGGAATTCTTGCAAGAAAATTGTTCATCTTCCGAATTGAACTGCGAAACTAATTCTCCATGGTGAAATTACTCGGTAATAAACGTTTGTAAATGGTATAGAACGAATGAACTTCCTTCACAAAATTTGACCAAAATAAAAATTAGAATAAAAAAAACGCATAGGAAGGTTCGTCATTTGTACCTTATCAATTCGTAAATTTGAAATTCTCCATATTATAAAAGCCAACATGAAAAAACTCTACCAATTAGCAGCAGTCACCATTCTTTGTGGTTCCAATTTGCTTTGCACGCATCCAATTGAAAAAAAATCTGTTGCAAAACAAGGTGATGCCATGGAAGACGATGCACGTCGACGACTTGATTGGGAATTCAAACGACTAGCAAGTCCTGATGGAACAATTCCTGCGCACATGCGTGAAAAAGAATTGGCTTTTGCTGCAACATTGCCAAGCAATATTTCTCTTCAAGAAAATTCAAATGCCAGAAGTATGCAACAAGCAACTTGGAATGCACGCGGTCCTTGGAATGTTGGAGGAAGAACTCGTTCTTTTGGAGTTGACAAATTGAATGAAAATCATTTTATCGCTGGAACTCCAAGTGGTGGAATTTGGACAAGTGCGGATGCTGGAACAAGCTGGTCTCAATTGTCTCCATTGGCAAATTACCATGGAATATCTTGTCTCGCGCAAGACGTGCGAAATGGCCATGAAAGCACTTGGTACGCAGGATCAGGTGAACCTTACGGACAATCTGCATCAGGAGGCAGTGCTTATTTTATTGGAAATGGAATGTTGAAGAGCACGGATAATGGAGCAACATGGCAAGCATTAGCAGCAACAGTAACAAATACACCACAATCATTTGATTCCTTTTGGGATATGGAATGGGGAATCGCGCTTGATTTGCATGATACAACAAATGATATTATTTACGCTGCGAATCTTGGTGGAATTTACAAAAGTGCTAATGGAGGAACCTCATGGACTGCCATTCGTGGTGGAAATACAAGTGCCTATTCTTATTTCACAGATGTTGCCGTTACAAAAGATTCAGGAATTGTTTATGCAACATTAAGTTCAGATGGTCCAACAAAAGGAATTTGGAGAAGTGTAAATCAAGGCGTGACCTGGTCGCTCATTTCGAATCCTTTATTTGGTGATTCACTTTGCAATCGTGTGGTGATTGGAATAAATCCATCCAATGAAAATGAAATTTATTTTTTGGGAAATACAAATGGAATTGGAATGCCCGATACAAATTTCATGGGTGATATCGAATGGGATGTGTTGTGGCGTTACACCTACTTGAGTGGAAATGGAAGTGGCGCTGGAGGAATGTGGGAAGATTTGTCAATGAATTTACCCAATAGTGAACGTTGGGGAATGTTCGGAGATTTTAACGCACAAGGTTCTTATGATTTAGTGGTGCGCGTAAAACCAAATGACCCAAACACAGTTTTCATTGGAGGAACAAATATTTATAGAAATACAAACCGGTTCAATGACACAACGAATACAAGATTTGTTGGTGGTTATCTCCCCTACTCTGCGCTTCCTGTCATTGCAAGTTATCCTAATCACCATCCCGATCAACACACGATAACTTTCCTTCCTTCAAATCCTGATGTGATGATCAGCACAAACGATGGTGGAATTTTCAGAACAAATGATTGCACACAAAATGCTCCAACGTGGAATTCACTCAATAATGGTTATCTCACTAGCATGTTTTATACCGTTGCAGTTGATCATGCCACTCCTGGAAATAACATTATCATTGGTGGTGCACAGGATAATGGAAGTTGGTATACCAACAATGCTACATTGACAAATCCGTGGGTACAACCAAATAGTGGCGATGGTTCGTATTGTGCTATTGCCGATAATCAATCTGCCTATTATTTTTCCATTCAACTTGGAAAAATGCGAAGAACAATTTTAGATGGTGCTGGAAATGTAACCTCCTTCGCTCGCATTGATCCAATTGGTGGAAAAGGTTATCAATTCATCAATCCATTTGTTTTGGATCCGAATAATAATAACATCATGTATCTCGCTGGTGGAAAATATCTTTGGAGAAATGATAATCTTTCAACCATTCCAATGATCGGAAATTGGGATTCTATTTCCACCAATTGGGTGCGTTGGAACGATTCAGTTCCACAAGCTAATGTCAATATTACAGCTCTTGCGGTATGCAAAACTCCTGCAAACAGAGTTTATTATGGAACAGATAAAAAAAGAGTTTTCCGTATTGATAATGCAAACACAGGTACACCCATTCCACTTGACATTTCGGCAACCGCATTTCCTGCAACAGGATTTGTAAGTTGCATTGCAACGGATCCCAACAATGGCGATCACGTGATGGTTGTATTTTCGAACTACTCCATATATAGTTTATTTTATTCCGCTGATGCTGGAGCAACTTGGCAAAAAGTTGCTGGCAACCTCGAACAAACTTCTACAGGAAGTGGAAATGGTCCTTCCTTACGTTGGGCATCTTTCCTTCCTGTGAGTGATGGAATGATTTATATCGTGTCAACAAGTATCGGAGTTTTTGCAACGGATACCTTGAAAGGATTAACAACTACTTGGGTAAATCAAGCAGCCAATACAATTGGAAATGAAGTTTGTGACATGACGGATGTGCGAGTTTCTGATGGACTTGTCGTAATGGCTACACACTCACATGGTATTTTCTCTACGAATTTCATCAGCGTAAATGACATTGTTACCGTTCATGAACTTGCTGCAAATGTTTCTCTTGACACAAAACTTTATCCAAATCCTACAAGCGATGAAGTGAATATCAATTATGAAATTCCAACAAATTCTGATGTTGAAATAATTCTTCTCGATGAAATGGGAAGATCAATTCGCACGACCAGTAAGAAACATCAATCCAAAGGAAATTATTCTGAAAAGATGAATGTCAATGATCTTGCAAGTGGAATTTATTACGTTTCAATTCATGCTGGACAAATTTCAGAAACAAAAGCAATTATTGTCGCGAGATAATATTTAATAATTCAAAAACTCAGCATTCAAAGATTGAAACATTTCATTCGTATTGTTGTCATTTTCTGTCTATCAATATCTGTCCTTCACAGTCAGAAAATTGATTCCGTTGCCATTGTGCGAATGACGTTGACAAATGGAAATGTGATATTGAGAAACGATACGGCGAAAGCACTTTCAACAATTGATGAGGCGTGCAAAATGGCAATTCGCCTGAATAGAAAAGATTTGGCAGCAGAAGCTTTTAGAAACAAGGCCGACATATTAATTTATTATGACAGTGTTTCTACGGTAATGAAATATTATCAGCAGTCGGCTCAGTATTTTTCAGAGGGAAATAAAAAAGAAGATGCCGCAGAAACAAATATCCGACTTGGAAAGTTTTTGTGTGATCGTGGATATTTTGACAAATCACAGGCTGCCTATTCCCTTGTACTGAATGATTCCTTACTACTTAAAAACAAATCGATTCACGCAAAAGCCTTATTGGGCTCAGGCATAGTTTATACACAACAGGGATTCCTGTCGCTGGGATTAAAAAACTTTGTTGCTGGACTTGAATTATATCAGCAGATGAAAAACCAACAAGGAATTGCAGATGCGTGGCACAGCATTGGAATCATCCATTGGAAAGAAGGGAAAAATATGGAAGCCCTTGAAGCCTATCAAAAATCATTGGCTATTCGATATCAAATTTCTGATAGTTTGGGAATTGCTTCATCCTTAAGCAATATTGGCGTCATTAATCGTATTGAGAAAAAATATGTTGAAGCTCAAAATTACTACTTGCATTCATTGGGAATTCGTCAGCGCAATCATGATTTGAAAGGTGAAGGGCAATCGTTGATGAATTTGGGATCCTTGTATTTTGAATTGGGAAATTATTCCAAATCCATTGATTATTATAATCTATCACTGGAAATAAAAAGTAAAATTCGAGACAATTATGGAAAGTTATCTGCCTACTTAAATCTTGGTCAGGTTTTCCTGAAAATTGGAGACAATAAAGGTTGTGAAGAAAATTTATTAATCGGTCTGGCACTTGCAGAAAAAATTGAAGCATTGGACTTCATTAAATCATTTCACCGCGATCTTTCAGATTATTACGCAGGAATAAAAGATTACGAAAAAGCATTTACGCAGCATGTCATGTATATGACGATGAAAGACTCGCTCATCACGACAAAGAAAAACCACGATCTCGCCGAAATGCAAAAGAGTTATGACCTTTCGGAAAAACAAAGAAAAATTGAAACACTGACCCAACAGGACAAATTACTCGAAGAAAAAAATATCGCAGGTAGAGCATTCCGTAATTCCCTTATTCTAATAATTGCATTGGTTTTGGTTTCTGTTGTGGTTTTAATAAATAGGACAAGAGCTTTAAAAAAATCAAATCTCGAACTTGCAGCGCAAAAAAAATTGGTTGAACAGCGAGAAAAGGAAAAAGAACTTTTATTGCGTGAAGTACACCATCGAGTAAAAAATAATTTGCAACTCACTTCCAGCTTACTGAATCTTCAAGCAAGGCAAATGAAAGATACCGAAGCTTCCCAAGCACTCAAGGAAGCGCGTGACCGAATTTTAGCTATCAGCTTAATTCACCAAAAACTTTTTGCAAAAGATGAATTTGAATCCATCAACCTTGCAGATTACATTCCCGATTTGTGCAATGCAATTGTAGAATCGAACAGAAATGAAACGACACATATTAAAATGAAATACGCACTCGATGCGATTTTTATTCCGTTAGACGAATCAATTTCCATCGGACTTTTCATCAATGAAGCAATAATCAATTGTCTAAAGCACGCGTTTCCTAAAAAAGACGCAGGGGAAATTCAGCTCGTGGTAAAGCGGAAGGAAAATAAATTATTGATTTCAATTTCGGACAATGGTGTTGGAATGAGGAACATTTCATATGAGGAAAACGCTGGAGGTTTTGGATTTCAATTATTAAATTCAATGGCAGTGAAATTAAAGGGAACACTTAAATTCGAAAACAAATCTGGCACCTCCATTTCACTTGAAATTCCAATACACTAGAATATGGAAAACAAAAGAATTTTTATTGTTGAAGACGATCCCATCATTGCTTCAGATTTGCAAGGAATTCTTACGGATCTCGGGTACACCATTTGTGGTGTAGCACACCAACCTTTCGAGGCAAAGAAAAAAATCGAAAGTGAAAAACCGAATTTACTTTTGCTCGACATCAATCTCAACAGCGAAATTGATGGAATTGATTTAGCAACCTTGCTAAAGAATTACAACATTCCAATCATTTTCATTTCCGCCTTTACCGACAAAAGCACACTCGACCGCGTAAAACAAATTCAACCCTTGGGTTACATCATCAAACCTTTCAATGAAAAGGAAATTGCAATCACGATTGATTTGGCTTTCCATACGATTTCCCAAAAAGAGAATTCAACGAATTCCATTCACACTATTGCTGACGGCAGTATTTTTATCCGTACCGGAAATAACAACAGTCAAAAACTTCGCTTCGAAGATATTCTTGTGATGGAAGCTTATGATAATTATGCATACATCCACACCACAACAGAACGCTTGATGGTGAGTTTTACCTTGAAGGATTTGGAACAAAAAATGACAGCTCCTTTTTTATTACGCGTGCATCGTTCGTTCATTGTCAACACAAAACGCGTGGAAGCGATTCACAATAGTGCATTGATTATCGGGAAACATGAAATTCCTATTGGGAAATCTTATAAGGAAGAGGTGTTGAAGTTGTTTCCAATGTTGTAAGGAATAAGCTTAACAAATTCTTCACAATAGCGCAAGAGAGAAGGCATTGGATTCAAAACAAAAAATCCAACTTAAAATCAAAAATCTCCCCCATTTCCCTTCACCCTCCATTTGCTTCCTTTCACTCAATTTTCCACATCCCTCACGTAATAAACTTCCACTATTCGGCTTCCTGAAGTACGTTTGATTCATAATTAATCTAAACTCCTTACAAAATGAAAAAATTACTCGCTTTTACACTGCTACTTTCTGCAACAGGATTCATGTCCTGCAAAACGGACACTAAAAGTGCCGACGATGCACAGAAATCCAATGACATTCTTCCTCGCAATAACGGTCATTTCCTAATGTATTATTATCCCACTTCTTCTATTTTCAATTCCGACAATGGAAAAGAATTTACCAAGAAAGATACTTGCATTGGTTATCCAACTTATATCACATCTGATGATGATGGAAATTTGTACAGCAGTGTCATGTCGAAAAAAGTGAGTGTTACTAAATCAACTGACGGAGGAAAAACTTGGAATGCAGTAGCAACAAATGATCCTGAACAACCTGCAAATTCCCAATATGTTATTGCTGCTGGAAAAGCAAAATCAATTTATGCTTTGAGTTCAAATGGTTCGTTCTTCGTTTCACACGATGGCGGAGCACATTTTGACAAAGCATCAACTCCTTGTAAAAAAGACACCATTCATTCCAGCCCAGCTTTCGGAATGTCAGGATGGCTTGCTGTTTCTGCCGATGGAAAAAAGATTTTGGCACAAGCATGGTATTTTGAAGAAACCGTTTTATCTGTAAGTAGCGATGAAGGAAAAACTTGGACTGCAATAAAAGCACCAACTGATAGAAATGAATCCAGAGGAATCGGTTTCTGTAGCGACAGGATCATTTATGCTTCTTACGATCAACTTTTCCGCACCGATGACATGGGAAAAACATGGATTGCCTCTTCACCAGAAAAAATGTATGCTCCGAATTGCGAATCATCTTATTACGGATATCGCCACTTTATCACCGATGGAGATCAGTTTGTAATTGGAGTTGAAGTTCCTTCTGCAGAAACTTCACGCGATGCAAAAAATAAATATCCAGGTGCCGTTTTCTATTCACACGATGGTGGAAAAACATTTGAAACACACCCTTTCCCATTCTCCGTAGATCCAACACCAAATACTTCGGATGAATATGTTTATCTAGCATTTGTCCCTAAGAAATAAAAACGCAATAATCAACCCTTTATGAAAAATTCACTTCTAACTTTAATGATGGTTGGCTTATTATCAAACTTTGCCAATGCTCAAGATGCAAAGTTTTTTGTAGACAAAGCAACCACAGTGAGTACTACTTGTGATTGTGCAACGATCAAATCCATAAAAGTTACGATTCCAATTCCTTCCAATGTTTCAACTTTTGACAATTATACGCTGTATGTAAATTTGAGTAGTCTGGATGTGCCAACGTATATCAGTTTCGAAAAAAAGGATATTACAGCAAAGCTTGTTGGCAAAAAAGAGTACTCCGCATATTTGTTAAAGGAAGATGGAACTTCAGATTTCACTTTTGATGATGCAGCTTTTTCAAAAAAAGATTTATGCAGCACACCAAGAATGTGGGGAATGAAAGAAATGACAATGGAAGCTAGTGGTGCTGGCTACAAAATCACAGGCTACCATTATGAAGATAAATGGAACGAATATTATAAAAAATGGGAAAGCACAAAACTGACGGATTATGACGAAGGTGTTGGGTATGGTTCTGGCTCTTTAACAATTAAGCAAACACCACTTTCAGACGGTTTTTCAGATGAAACTGGGCTTATTACGGTAAAAGCTGCCAACACTGATAGCTGCAGTTATTCCATTTCAGAAGATTTACAATTGAAAGGTGCTTTGAGAATTGAAGACAATTCAGAAGATTTTCAGACGACAGTTACTTATGCTTACTTCGACGACCAAACATTTAGTTACGATGCACTGAAAGACGAATTGAATAAATCAATGAGTGGAAAATTTCAGGTTGGAGATGAAAGTCCTTTTTATTATTTAAGGGATGTAATGTCAACGCAGAAAAAAGAAATTCCTGGAAAATCTTCCAGTTTTTCAAAAACAACAATCAATGGCACTTCCTATGAAACAGCTTCGTATTATCAAAGTTTCTATTTCGCCCATCGCAGTGGTGGTGGGTATGAAATAAAAGCAGGAGTTTATGCCACTTTTTATTTGACCAAAGTTGGAAAATATTCATTGGTAATTCTTGTTCAAACCAAAGATATAATTGAGCTCAACACTTCGAGCACTTCATTTGGTGAAGAGCCCGATGCAAAGGAGGTCGACGCAAAATGGTTTACGTCACACTTTACGGAAAGTGACTTTCCTAAAATGGATAAGATTGCAGAAAAATGGATGAAAGCAACAACGTATAAAACCAATTAGAATTAATTAGGATTTGTTTGTTTAACCTGAAAGCCCTCGGTCAGAAATGATCGGGGCTTTTTATTTTTTTGAACCGATACCACTAAACTCTATCGATAGTCTCAAAAACTTTTTTTTCGCCTGCCGCCTTTTTTGACTGCCGCCTTTATTTATGCCTCGCAGATTCAAATGATTTCGCAGATGTTTTTCGACTGACTCCTGCCATTTTTCCCCTGCCGCCTTCACCTCAATTTATTATTTGAAACAGCTACCACATCTGTTCATTTGTAATCTGCCACATAGTGGTCCCTTTGGGATAATCAAACAATCTGTAATCATTAGGGCGTGCCCTTCGTGCCTCAGGTCGGGCTATGCGCTCCAAGTCCTCGTTCCTGCGGGCTTTCCACTACTATCCCTCACGCAGTATATAAAATTCAAATATATCATTGTCCACCGTAGCTTTTTTAGCGCAGGTAGAATCACGCAAAAAAAAACATTTTCATAATTCGCTGAAAACAATTTCAAATTGTCGAATTTTCGAATCACGAATTTTTGAATCTTTGAATTCTTAAATTTTTGAATCAAAAAACCATGCATATTTCTGATGAAGTCCTAAACTGGGTAATTCTCCCGCTCCTTATTTTTTGTGCGAGAATGAGTGACGTTACCCTTGGAACACTACGAAACATTTTCATGTCTCGAGGATTTAGAAAAATTGTTCCATTTGTAGGATTCTTCGAAGTGCTGATTTGGTTGGTCGCCATGAAACAAGTAATGAATCGTGCAGATAATGTGGCCTGCTATCTCGCATGGGCAGGAGGATTCTCAATGGGAACATATGTTGGAATGCGAATTGAAGAACGACTTGCCTTAGGAATGCAAGTAATTCGAATTATTACAAGTGAATCAAGCGAGAAATTAGTCAACGCATTACGCAATGCGAATCATGGCATGACCATTGTGGATGCGCAAGGAGCGATAGGTCCAGTCAAAATGATTTTCTCCATTGTGCAAAGGAAATACCTCAAGGAAGTTATTGCGATTATAGAAGAGAATCAACCAAATGCTTTCTATTCAATTGAAGATGTGAGAAACGCTCATCACGGCGTATTTCAACCAGGAGGAGGTAAATTCTCAACCATGAAAGACTTGTTTTCCGTTAGAAAAGGGAAGTAAATCTTCTTCTAGAACTGAAATCAATTTTCTTTTTCAGTGATTTTCGTCACACCGTTTTTATTCATGATACTGCACCTTTATAGAAACAAAAACGATTATCATGAAACATTTCCCTAATCATATAGCTGTGTGGATGGATCATCATCAAGCACATTTGATTTATCTGAAAACAAAGGATGAATATTCAATTGAATCTCTTGAATCTACCTATGATGCTCGACCAAGAATCGACGGCGAAGAAGCAACAGGTGTGATCATTGGAAAATATCGTGCTACCAATAATGAATACAAAAAACACAATATTGAGAATAATCATTTGCAAGAGTTCTATGATGCACTAAGGAAAACCCTTCAGAAGTACGATGAAATTCTGCTTTTCGGACCAACTACTGCAAAAGTGGAATTTTTCAATATTCTTTTCGATGATAAATCCTTTTCAGGAAAGCGAATTTCAATGGAGTCTGCAGATAAAATGACAGCTCCTCAAATGATAGCATTTGCAAAATCTTTCTATTCTGAGGAAGTGAAAAAATAGCCAAAGGATATTAAGCAAACTACAATAATTGTAAAATAAATCGGTTCCTAAATGGTTCCCATTTGTATCTATGTATAATCTGCGGCTAGTTTCTAGCCTGAATATAATCGGACCTTACAAGCACTTTCGGAACAAACCACTTCTCTTGATATTGCGATAAAACAATTAAACGTCCGGTTTCATCCACGAATTGTCCCGCTGCATTTTTTTTGATGATCACAAGTTTTCCCAACTTGTCGGCTTGCAAAACTTTTTCCACAAGTGAGATTTTATTAGACGCAGTATCATTTCTGAAACTTTTGCCAATATCAATTCCCGACAAATTATTTTTCAAATCCATTGCACACATCATCGAATCAGCTCTTACACTGTCTTCTTTCATTCCTTCTTTCCAATCACAATAATTTCCTTTCTCATGTGCCTTACCAAGTTTCTCCGCTTTATTGGAAGGAATTTCCTGAGTCAATAATGCCATCCAATACGCATGACGAAATGCATCAAGTTGTCCTCCATTTCCATCTTTCAGTATTTTATTTTTCTGCATGGAATCGGTAACAAATCGAGCACGTTCGGTACAATTAAAAGCTTTCTTCGCAATGAAAGGATGAGCCATAACCCAATGCTTTTCTGGCCGTGATAAATTTTGGAAACCCTTTCTCGCATTTTGCGCAAAAAGATTTCCACTTATCATTCCAAGGAAAAAACAGATTGAGATAAATCGCTTCATAATTCTTTGCAAAGTTATTCGTTCGCGAACACACTCAGCAGATCAAGTCGTTAGAAAATTGGCACAGAATTAGCAAGCTTAGTATTAACAACAACCACCAAGATCATGGAAAGCAATAAAGTGCTTGGAATTTTTGAAAGGATAAGCAGCAGTATTTTATCCAGTAACTCATTGTTGCAACTCGAAACGGCAGAACGACTTTTGAATTTATTCCAACAACAAAATATTCAACCAGAATTGAACGAAAAGCTAAACATCATTTTCGTTAACAAAGCCAAAACACTTCATTACTTCGAGTGGAAGAGTTTTCGCGATTGTGGCCTGGAGGCAGCGTAAGGTTTTCTGAAAAGAGACCTTGCGCTTTTTTATTTTTTCTCAATAAAAAAACAAGTAGTGGAGTTTAGTGCAAGCAATAGCTGTAGGAAATTTTTGACTACACCAATGCTAAAAACAACCTATAATATTATTTATCAGGATTAATATCAATCGGAACTTCTTGTTTTCTTTTTTCAATAGCCAAAAGATTCAAATAATAATCGGTTTTCTTTTGGTCATTGTGCCTTTGGAAATAATTTGCAAGGTTCTGAAGTCTGTTCAAATCACCCTTGTAAATTTGTGCTGCCTTTTCCAAGGATGCCATTGCATTTGCGGAATCATTGTATGAAATATAAATCGTCGACATGGTAACCCATGGAACTTCAGAAGTAGGTTTGTAAAATGCTGCCAGTCGCAACAAATTAAGTGCAGATGCGGAATCTTTTCCGTTCAACATAATCAATCGACTCAGTTGAATGTAAGCTAGCATGTAAGTAGAATCGGTACGAATGCAACGATGAAAGGAATAGATGGCAGAATCCTTCTTGGCAAGCGCATCATATGAAACTCCTAGATTATACCACGCCGAGGAATAATTTTCATTGATCAACAAGGCCTTTCGATAACAAGGAATTGATGCCTTTGGCAAATCTTGCATGTAGTAGGTAGTGCCAATATTAGTCCAAGCAGGATAATAATTCTTATCAATTTTAATGGCCTTCCAATAATACTGCCTGGATTGCAAAAAAAGATTCTCCGCTTCTGCAGCCTTTTGTCTTTTCTGAATGGGTTCGCTCAACTTTTGAGCTTCGCTTTTTGTTTGAAGAGCATCAATTGACAGCAATGCTCCTTGAAACATCATCTCAATTACCGAATCTCGCCTGGCAAGGGAATCTCTTCTAGCCACATTTTTCTGAGAGAAGGCCGGAAATACGCTCAAAACAGCAAAAAAGAGGATGCAATACTTCATTGGAAAAATTGAAAATAGAGGGGCTAAGGGGTTTTTCATAAGCAACAAAAGTAGTGTTTTCTGCAATTTCCATTTTTCGACTGTTTTTCACCATTTGTCGAGTGAAAAATATTTAATTGGACAGAAATAAAAAACTTGTCACTTGTCCCCTGTCCCCTGTCCCTTTTCAGCTTACCTTTGCACTCTTATTTTTATAAAAAATGATTACAGTATCCAATCTTAATTTACAATTCGGCAAGCGCGTTCTATTCGATGAAGTTGAGCTGAAATTCACTCCCGGCAATTGTTATGGCGTCATTGGCGCTAATGGTGCGGGAAAATCAACCTTCATGAAAATTCTTTCGGGGGAAATTGAACCTACGAAAGGCTCTGTTCATATTACGCCTGGTCAACGTATGTCGGTGTTGAGTCAGGATCACTTTGCTTTTGATGCATATCCGGTTTTACAGACTGTCATAATGGGCAATAAAAAATTGCTGAAAGTGATGCAAGAAAAAGAGGTCATTTATGCAAAAGAACCTTTTACAGATGCAGATGGTATTAAGGCTTCAGAATTGGAAGCAGAATTTGCGGAAATGGACGGATGGAATGCAGAAAGCGAAGCCTCCGATTTATTAAGCAAATTGGGAATCAAAGAAGAATTGCATTCAAAGTTATTGAGTGAAATTAATCCGAAAGAAAAAGTTCGAGTGCTTCTTGCACAAGCGCTTTTTGGAAACCCAGACATTCTTTTGCTCGATGAGCCTACGAATGACTTGGACGTTGAAACGATTACATGGCTCGAAGATTTTCTTGCCGATTATAAAAACATTGTCCTTGTAGTTTCTCACGATCGACATTTTCTTGATACGGTTTGCACACACGTTTGCGATATCGATTTCAAGAAGATTTCGCTTTACACAGGAAATTATTCTTTTTGGTATCAAGCATCACAGCTTGCGCAAAAACAAAAAGGCGATCTGAATAAAAAGACAGAAGACAAGCGAAAAGAATTGATTGATTTCATCGCCCGTTTTTCTGCGAATGCTTCTAAATCACGGCAAGCTACAAGTCGTAAGAAATTACTCGAAAAGCTGAACATTGATGAGATGCCTGCGAGTAATCGGAAATATCCTGCCATCATTTTCAAAATGGAACGCGAACCTGGCGATCAGATTCTCAACGTTGAGCACATTTCTAAAACGGTTGATGGCGTTGAACTTTTTTCGAACATTAATTTGCGTTTGAAAAAAGGAGACAAAATTGGATTCCTTTCACGCGACCATGTTGCCCTTTCCAAATTTTTCGATATTCTAGCAGGAACAGACACACCGGATACAGGCAAAATAGAATGGGGCCAAACCATTCAAACCGCTTATTTACCCAATGACAATACCGATTTTTTCAGAAACAACGATGACAGTCTTGTTGATTGGTTACGCCAATATTCCAAAGACAAGGACGAAACATTCATTCGCGGATTTTTAGGTAAAATGCTTTTTTCAGGAGAAGAAACATTGAAAAAAGTAAGTGTTCTTTCCGGAGGAGAAAAAGTTCGTTGCATGGTTTCCCGAATGATGTTGAACGGAGCGAATGCAATTATTCTCGACGAACCAACCAATCACTTGGATTTGGAATCCATTTCCACCATGAATAATTCCATGAAAGATTTTAAGGGAATTGTTCTTTTCACTTCGCATGACCATGAATTAATGCAAACTGTCGCGAATCGTATTGTGGAAATTACTCCGAATGGAACGCTTGATAAAATGATGACCTACGACGAATACATTAACGATGCAGAAGTAAAAGTGCAGCGCGAGGAAATGTATAATTCAAAACCGAAAGTCAAAAAAGCAAAAGCGTAATTGATTTTCAGATTTCAGATGTGCAAATTTCAGATGAACTAACTCTAGGTTTTCTACCCCGAAATTTAGATTTAGCCATAATGATTTTGTGTTAAAAAGGAATCTGCACATCTGTAATCTGCAAATCTGCACATCCTTTTTTCATATCTTTATTATTCTCGCAAATAATTTCTACATGAAGAAAATTGCTACACTTCTTTTCAGTTTGTTCGTTGTAATTTCAGCAAATTCACAAACGCAAACAAATGTTCCTGTTCAAACACAGGCGCAAAATTCCATTAGCGACACCATTGACATTCTACATTACACCGTAAAACTCAACATCACAGATTTTACAACAGACACTATTCGCGGAGGAACAATAATAAAATTTACTCCAAAAATAAATAATGTCAATATCCTTCCCCTAGATTTATTGCACATGAGAATTGATTCCATCGTGGAGACCAATACGCTACTCACCTACACGTATTCGGATACCTTATTGAAAATTAATTTACCCGCAAGCATGAACATCGGTGACACAGCTAACCTTGCAGTTTGGTATCATGGGAAACCTCAATTGGATCCTGGTCCGAATGTTTGGGGAGGATTTTATTTTCAGGCGCCTTACGCGTATAATCTAGGTGTAAGTTTTAATGCCAATCCGCATGCCTTTGGAAGAGTCTTTCATCCTTGCTTCGATAATTTTGTTGAACGTGCCTCTTATACTTTTGTCATTGGCACAAATAACGGACACACCTCCTACTGTAATGGCGTTCTTGGTGCAGATACAATAGATTTAAACTCCATTCGTTGGCGCACTTGGAATCTGACAGAAACAATTCCTTCCTATCTCGCATCCATCTCAACGGCAACCTACACCCAAGTTAATTGGACACACACGGGAATTTACGGATCCTATCCGATCATTTTAACCGCGTTGCCTTCTGACACAACCAATTTAAAAAACTCATTTGTGCATTTGAATGACGCTTTGGCTGCATTTGAAACACGCTTTGGCCCTTACGAATGGCCTCGTGTTGGTTATTGCCTCGTTCCTTTCAGCAGTGGAGCAATGGAACATGCAACAAACATTTCTTATCCGAGAGTTTGTGCAAACGGCTCGCTCACGTATGAAGCAAGTATCATGGCACACGAACTTTCACATCATTGGTTCGGCGATTTGGCAACTTGCAACAATGAAGGTGAAATGTGGTTGAATGAAGGTTGGGCTTCCTATGCAGAATACGTTTTTACTGAATGGGAATATGGTCATACTGCTTATAAAAATGGTATTCGCACCAATCATGATGAAATGGTTCATCTTGTTCACCTTCGTGAAGGCGGCTATCTTCCTTTGAATACCATTCCGCATGCGTATACGTATGGTGACAATGTTTACCTGCGTGGCGCAGATGTTGCACATACCTTACGCGGATACATGGGCGATTCACTTTTTTGGATTGGAATACATCATTATTTGGCAAATCGACAATACACCGATGTTACTAGCGTTCAATTTCGTGATGATCTAATTGCAGCAACTGGTCTCACTTATTTAAATGATTTTTTTAACGATTGGGTTTTTAATGCAGGATGGCCACATTTTTCAATCGATTCAACAGTCAGTGTTCCAAATGGGCCGAATTATGATGTAACCGTTTATGTTCGACAGAAACTTACTGGAGCTACAAATTATTTTACAAATATTCCGCTGGATTTCACATTTCTAAAAAGTGATTGGAGCAAAACAACATCAAGACAATTTATTTCCGGGCAATACACAAGTTTCATCGTCACGCTTCCATTCAATCCTGCAATGACTGCAATTGACATGGATGAAAAAATCAGTGATGCTATTGTTGATGAGGCAGGAACTATTTCTACAATTGGTGCGCATAACTTTACGACCGCTCGATGTAGTTTGACCGTAATTTCAATTGTAGATTCCGCATTCGTTCGCGTTGAACATAATTATGCCAAACCGGATCCGATCATTAACAACACAAATAATTATCGAATTTCAGATCAGCGTTATTGGACAATTGATGGCATTTTCCCTACAACATTTATTGCCAAAGCAAGATTGTATTATGATGGCCGAACTTCCACAACAGCAGGGCCAGGGAATTATTTGGACGATCACCTTACTACTCCAAATGGTGACAGCATTATTCTTTTATATCGTCGTAATCCAGCAGATGATTGGCATGAATATCCGCATCACTATATCAAATCTATTGTTGGTCCACATGCAACTTCGAAATATGGTTATGTAGAAGCAGACACATTAATGAAAGGTCAATATTGTTTTGCAAATGGCGTTTCGCATATGCTCATTGGTGTAGAAGAATTGCCTCCGCTTCCATCAGAAATTTTTGCTTATCCAAATCCCGCGGGAAATAGTGTTACAGTTGAATGGGATGAAAATTCAAATGAACCGGTTCTTGTCAATATTTATGATGGCGAAGGAAAATTGACATTCACGAAAACCATGACTGGCGCACTGGCCAAACTGGAAACATCACGTTGGATGGATGGATTATATACTGTGGAAGTGATTCAGCAGGGAAAATTATTGGGAAGAAAGAAAGTAATGATTATTCACTAATTTTTTTCGAAAAGCAAGTTCCAATCAATAGGTTTCAATCAATACCGTACCATAATTCAGAGGATTCTATGGTGGTTCTGTGATACAATTGTCAGTTTTTTAGCGACAGTTGCTAAAAACAACCAACATCATAGGGCTATTTTGCATTTATGCAATAGCTTCGTAGTACCAAACCACAACCAAATGTCCAAACGTGTCATTCTTGCATTAGCAGCAATCGTTGTCCTCACAATGATCGCAATTCCTTTTATCTCTCACAGCAAAAAATCTGCTGTAGAAATCACGAAAGTTGATCCTGCGTTTAGCGCATACATATCAGCTTTCACTTCCGGAACAATTTCAAACGAGTCATACATACGGGTAAGTCTCGCTTCCGATTATACCGGGCCAATTACCTTCGACAAACCTGTTGAAGAACCCTATTTTTCTTTCGATCCTGCTATTGAAGGAAAAACATTTTGGCTCGACAGTCGAACTTTGGAATTCCGTCCTGACAAAAGACTTTCTTCAGATCAGGTATTCAATGTGGAATTTGATTTGAGTAAACTGGTGACGGATGTTCCAAAAGAATTGGGAACCATGCGATTCGGTTTCAAAACCATGAAACAAGGATTGACAGTTTCAGTTGATGGCATGCATACAACAGATAAAAAATCAATGCGCCAACAGCAACTAAAAGGAACACTGCTAACCGCTGATGCAGCTGATGCAAAATTGGTAGAACAATTATTGGTTGTTAAACAAGACAACAAGAACTTGAACATCCATTGGATACATGAAGGAGATAATGTCACTCATACTTTTACAGTTGACAGCATTTCTAGAAGAGAAAAAGAAGGTTCAGTTCAACTCGCATGGGATGGGAAATTATTGGGAATCGACGTGCAGAAATCCGATACCCTTACCATCCCTTCACTCAAGGATTTTAAAGTAACCAATGTTCGTGTTGATCAAGGTCAGGAACAATGTATCGTTGTGGAATTTTCTGATCCAATTGCAGAGAAACAAAATCTCGATGGACTTATTTCAATAAAAGGAATCGATACAGGGTTGAAATTTACTGTTGAGGATAATGATATAAAAGTTTATCCAGAATCAATGATTAGCGGAGATTATAGCCTAAGCATTGCTCAAGGGATAAAAAATATTGTAGGATTTCCCCTTCCTCATGCATTCACACAAGTCTTGACATTTGAAGAATTAAAACCTCAAGTAAAATTAGTCGGTAAAGGAGTTATTCTTCCGAATAGTGGTAATGGTTTATTATTCCCATTCCAAGCCGTGAGCTTGAAATCTGTTGATGTAAAAATCATTCGTGTTTATGAAAACAATATCCCTCAATTCCTTCAAGTAAATTCGCTTGACGGTGGAAGTGAATTGTATCGTGTAGGAAAAGTGGTATTGAAGAAAAGAATTGATCTCAATGTAAAAAACAAAGCTGATTATGGACGATGGTGCAATTATTCACTCGACATGGCAGATCTTATTAAAACAGAACCTGGAGCAATCTATAGAGTTTCAATCGGTTTCAAAAAACAATATGCTGTTTATAAATGTGCAAATGACACAACTAAAAAAACAGATGATAATGAAACCGAAAACAATCAATTCGCAAATCCTGCAGAGGATGATGATTACAGTGATGTAGGAAGTTATGGCTATTATGGTGGCGACTATTATGACGATGGTGGTTATTACGATTACTACGGTGATGGCAATAACGCTGATGCTTGTGATGATTCCTATTATTATGGAAAAACTCAAACAAGAAATATTCTTGCTTCTGATCTAGGTCTTCTTGCAAAACGTGGCAATGATGGAGGAATGTTATTCGCCGTGAACGATTTAATTACTACCAATCCGGTTTCAGGTGCACAACTTGAAGTGTATGATTATCAGCATCAGTTATTGGCTAAATCCACAACGGGAGTTGATGGGATTTCAAAATTTGATCTTCCGAAAAAGAAACCATTTTTATTAATTGCGAAAAGTGGTAATCAAAGAGGTTATTTGAAACTCGATGATGGTTCTTCTCTTTCAGTAAGCGCATTCGACGTTTCTGGAACAACTGTTCAGAAAGGATTGAAAGGATTTATTTATGGTGAACGCGGCGTTTGGCGTCCAGGTGATACTTTGTTTTTAAGTTTTATTCTCGAAGACAAACAACATCTTCTTCCTGCAACGCATCCCGTAACTTTTGAATTGACAAATGCTCGAGGACAATTGGTAAGTCGTGTTGTGAAGGCGCAATCGATGAATGGATTTTACAATTTCACAACTACAACAGATCCGGATGCCCCAACGGGAACTTGGACTGCGCGAGTGCGTGTGGGTGGCGCAACTTTTTCAAAAGACATAAAAGTTGAAACCATCATGCCGAATCGTTTAAAAATAAATCTCGATTTCGGTGGTGTTACTGCATTGAAAAACGACAAGGATCAAAAGGTAAAAGTGAATGCGCGATGGTTGCATGGTGCAATTGCAAAAAATCTCAAAACGCAAGTGGATGTAAGTTTATATCAAACAAAAACTTCCTTCAAAGGTTATGACAATTACACTTTTGATGATCCTGCAACAAATTTCAGCACTGAAAATAAAACCATCTTCGACAACACACTCGACGAAAATGGAAATGCGGAATTCAATCCACTCCTCTCTGCAGAAAATGCTCCCGGAATGTTGCGCGCTTCTTTCAACACACGTGTCTTTGAAGAAGGTGGAGCATTCAGTAGTGATCGTTTCTCTGTAGATTTTTCTCCTTATGATAATTACGTTGGAATTCTCGTCCCGAAAGGTGATGATTGGGGAGGAATGTTGTCGACAGGAAAAGATTGGGGAATTCGTGTTGCTTCGGTTGACAAAAATGGAAAAGCAACTTCGCGTTCTAAAATTTCTGTGAAAATTTATAAAGTAGATTGGCGTTGGTGGTGGAGTGATGATTATGATAATCTCGCTCGCTATGTAAGCAGTGAATATTACAGTCCATATCTGGAACAGGAAATTGAAACCAAAAATGGAATTGGGAAATTCAACATCAATGTAAAGAACGAAGATTACGGTCGTTATTTAATTCGCGTGACAGATGAAGAAAGTGGTCATTCCACTGGAACACTTGCTTGGTTCGACTGGCCCTATTGGGAAGGTAGTGGCAGCAATGCAAACAATATGGACATCGCAAGTTTGCTTCAATTCTCTTCTGATAAAACGAAATACAATGTTGGTGAAACAATGAATCTCACCATTCCTTCACCAGGACAAGGTCGCGCACTCATTAGCATTGAAAATGGATCAAAAGTGCTGAATGCATTTTGGGCACAAACGGAGAAAAAAGGAAACATCACCTATCAAGTTCCTATCACTTCTGATATGGCTCCAAATATTTATGTGAACGTAACACTCATTCAACCGCACGCGCAAACAATTAATGATGCGCCAATCAGAATGTATGGAGTGATTCCAATTTCAGTTGAAGATCCGAAGACTCATATCACCCCGCAAATTTCCACTGCTGCAGTTTGGAAACCAGAAGAAAATGCAAGTGTAACCGTTTCAGAAAAAGATGGAAAACCAATGACCTATACACTCGCTGTAGTAGATGATGGTTTGCTTGATCTCACACATTTCAAAACGCCAGATCCTTGGTCCAATTTTTATTCACGTGAAGCACTTGGAGTAAAAACTTGGGACATGTACGATTTGGTAATGGGTGCATATGGTGCAGAAATGGAACGCGTTCTTGGAATTGGTGGTGATGGTGACAATGGAAAAACAGGTGGACAAAAAGCAAATCGTTTTAAACCAATGGTGAAATTCATGGGACCATTCGAATTGAAAGCGGGCGAACATCAAACACAAACTTTCATGATGCCACAATATGTTGGTTCGGTTCGTGTGATGGTGGTGACAGGTGAAGATCTCGCTTATGGCAATGCGGAAAAAACAGTTCCCGTTCGAAAACCATTGATGATCCTTGGAACATTACCTCGTGTTGTTGGACCAGGAGAAACTGTAGAACTTCCAGTAGATGTTTTTGCAATGGAGAAAAAAGTGAAAAATGTTACGGTCACAATCACACCGAATAATTTATTTACGGTTGAAGGTGGTTCTACAAAATCAACTTCATTCAAGGACGTTGGTGACAATATTGTTTCGTTCAAACTTCATGTTGCTGATGCTGCTGGAATTGGAACAGTGAAAATTGTTGCAACAGGTGGTGGAGAACGTGCGGAATATAATATTGAACTCGATGTTCGAAATCCGAATACAACAATGACAGATTCGTATGATGCTGTTCTTGATCCTGGAAAAAGTTGGACTTCAACTTATGTTCCAATTGGAGTTGCAGGTACAAATTCTGGAACACTTGAAATCAGTACTGTTCCACCGCTGAATTTAGGTGAACGATTGGAATATCTCATTCATTATCCTTACGGTTGTATTGAACAAACAACTTCCTCGGTGTTCCCGCAACTTTATCTTGCTGATTTGATGAAAATCGATGACAAGAAGAAAAAGAAAATTGATATGAATATCAAAGCAGGAATAATACGTTTGAGAAATTTCCAGACTTCAAGTGGAGGACTTTCGTATTGGCCAGGAGAAAATTCTGTAAGTGAATGGGGAAGCAATTATGGTGGTCATTTCCTATTGGAAGCGGAATTAAAAGGCTACACTTTGCCTGCAGGACTAATTGATGGATGGAAAAAATTCCAACGTGAACAAGCCATCAATTGGACACCTCGTAATGATCGATATTATTATTACAATGATGATCTCATTCAGGCTTATCGTCTCTATACGCTCGCACTTGCGAAATCACCAGAGCTTGGTGCAATGAACAGGTTACGCGAAGTGAAATCATTAAGCATTGCCGCAAAATGGAGATTGGCTGCAACCTACCAATTGGCGGGACAAGGAGAAATTGCAAAACAAATTGTTGCAGGGCTCACAACAACAATTCCTTCCTACACAGAATTGTCCTACAGCTACGGAAATTCAGATCGTGATGAAGCGATGATTCTTGAAACAATGAGCATCATGGGTGGACCTATGCGTGTGAAAGCTGCGCCACTTGCAAAAATAGTCTCAGAAACATTGAACCGTCATGATTATTGGATGAACACACAATCCACAGCGTATTCACTTATCGCATTATGTAAATTCAGTGGTGCAGATAAAACTACGGGCGGAATCAATTGTGATTATTCTGTAAATAAATTGAACGGAAATATCAACGGAAAAGAAACTGTTGCAACTGTTGACATGAATGTCACTAACACCAAATCAGGAAAGGTTGTAATTAAAAACAACGGAAGCAATACACTTTTCGTACGTATGGTTCTTGCCGGTGTCCCTGCTGCTGGAGATGAAACGGATGCAGAAAGCAATCTTGGAATGACAGTCCAATTCACAACCATGAACGGACAAACACTTGATCCTTCAAAAATTGAACAGGGAACTGATTTCCTTGCGTCCGTCACAATTTACAATCCAGGCATAAGAGGTGAATACAAGGAAATGGCGCTTGCTGAAATTTTCCCTTCCGGTTGGGAAATCAGAAACCAACGAATGGAAGATGGTCCAAATGTTATTTCGAATGACACCTACGATTACCAAGACATTCGTGACGATCGTGTTTACACCTTCTTCTACCTCAGTCCACAAAAAACCAGGACCTACACGGTTCAATTGAATGCAACTTATTCAGGACATTTTTACCTTCCTGCATTCTACTGTGAAGCGATGTATGATCATACCATCAATGCAAGAAAAGCCGGCAAATGGGTGGATGTTGTTTCTGCGAATAGTGATATTCAGTAATTGATTACAGATTTTTTGATTTCAAATTTCAGCTGAAAATTTATTTTAAGAAAAACTCTCTTGGAAACAGGGGAGTTTTTCTTTTCTGGCTTTACAAGTTTGCGAATTGGATAAAAGAAACATTCACTTTTTCCTAGAAAAATCCAAAATCCCCCATTCAAACATCATACATCACCCATTTTTATATCTTTGATAGGAGAAACGGCATACTTATTGCCTTTTTCCAAGTGTCGCCCCTAAGCTATGAAACAAACCTACTTTAGAATCTTACTTTCACTACTTCTACCACTAAGCACTACCACTGTTTTAGCGCAGGGGTTCGGATTACCACCAGGGTTTGAATTGAAAAAATTTCAGGCCAATGAAGATCAGGCGATGTTTTTTCTTCAATACGATAGCGCATGGCAACGAGTCGCAACTTTCGATCATCTTCCTGCAACTAAAGATTTTATCTGTTATCCAAACAAGAGCGGTTGGAAAGTTGTTGCGGGAACTGTTGATTCTTCCGGATTTAAAAAAGATGCAACTTACTATATGGTCGATGCAAAAAATATCGTCACCATTTCAAAAAAGAAATTCGATACCATTCAAGTTGCTTCCATGGCACGCGCACTTTACAATTCTTCCATTGCACTTTCCAAACTCAACATGAAGGTTTCAGGATGGAAAAAATTCTCCAAAATAAATCTTGATCAAAGCATTACAATTTGGAATTTTCCCGATGCTGATGCCTCCGGAAATATTTGGTACGGTCCTGAATGCACTTGGTATTATTCTTCAAATGGAAGAGTTCCAGTTACCAGTAAAATTGTAAATAAGGTTCCTCTGATGTCGGGTAAATCAGGAGCTGTTTTGAATCTCTCCTGCCCTACTGAAAAAATGCCAACGATCGGCTTGATTTGGCTTGCACACCGGTACAAATTATCCTACAACGAAATCAACATTTCCTATAAGACAGGAACGAGTACGCTACATTATAATGTGGCCGAAAAAACCTACGCTTGGGATCATGTGGCAAATTGATAATTCAAGGATTCAAGAATTTTGATATTCCATATTTTTATGGCGTGCCTTTCGTTCCTCAGGCCGGGCTTTCGGCAGTCGCTTTTTTGTTTTTATTTCCTGAAAAATATTTTCGTGAACAAAAAGAGCTCCAATCCCAATACTGCTGTTGGGACCTCAATCCCTCACGCAAATAAGTCTTTATCAAGAAAGCAATTAAGAAATAAGTTCTACAAATAAAAAATCGCCCCACAACAGAAGCGATTTCATACTTAATTACTTTGTCAGACTGAGTGTTTTTCTTTTTTGTCAACCAAAAATATTTCGCTTCTATATACAATCACTTTGACAAAAAAGAAAAATGTATCGAAGGCGGCAATTACAACAAGCCCTTAATAATCTCTTCCACACTCACACCTTCTGCTTCCGCTTTATAATTTCGCACAATGCGATGACGTAAAATCGGCGCAGCAACTGCTCGAACATCTTCGATGTCTGGAGAATATTTTCCTGTAACCACTGCATGACATTTTGCACCCAAAACCAAATACTGAGAAGCACGTGGACCAGCACCCCATGAAAGCAAACGATTCACATCAGCAGTTGCACTTGGTGTATTTGGGCGCGTTTTGGTTGCGAGTTTAACAGCGTATTCCAAAACATTATCAGCCACAGGAACACGGCGAACCAATTCCTGTAAAAAAATAATTTCTTCCGCATCCAAAACTTTTTCAAGTTTAACTGTGCGATCAGATGTGGTGTTTTTCACAACCAATAATTCTTCCTGATAAGATGGATAATCCAACCAAACATTAAACATGAATCGGTCAAGCTGTGCTTCTGGTAATGGATAAGTTCCTTCTTGTTCAATTGGATTTTGTGTTGCCAAAACAAAAAATGGCTTTGCCAATTCATATCGTTTTCCTGCCGCAGTTACAGAACGTTCCTGCATCGCTTCCAAAAGTGCAGATTGTGTTTTTGGCGGTGTACGATTGATCTCATCGGCCAAAATAATATTCGAAAACAATGCGCCTTTAATGAATTTGAATTGGCGATTTTCATCTAGAATTTCAGTTCCAATAATATCCGAAGGCATTAAATCGGGAGTAAATTGAATTCTGTTATAACTCAAACCAAGCGATTGCGCAATGGTATTTACCAACAATGTTTTTGCAAGACCTGGCACTCCAACTAGCAAACAATGTCCGTTGCTAAAAATGGAAATAAGCACGTCCCTGATCACATCATCTTGTCCAACAATCACCTTGCCGATTTCAGCACGGAGCTTATTGTGTTTATCCCTGAAAAAATCTACGGCTTCAACATCTGACTTGAAATTCATAAAAATGTGATTTGGTGATTAGTGATTTTTCTTGGTGATTGGCATTCGATGATTCTGAAATTGGTTCATTTTTTTTAAACAAATTACCAATCACCATTTACCAATTACTAATTTACTTGTTATACTGCAACCAAGGATATGTAAAATGATATTTTTTATAATCATCTGCAACACGAACGTAAGTGGTGATCAAACGTTTATTCACCCAAGCATCAACCACTGCATTTTGTTTTTCCTGCAAGGCCTTGTCTTGAATCATTTGGTAATCGTCTTTCAGATTTGCGCGATGCGGTTCTGTGCGTGAACGTAAATAAAGAATTCTATATCCTTGCTTTCCGCCAGGTGAAACTGCAGGTTGTGCAGAAGATATTGAACCAACTTTCATTTGACTTACGAGCAGTGGGAATTGCGGATCAGGATCCAATTGGCCAAGTAGTTCAACACTAATTCTTGATGTACCCGTTTCAGGATTTACAAAAAGGCCACAATTATATTTTGATTCATCATCCATCGAAAATTTTGCTGCGGCTTTACAAAATGTGGTAGAATCTTTACGAATCAAAATCAGAATGGAATCCAATTTTGTTTTGCATTGTTTCAAATCATCTGGTGAAGATGGAATTGATTTCAATATATGGCGAATGGTAACTTCTTCTCCCTTACGCGAAATAAGTTGCACAAAATGGAAACCATAATCCGTTTCGAAAACAGGTGATGTTTCACCTTCTTTCAAATTAAAACAGATTGCATCAAATTCCGGAACGAAAGTACCTCGTCTAACATTTTCATATGTTCCACAATTTTCCTTTGAACCTGGATCTTCAGTATATAATCTTACAGCATCACAAAACTTCAAATCACCTTTTAAAATTCGCTGGCGAATAGCCTCCAAACTTTTTCTTGTATCTTCTTTCAATTCCTGATTCACTGGAGGGATAATAATGATCTGGCCCAATTCAACTTCTGCATTGATATAAGGAAGGCTATCGGGTATCTGTTTATTAAAAAAATCCTGTACTTCCGCAGGGGAAACTGTAATGTCTGCAGTTATTTTTCCTTGCATTTTCTGTGCAAGCAAAAGCTCTTTCACCTGATCATGCAATTCAAATTTAAAAGCATCAACTGTTTTTCCATAAAAGGCTTCGAAATCCTTATCTGATTTGAATTGTGTGAGAAAATATCGCATACGGCGATCTGTTTCACCTGTAATTTCAGATTCTGTAACAGCAAGACTATCATGATTTGCCTGACTCACCAACAACTTCTTAAACATTAACTGATCGTAAATCGCTCCTTTCAAACTATCTGTTATTGGAACATTCGCTGTTGTATATTGGTGCAACGCATCTTGAACATCCGATTCTTTCACAATCTGATTTCCCACTACACCGATAATTCGATCCACCAAGTCTCCGTTCACTTGAGCGGAAATTGTAAAGGAGGAAATTAGAATTGCAAGTACAGTAAATTGTTTTTGAATATTCTTCATGATTTTTTATTTGCGATAAATTTGAATGTCTTTATTTTCCATTGCCTCTTTGTAGAGATCGGTATGCATGCGTTCAATCATATCTCGTTTCCGTTGATTGACGATAATACTGCGAATGTTTTCCTTTTCAAACGCAAGTGGCGAATGACTATTGCGAGTCATGAATCCTCTAATACTAACAAAATACAAACTCGAAGAATCTGCCAATTCCACAAATCGGTTATTCTGTAGAAAGAGTTCTTTATTGTATGTTTCAATTGGAACCTCTTTCAGCAAATCATCAAACAATAACCACACATCATCATCCAAGAAATAATTTTGTCCGAACTGTTTGCAATAACCTTCAAGATCTTTTCTGTCTTGAGGTTTTATGGATTGAATGAGCGTTCTCAATTTCGCGATGTTCGGTGCTTTCTTATCCACCTTAACATAAATGACTTTGAGAATATTATCCTTCAACTCGAAATCGTTCGGATGTTCATCATAATATTTTTGAATCACCTCTTCAGAAACAACCGTGTCCAATTTCTGTCGAACCAACTCCTTTTCATAAGCATAAATGATCAATGAATTTCGATAATCCGCTAATTGTTTGTCTACATTTTTATGCTCATTACCCAAATTGGTTTCCGCTTTATGGACGAGTAATTTTTCTTTCACCCAGGAGTTGATGAAATTTTCAGCACGACGTGCACTGTCATCGGAAGGAATTCCAGCAGGAATAACATCGCGCAAATCAGAAACGTATAATTTATAATCAAAAACGCGTGCCACTATTTTCCCTTTTTCAGATTGATTTTGAGTTTCAGGAGTATTGCAGGATGCGGCTAAAAAGAGAGCCAGCGTCCCCCAGAGGAAGACGCTGACCAACTCAATTCGTTGCCTATTTAAAAAACTACTCATCCTTTCGGTTTAATTCCTTAAAAACGAGATGCACTCAAGCTTGAAAATAAAAATGAATTTATTTTACTTGTTTAAGCACATCACGATTAATTACAACAGGATATTTTTTCTTCAAACTTCCAACCCAATCTTTTTCCAATTGGTTCTGATAATCTGAAGTGATTACACCACGTGCTTCTTGTAAAGTTTTTGGAGTTGGCGGAATGATTTTCGTTGTTGAAACAAAAACAATACGGCCATCTTTTGTCTGATCAGGGGAAATTCCAATGTTCCAATTCCCATCAACCAAAGCATTTTCAGCTTTGTTCCAAACTTTATGATCTACAGTAACATTGAGTTGTGAATCCTTATTCAAAGTTGCAAGAATTGTTTTTTCATCCTTACCAGCTTTCAAAAGTTTTCGAAGCGCTTTCGATGTTGCAGCATCTTTACAGGAATAAACAGTTGCATCAGCACGTTCTCCCCACATGTATTTCGTTTTATTCAACTCATAATAATTACGAAGTCCTGTTGTGTCCTTAACGGCTTTCGACCAAACTTTTTTGTCCATTAAGTCAAATAATAAAATGCCATCACGATATTCTTGCATCAGGTTGCGGAAATCAGAATATTTTATTTCGAGCATGCTGTCTTCATAAGCTACACAAGCGTCATCAACGAAATTTTTATAAGCTTCATCAATGAGTGTTTTGTTATCCGCTTTTGGGCGACGGGTTTGATGATTTTCAAGGTAAACTGCAAAATCATGTTGGGTGTAACTAGTCGTTCCAAGTGTAAACATTACTTTATTCAAACTTTTTACTTTGTCTGAAGACCATTTTCCTTGGTAAAAAGTAGAATCCAATAGCTTATAATAATCTTGTTTCGTAACCGGATATTCAGTGAACTTATTATCCACTTTCACTTTTGCAATAAGAGATGTTCGCCCTTGCATTGCTCGTTGATCACGGCTTACACGAGTTTTCAATTCACCTTTCATGGATTCAAAAGATGCAATTCCTCTTTTGTCAACCCGTTTGATAATGTGCCAACCCCAAGCTGTTTTGATGGGTTCAGAAACATCTCCATTATTCGCCAAAGCAAATGCTGCTTTTTCAAATGTTTGTGGCATTTTGTAAAGTCCAAACCATGGCAGTTGTCCGCCATTTACAGAAGTTGGTTTGTCATCAGAAAACTGTTTTGCGAGTGTAGCGAAATCTTCACCTGCTTTTACTTTTGCATAAATCTCATAGATTTTTGCTCTTGCAGTAATGGAATCAGCAGAAGGCATTCCTTCAGGAGCCTTAACCATGATATGAGCAACCAAAATTTCTCCTTGTGCAGGACGACGATCTGTAACTTTTATGATATGATATCCAAAACGTGTACGAAGTGGGCCACCAACTTTTCCAACAGGTGTTTTATACGCCATTGTCTCAAAAGGATAAACCATTGAAAATGCGGTAAAATATCCAAGATCACCACGGTTTTGTTTTGCTGATTCATCTTCGGAAACAAGAAAGGCAACCTCATCAAATGGAGCTGGTTTACCTCTGTATTTCTTCTCAAGTTGGCGAAGTGGACTTACCAAATTGTAAATTTTCATTGTGTCGGCTGGAGGTGACGCTTTTGTGATTTTGTATTTCGCTTTTAATTTCGCCTCGTAATCATTGATCTGTTTTACGTTTGCTTTTCCGGCAATAAGTCCGTTCACAATAATCGCTTTTGACCATGCGATTTCAGTATCCTGCGGCAAAGCATTTTCATCGCAGCGAATGAGCACATGGCTTGCACGTAGATCTTCCTGCATACGGGAATAAGCTTCCATCAACAAGCTATCATTTACTTTTTTATCGGTGAGATAAGGCTGTGCCACTTGGTGGCGATAACCAGCCAGTTCATTTTTAAAGGAAGCGGAAGTATCCAGTGATAATTCTTCTGCCTCTTTCACTTTCATTTTAAAAGTGGTGAAGAGATCAAGATAATTTTCCAAAGCCGCTGGATCATTCGCCTGATCTTTGTTGTTCTTTTTATAAACATACATGAACTCAGAAAGGTGAACTTTTGTATCACCGATGGTCATGAGAATTGGATCATTAGGATCCGGTGTTCCTGCAACAGGAACAACAGGAGTCGTTTTAACCTGTGCGAATGAAGTAACCGTTAACAGGATCGAGCTTGCAAACAGCAGAATACTTTTTTTCATATAGAGAGTAGTGTCGATTTTTGAGGAAGCAAAAGTAGCTAATTCCATCTGAACGGGGGAATACTTTAACATATTGAAACAAACTGCCAATTCCCCGATTTTTTTACCTTTACCCCGTTGTAACCCAATAAACACTTCTCTTATGAAAATACGTTTCGCTGCCCTTGTCTCAGTCCTTTTTGCTGTGGCTTGCAGTAATGAGTCTCCAACTAACAATGGAACAGACACTCTCAAAAAAGACACTGTGGTAGCCACAGTTGAAGCACCTGAATCCAAATCTTCATTGCCATCTCCATTACGAGTTGCCGCTATGTTTAAAAGGTCTGGACTCAAATTCTTGCCTGGCCTTATCAATTCAAACGAAAATGCCGCAAAATATTCTACCACTTTTGTTCGTGCCGAAAACATGGGAGTTTATAGTGCCGATATGGCCTATTGCGTACTGAACAAACAAACCAATGATGGTCAGCAATTGCTTAAAACCATCCGTGATTTGGGTTCAAAAATCAATCTTGGGAAGGTGTTTGAGCAGTCAAGTCTTTATGATCGTTTCAATAAGAATATTGACAATGAAGATTCTCTTGGTTCAATCATTGCTGAAATCCAATTTCAAACCGACCAGCAATTGGATGAAAATCAACAAAACGAACTTTATGGAGTTATCTTTTCAGGTGCATGGATCGAGTCTATGTATTTAGGTGGACAAGTTTATCGCAAGGATGGTAATGAGAAAATTGTTCAGGCTTTGTTGGAACAAATGGCTGTTTGTAAAGATATCATTGATGAATTGAAATTATATTCTGCTAAAGATCCAAGTATTGCAACCCTTATGACCGATATGCAAGGAGTGCAGGATGCGATCAGTGCTATGCCTTCCTTGAAAAAACTTTCTGAAAATCCAGATCTTGATTTTAAAGATGTTCATCCTGATAAAGCGGAAATCGAATCAGTCCTTTCAAAAATCGAGGAATTACGTAAGAAAATCACTAATGGCTAACCCCTGCCGAAGATCTTTCCTTCGGAAAAAACATACAATACATGAAACGTTTTAACCTTTTTCTAATACCAGCAGCGCTAATTTTTGTCGGTCTTACTTGCGCATTTATTCAAGCTTCAGATACCTGCGATGTAAAGACATTGAAGGAAAATGCCAAGGCTGCGCTTGATCCATTCAAATACGACTCCGGTAAAGTAACTCGTCTTTATTACAAGAAAAAAGAACAAATGAAAGAATTGGAAATTCCAGTTTTCATTGGTGAAAAATACCGAGTAGTTTGGAATACTGAAGGAATTACTCGTAACGTTACGATTAACGTCTATAACAAAGACAAGGATTCTAAAAACCGCAAAGCGTTGTTTACAGCAACAGCGAAGCCAGGAGAAAAAATTCACACCTTCGAACCTGAGGGTTTGAAATTCAAATTTTATGTTGATTACGAAATTCCTTCTGTCAACGATTCATTGCCACCTTCAGAATGTATGGTGATGATGCTTGGATACAAATAAAGAAATCATTTTTTTATTTTATAAGAAAGCCGTCCCAACAGAATTGTTGGGACGGCTTTTCTTTTGAAAAAAAATAATTGTTGAAAACTAATTTTTTAAAAAATTTCTTCCGCTTACGATATTAACAAAAACTAGCCCTATAACAAAAATCTATACAACCTAGCAATAGCAAGCATTTCAGGACATTTTTTCCTTTCCAACACACACTTATCAACAGAGAAAGGGTGTTTTTGAAATACTCCGCTAACAGGCTAATGTAGAAAACTTCGAAACGCCATCTCATTGTCTATAGTAGTGGCATCTACTTTTGATCGCAACGAAAAAAGAAAAAAAAACTTATGGCGCTAAATGTATTGGAAATGACAACCGGATTCCGGATCATACCTGTTAATGCAGAGCGAATGCTCAATGGCAGCCACGGATTCCCAAATGCCGAATTTGACAAATGGGTTCAATTTAAATTTACCGAAGTATCCGAACCACTTGCACAAGTATGGACAGGAATCCCTTTTCAGTTCATTATTCGTTTGGAACAATTGAATGAAGGTCGCCCAGTTAGAAATTACGCATTACGCCAATTAGCAGAAGCTTTACTTGAACATGAACCTGGATTTAATCCAGCTAATGACTACATCTACATCTGCCCTGAGGAATAATTTTATTTCATTATAAGATTCCCTATTATTAATCTCTCATTAAACTGAGAGATTTTTTTTATTCAAGAATAATCATCGTGCGGTTTATTGCCGGTATGTGTATTCGATAGGTTTGTGTGAAAAGTTCTTGGTGAAGATAAAAAGATGAAGCATTTCACTGGAAGAAAATAAATAAAATGAGCATTATGGAAGAAATCTCTAAACTCCAAATTGAGAATAAACTGCATGCGCATCGTGCCTTTTTTGCGACACATCAGACGAAGGAAATTTCGTTTAGAAAAAAACAGTTGAAGTCACTCAAAACTGCCATTCGAAAGTACGAAGGGAAAATTGTCGATGCTCTATTCAAGGATTTGCGTAAATCATTTGAGGAATCCTTTTTAACAGAAATCAGCATTGTATTGCAGGAAATTGATTTGCACATTGAGAATCTATCCTTATGGTCAGGTGCAAAAAAAGTGGAAACGCCATTTCATCTTTTGCCATCGTCGAGCGAAATACAATATGAACCACTTGGTGTCGCATTGATTATTGCACCTTGGAATTATCCATTTCAATTGTTGATGAATCCTTTAGTGGGCGCAATTTCATCGGGATGTTGTGCTTTGTTGAAGCCCTCTCCTGATGCACCGAATATTGCATTGGTCATGCATGAAATGATTTCGGAAACATATGAAGAGAATTACATTAGTTTGCTTCAGGGAGAAAAAGAGGTAAATGTAATTTTGCTTCAACAACGATTTGATTTGATTTTCTTCACAGGAAGTTCATCTGTTGGAAAAATCATCATGAAAGCGGCTGCAGAATTCCTCACGCCTGTGATTTTGGAATTGGGTGGAAAAAGTCCTTGTATTGTTGATGCCGATGCGAACATTGATTTGGCAGCCAAAAGAATTGCTTGGGGAAAAACCATTAATGCGGGCCAAACATGCATTGCACCCGATTATCTTTTTGCTCATGCTTCCATCAAGAATGAATTGGTGGAGAAAATTGCGTTTCAAATTGAAGCGATGTATGGAAAGAACATACAGGAAAATAAATTCTATCCTAGAATCATCAACCTGAAAGCGATGGATCGTTTGCAGAAATTGATGAAGGATGGCGTAATAAAATTTGGTGGAATAATTGACCGTGAGGATCGATTCATTTCTCCTACTATAATTGATGAGGTGAAGTTGGATTTCCCCATTATGCAGGAAGAAATATTTGGACCAATATTACCAGTGCTTTCTTTTGAAAATATTGACGAACCCATTCGATATGTTAATGCAATGGAAAAGCCACTTGCCTTTTATTATTTTGGATCAAACAGAAAGGCAAAGGAGATTTTAGCAAAGACAAGTTCTGGTGGCGCCTGCATCAATGACACCATCATGCATATTGCCAATCATCATTTGCCTTTTGGTGGTGTAGGAAACAGTGGAATTGGAAAATACCACGGGCATTCCAGCTTTTTTGCTTTCAGCAATGAACGGGCAGTTGTTATAACACCAACTTGGATAGACCTTCCAATGAAATATGCACCATTCAAATATTTCAACTTCATCCGAAGAATCATTTAATTTTTGATTTACCGATTTGATTTCAAATATTATTGCGTTTAGTTTCGACAGTTTTTTTGTCAATGCAAAACCTTTTGTTGGGATTTCAAAATAATGTCTCGCAATTAACTTCAAATACAAAAACAAAGAGAGGCGAACCGCATTGGCTCGCCTCTCTTTTTCAAACAAACTTACTCTCGATAAGTCTTATTGAGCGAAAATCTTTCTTGTTTCCATTGTTCCTTCGTGGCTGATTACTTGGATCAAATAA